>JAFKJY010000082.1 GCA_017305835.1 Hyphomicrobiales bacterium
ATTGCTGGTCATGCCATAAGGGAAATTGGACTCCAGCACATTCTGATCGAAATGTTCCAGCACCTTGCGGGCGGAGTCTTTTTTGCCGGCATCGACAAGACTCATCGCTATTTGCGCATGTGCGAATTTGATGCTGTTGAGGTGTCGCCGGTTTTCCTCGTCATAATAAACACCAGGGGTGCTCGCATTGCCATAGGTGAATTTCTCCATAATGGTCTTGTAGGCCACGTCATTGTCTACATTGCCATTCAACACGGGCACCAGCTGATAAGAGAGCCCCCTGAGTCTTACGTATTTCGATAGCCCCAGATCGCCCAGCTCCTGGGGAGAGGTAAAGCAGATGGGACGATTCCATTTATTGGCCGCGATGATGGCCAATATGGCAAGATCGTTCTTGACCAGGAAATTCCGCTGTTCCGGTATGTCCAGGTGCAGTTCGGACACCACACTGTCCCCTTCATGGACCGTGCCATTTGTACGCACCGTATTCAGATCGACAGGAACGGAGAACTTATGCGTTGGTACCAGGTTGACGGTGTTCCCATTTCCTGCCTGTCTGGTAAATGCAGGCTCATCGCTGCCCGTGACATTCTTCAGCACGGAATAAAGATCGTAGTATTTGCTCTTGTCATAGCCGGGAACATCGTTCACAAAATAGGAGACATTGCGTTTGTCGCCCATGATCTGTTCCGGTGTGAATATGATATCGAACGGCGCGCTCTCATTGACCTTGTAACGCAATTCATTCATATACCAATCTGTACCTAACAGCGTATTCACCATCACACGTACATCAGGGCGTATGCCTTCCACCTCCTGCGCATACCAGAGAGGATAGGTGTCGTTGTCGCCAAAGGAGAACAATATTGCATTGGGCGGGCAGCTCTCCAGATAATCCCGTGCCAGGTCCCTAGCCAGGGTCTTTTTGCTACGGTCGTGGTCATCCCACTCCTGGCTGCCCATAAGCACGGGTACGGCCAGGAAGCAAAGTCCCGCAGCGGCGTAGTTGGCCAGGCCGGCCTTGCCTTCCTCGACATGGATGCCATCGGCGCCGACGCGGCCGGCCACGCGCGTGTCGCCGGCGACGATCGCCGCCACGCCGCGCTCCTGCGCCAGCGGCACGAGCCGCTCACACAGCGCCTGGAAGGCGGCGTCGTCGAGGTCGTAACGGGGCAGGATCAGCGAGGCGACGTCGCCGGCGGCGAGCGCGGCCGAAAGCTTCCGCTCGAGCGCGGCGGGATCGATGCCGGGCGGCGTGATCAGGACGAGGCGGCAGCGGTCTGGCGTCTGTGCGGGCATCGGAAGATCCGTGGAACGGCGCCGCCTGCTTGCGGCGCGATCATGGTGGCATTTGGGCATAGACGAAGAGGCCGGCGATGAACAGGTGGCCGGCCGGGCCGGTACTTCTTCTCTCGCCAGCGCCCCGCAATCCGTCTAATCGTTCGGCGAAAGGCACTCCTTCCGCATGTCCGACCTCCTCGCCAACCCCTGGTTCTACGCGACCTCCATCCCCGCGGTGGCACTCGTCGGCCTGTCGAAAGGCGGCCTCGGGGGCAATCTGGCGCTGATCGGCGTGCCGCTGATGGCGCTGGTGATGTCGCCGGTGCAGGCGGCCGCGATCATGCTGCCGATCCTGGTCCTCATGGACCTGGTGTCGCTGTGGAGCTGGCGGGGCCGCCGCGACCCCGTCACCCTGCGCAACATGCTGCCGGGCGCGCTGGTCGGCATCGGCACCGGCTGGGCGCTGGCCTCGGTGATCACCGTTTCGCAGGTGAAGCTGCTCGTCGGCGTGCTTGCGCTCCTGTTCGTCCTGCGCTGGATCGCGCAGCTCGCTGGCTACCGGCCGCCGCAGCGGGCGCAGAGCCCGGTCGCCGGCAATTTCTGGGGCGCGCTCTCCGGCCTGACGAGCTTCGTCGCGCATGCCGGCGGTCCGCCCTACCAGATCTATGCGCTCGGGCTGAAGCAGGACCCGGCCGTCTATGTCGGCACGAGCGTCATCTTCTTCGCCATCGTCAACGCGGTGAAGCTGATCCCCTATATGGCGCTCGGCCAGCTCGACACCGCCAATCTGGCCGCGTCGGCGGTGCTGCTGCCGGTGGCGGCCGTGGCGACGCTGGCGGGCGCCGAAATGGTAAAGCGCATGAAGCCGGAGATATTCTATTCGGTGATGTATGTGTTGATGCTCGTCATCTCCCTGAAGCTGATCCATGAAGGACTGGCCGGCGGAGCATGACCGGACGACGAGGAGGGGGCGGAAGATGACCAATCCATATGAGCGCGACCTCGACCGGCGCGAGGCCAACCACCAGCCGCTGACGCCGATCACCTATCTGGAGCGGGCGGCGAAGGTGTTCCCCGACCGGGTCGCGATCGTCCATGGCGGCCTGCGCGTCAGCTACGGCGCGTTCTGGGACCGCTCGGTGAGGCTCGCCTCGGCGCTGGCCAAGCGCGGCATCGGCAAGGGCGATACGGTGACGGTGATGCTGTCCAACACGCCGGCCATGCTGGAGGCGCATCACGGCGTGCCGATGGTCAAGGCGGTGCTGCATTCGCTCAACACGCGGCTCGACGCGGCGATCATCGCCTTCCAGCTCGACCATGCGGACACCAAGATGCTGATCGTCGACCGCGAGTTCTCCGGCGTCGTGGCCGAGGCGCTGAAGCTGGCGAAGGTGAAGCCGCTGGTCGTCCACTACGACGATCCCGAATATCCGGCCGACGCACCCTATCCGAAGGGCGGGCGCATCGGCAGCCTCGACTACGAGGCGCTGGTGGCCGAGGGCGACGCCGGCTTCGACTGGTCGATGCCCGACGACGAGTGGGACGCGATCTCGCTCAACTACACGTCCGGCACGACGGGCAATCCGAAGGGCGTGGTCTACCACCATCGCGGCGCGGCGCTGATGGCCTACACCAACACGATCCATGCCGGCATGGGCCGCTTCCCGGTCTATCTGTGGACGCTGCCGATGTTCCACTGCAACGGCTGGTGCTTCCCGTGGACGCTCGCCGTGCAGGCCGGCACGCATGTGTGCCTGCGCTGGGTGCGGGCCAAGGCGATGTACGACGCGATCGCCGACCATGGCGTGACGCATCTGTGCGGCGCGCCGATCGTCATGTCGACGCTGATCAACGCGGCCGAGGGCGACAAGCGCGATTTTCCGCAGACGGTGACCTTCAACACGGCGGCCGCGCCGCCGCCGGAAGCCGTGCTGTCGGGCATGGCCGACGCCGGCTTCGCGGTGACGCATCTCTACGGGCTGACCGAGACCTACGGGCCGGCGGTGGTCAACGAGTGGCACACTGACTGGGACGGGCTCGACAAGGCCGGAAGGGCGGCGCGGAAGGCGCGGCAGGGCGTGCGCTACGCGGCGCTGGAGGGGCTGACCGTGCTCGACCCCGAGACGATGGAGCCGGTGCCGGCCGACGGCGAGACGATCGGCGAGGTGATGTTCCGCGGCAACATCGTGATGAAGGGCTACCTGAAGAACAAGGCGGCCACGGAAGAAGCCTTCGCCGGCGGCTGGTTCCATTCGGGCGACCTCGGCGTGATGCACCCGGACGGCTACATCCAGCTCAAGGACCGCTCCAAGGACATCATCATCTCCGGCGGCGAGAACATCTCCTCGATCGAGGTGGAGGACGCGCTCTACAAGCATCCGGCGGTGGCGGGCTGCGGCGTCGTCGCGCGCCAGGACGACAGATGGGGCGAGGTGCCGGTCGCCTATGTCGAGCTGAAGCCGGGCAAAAGCGCGACGGAGGCCGAGATCATCGAGCATTGCCGGGGCCTGCTCGCCCGCTTCAAGGTGCCCAAGGCGGTGGTGTTCGCCGAGATCCCCAAGACCTCGACCGGCAAGATCCAGAAGTTCCGCCTGCGCGAGATGGCGAAGGCCTCCTGAACGACGACGGGCCGGCCGGGCGTCTCGCCCGGCCGGCCCGCAGGGATGCCGCATCCCCTGGAACGGATCAGGCCGAGGCGAGGCGCCCGCCGCCGCGCGGGAGGAGGAACAGGACCGCGCCGGCGACGAACAGAAAGGCCATCGCGGCCAGCACCGCGACATCCTCCGACGTCGGCTTCAGCACCATCGCGGCGATGGTGACGAGCATCGCGGTGTAGTCGAAGCGAGCGATCCGCAGCATGCGCCGCCCGGCGACCAGCGCGGCGTCGTCGAGGCCCCCGGCAGCGATCGCGGCCAACAGCCGGTCGGAGGTCGGCTTCATGACGCCCGCGCCGACGACGAAGGTCGAGGCGTAGCCGGCGAGGCCCACGAGGATCCAAGCATCGGAAAATCCCGCCCAGAACCAGCACATGACGAGGCCGGAGACGAGCGTCAGCAGCGATGCGGGCAGGAAGACCAGATTGCCGAGCTTGGCGGTGTTGCGGAGGTTGGCGACCATCGCGGCGCGGTCGTCGGCGCGCTCGGCGAGAATGCCGCTGAGCACCAGCATGAAGCCGCCGCCGACCCAGACGATCGCGAAAACGACGTGAGCGAATTTCGTGAGTGCGTACCAGTCCATTTCGATTCCCCTGCCATTTCTTTCGTATCGATTTCAGAAAGTTTCGTTTTGGTTGCGAATTTCGGGATGCGCGCTTTTATACGTGCGGATTGCCGTTACGTTAGGCAGGGCGACACGGATTGGCGGAATTGCGACGCGGCGGCGCGAATCGGGACGGGCGATGCCTGCCCGGCTGGCCGGAAAAGGCGGCATCCTGTTCCCGGACGGGACAGGTCCGTGCGATTTTAGGAAAGAAATCTGCGGGCTCTTAACCGGTCGTTAAGCTTTACGGGCGTTTACTGTGTGCGTCCAGTGATCTGGATTCTGACCGGGTGGCCCTTGCCACTCAGTTTGACGCCTCCCTGTTAAACTCCTGAGAGCCGCTTCCCGCGGCTCTTTTTTTGCGTTCGGCCCGCTTCGCGGGCGGCGCGCGTTAACCTTCGGTTAAACATGGTCTTGCGCGGACGCCCCCGTTTGCGCATGTTTTGCCGCTCTCTGGCACCGTTCTTGCCGTGCAAGGGGCATTGACGGCCGTCCGTGCCGTTGTGAGAAGAGCGGCGAGGATCGAAGGCATGCGCGTGATGGGTGAGGCGGAAATCGGAACCGGGCAGCTCGTGAGCCTCGCCGAGCGCAGGGTCTTCTCGAGCTCGTTCAAGCCTCTCTACAACGAGGGCATGGCGCTGGTCGAACAGGCCGCCGAATATCTCGACGGCGAGGGCCGGGCCGAGGCCAAGCGGCTGTCGCGCGTGGCCGCGACGCTCTACGCGGCCGAATCCATGCGGCTGACGACGCGGCTGATGCAGGTCGCCTCGTGGCTGCTGCTGCAGCGGGCGGCCAATTCGGGCGAGATGACGCGCGACCAGGTCGCCTCCGAGAAGACCAAGGTGCGGCTCGACACGGCCTCCGCCAACGAGGCGGCACCCGGCTGGGCCGAGCTGCCGGGCGCCTTCCGCGACATCGTCACGCGCTCGCTGTCGCTGCAGGCGCTGGTGCGGCGCATGGACGAACAGATCTACGGCGCCTCGCACGAGGTGTCGCTGGCGCCGCGGCAGGGCAACCCGGTCTCCGACCAGATCACGCTGCTCAGGACCGCCTTCGGCCGCGGCTAGAGCAGGCTCCGGATTTCGCGGAATCGGCAGAACCGCTCTATCTCTTTGTATCAGCGCATTTCCGGACGCAAAACCGCTTCGCACTTTTGCTGGGAAGCTCTAGCCGGCCTTTCCACCGACGTTCAGGCGAACGCGGCGGGGAGCCGCGCCGACACGCCGTCCCACAGCGGCAGCGCCAGCAGCGCCGCCGCGATGATCAGCCAGAAGGTGACGAGGCGGTAGCCGCGGTCGCCGGTGACGGCGAACATCCGCCATCCGGCGAGCAGGAAGACGAAATAGAGCGGCATCGTCACGAGGCCGATCGTCACCGGCTCGGGCATGAGCATGTCGGTCGCCCACAGATTGCCCAGCGTGACGAACTCGCCGATCATGAAGAAGGTGAGCAGGTTGGCGCGCACGATGAGCGCCGGCAGGCCGGACGCCATCCAGTAGGCGATGACCGGCGGGCCGGGGATCTGGGCGATGCCCGACAGTGTGCCGGACACGGCGCCGGCGGCGACAGAGACGGCCGGGCTGCGCGGCCCCCTGTAGCGATAGCCGGACCACAGGACGGCGACGCAGGCGAGGATGGCCGCCGAGATCACCCATCGCAGCACCGTCGGGTCGCCGTGGCGCAGGATGAACAGGCCGAGCGGCAGGAACAGGAAGCTGCCGATCGAGATCGGGATCACCTCGCGCCAGACCGCATGCCGCAGCGCCGGAAGGGTGAGCGGGATCATCGGCAGCGCGTCGAGGATGGAGACGATGACGAGCGCGGCCTTCGGACCGTAGAGCGCGCCCGCCACCGGCGCGACGATCATGCCGCTGCCGAAGCCGGACAGGCCGCGCGCGACGCCGGCGAGCGCGATGACGCAGGCAAGCAGCAGGAAGCGCGGTTCGGTGAGCATGTCTGGCAAGGTCGGCCCCCGGAAAAGCACCCGATAGCCAAGCGTCGACGGCGGCGATACCCCGAACCATTGGACCAGGGGCGGTTTTGTTTCCGGTTCGTTCACTTTTCGGCTGGCATCCATGGGCGGCAGGCGTAGGGTTCGGCCATGGCAGAGACGATTCGCATCATCGGCATCGATCCGGGGCTCAGGCGCACCGGCTGGGGCGTGGTTGAGGCGGCCGGCAACACGCTGCGCTTCGTCGCGGCCGGCACCGTGCAGTCGGACCAGACGGCCGAGCTGGCGCGGCGGCTGTGCCAGCTCCATGACGGGCTGACCGAGGTGATCTCCGGCTACCAGCCGGAGGAGGCGGCGGTCGAGGCGACCTTCGTCAACAAGGACGCTTCCGCCACGCTGAAGCTCGGGCAGGCGCGCGGCATCGCCATGCTGGTGCCGGCCCGCGCCGGCCTCGCGGTCGCCGAATACGCGCCCAACGCGGTGAAGAAGGCCGTGATCGGCGTCGGCCACGGCGACAAGACGCAGATCCACATGATGGTGAAGGTGCTGCTGCCCAAGGCGCGTTTCGACACGCACGACGCCGCCGACGCGCTCGCCATCGCCATCTGCCACGCGCACCACCGCCAGAGCGTGCCGAGCCGGCTGGCGGCGCTGCTCGCGGGGTAGGCTAGCTTCCGGTTTGTTCTTGACTTGTTCCGTGTTGGGCGATAAGTAATACCTTGGAGGTATTACCATGCGTGTCACGACCAAGGGCCAGGTGACCATCCCCAAGGATATCCGCGACCACCTCGGCATCAAGCCGGGCTCGGAGGTCGCGTTCGTCCGCGAGGCAGAGAAGGTGCGGCTGGTCGCAGCCGATGAAGCAACATCGGAAGAGCGCCTTACGCGCTTTCGGGCCGCGCTGGAGCGCATGGCCGGGACCATCGATTCCGGCGGGATGGACGGCAAGGAATTTGTCGACTGGCTGAGAGGGCCGCGTGAAGACCTCGACCTTGATTGACACGAATATCCTGATCGATGTCTGGGGCTCGCCGAGACCGTGGAGCGGCTGGTCCCGGGATGCCCTCGTTCAATGCCGGATGGATGGAGCGCTGGTGGTCAATGCGATCGTCTGGTCCGAGATCGCCCCGTCGCTGGATGCACGCCTGCTAGCCGCCTATGCCGAGGAACTGGATATAGACAGAGTAGACCTGCCGTTCGAGGCGGCCTACACGGCCGGATTGGCGCATGCCCGGTATCGCCGTGCCGGCGGCGCACGCGAGCGGACGCTGCCGGACTTTCTCATCGGAGCGCATGCCTCCCATGGCGGTCACCGCCTGCTCACCCGCGATCCAAGCCGCTACGGTGGGTACTTCCCCTCGGTGGAACTCCTCTCGCCGGAAACGTTTCCATGATCGGCAAGCTGAAAGGCACCGTCGACGAGATCGGCGAGGACCATTGCGTCATCGACGTGCACGGCGTCGGCTATGTCGCGTATTGCCCGTCGCGCACCCTGTCGGGTCTCCCGGGGCCGGGCGAGGCGGCGGTGCTGTTCATCGAGACCTATGTGCGCGAGGACGTGATCCGGCTCTACGGCTTCCAGTCCGCGCTGGAGCGCGAGTGGTTCCGGCTGCTGCAGAACAACGTCCAGGGCGTCGGCGCCAAGGTGGCGCTGGCGGTGCTGTCGACGCTGTCGCCGGCCGAGCTCGCCAACGCGATCGCGCTGCGCGACATCGCCATGGTGGCCCGCGCGCCCGGAGTCGGCCGCAAGGTGGCCGAGCGCATCGTCACCGAGCTGAAGAACAAGGCGCCGGCCTTCGCCGGCGACGGGGCGCTCAACATCGGGCTGAAGCAGGAGCTCGGCGAGGGCGTGGCGCCCGCGCCGGTGGCCGATGCGGTCTCGGCGCTGACCAATCTCGGCTATTCGCGCGACATCGCCGCCAACGCGGTTGCTGCGGCGCTGAAGACGGCCGGCGAGGGCGCGGATTCGGCGAAGCTGATCCGGCTGGGGCTGAAGGAGCTGGCGCGGTGATTCCTTGATCGGAGCAAAGTTCCTTACTATATCTTGTGAGTAAGGAGAAATCCGATGGGTATGATCGGCAGCATCACTTCCAAGGGCCAGACGACGGTGCCCAAGGAGGTGCGCGACAGGCTCGGGCTCGAGCGGGGCGCGCGTATCGAATGGATCGTCGAGGACGGCAGGGCAATCGTGAGGCCACGCAAGCTGCGAGCTGTGGATCTGGCCGGCATGCTGCACCGGAAGGGCATGAAGCCGCTCTCGGTGGAGGAGATGGACGAGGCGATCATGGAAGCGGTTGCCGAGGATGATGCGCGCATTCAGCGGGAGTGGCATGGCGGCGTCGCGGAGGATGGGAGCGATTGATCGGGGTTGATACGAATGTGCTCGTGCGTCTGCTGACCGCGGATGACGCCGTGCAGCACGCCGCAGCCATGCGCTTCTTCCAGAACCGATCGGGCGCCGACCCGGCGTTCGTCAGTGCCGTCACCTTGGCTGAGACGATCTGGGTGCTTCGCTTCCGCTATCGCCTGACCCATGCCGATATCCTCGATGCCGTTTCGGGCATTCTCGACTCGGACGATTTCATCGTCGAGGGCAGGGAACTGCTTGTCGTTGCACGTGATGCAGGGAAGTCTGCTTTGCTCACCGATTTCCTCGTCGCGCATCTGGGAAGACGCGCAGGCTGCTCGGGAACCGTAACCTTAGACCGTCGCGCCGCGAAGCTGGTCCCCGGCATGGAACTCCTCGCATGAGCGCCGCGCCACGCCTGATCTCGTCGGAGAAGCGCGGCGAGGATGCGGATGCGGCGCTGCGGCCGCAGTCGCTCGACGAGTTCGTCGGGCAGGGGGCCGTGCGGGCGAACCTGAAGGTGTTCGTGGAGGCGGCGAAGGGACGCGGCGAGGCGCTCGACCACGTGCTGTTCGTCGGGCCGCCCGGGCTCGGCAAGACGACGCTGGCGCAGATCATGGCGCGCGAGATGGGCGTCAACTTCAAGTCCACGTCCGGCCCGGTGATCGCCAAGGCCGGCGATCTCGCGGCTCTGCTCACCAATCTGGAGGACCGCGACGTCCTGTTCATCGACGAGATCCACCGGCTGAACCCGGCGGTGGAGGAGATCCTCTACCCGGCGATGGAGGATTTCCAGCTCGACCTGATCATCGGCGAGGGGCCGGCGGCGCGCTCGGTCAAGATCGACCTCGCCCGCTTCACGCTGGTGGCGGCGACCACCCGGCTCGGCCTCATCACCAACCCGCTGCGCGACCGCTTCGGCATCCCGGTGCGGCTCAACTTCTACACGGTGGAAGAACTGGAGCTGATCGTGCGGCGCGGCGCGCGCATCCTCGGCATGCCGCTTTCCGACGACGGCGCGACCGAGATCGCGCGGCGCGCGCGCGGCACGCCGCGCATCGCCGGCCGGCTGCTGCGACGCGTGCGGGACTTCGCCACGGTGGCCGGCGCGCCGGAGGTGAACCGCAGGGTGGCGGACGAGGCGCTGTCGCGGCTGGAGGTGGATTCGCTCGGCCTCGACCAGCTCGACCGGCGCTACCTCAACATGATCGCGCGCAATTTCGGCGGCGGGCCGGTCGGCATCGAGACCATCGCGGCGGGCCTGTCGGAGCCGCGCGACGCGATCGAGGACATCATCGAGCCCTATCTGATCCAGCAGGGCTTCATCCAGCGCACGCCGCGCGGGCGGGTGCTGACGGCCAATGCCTGGCGCCATCTCGGCCTCGACGCGCCGGCCGACCTCGCGCAGCAGCAGATCAATCTGTTTCAGGAAGAATGATGCCGGGAACCGGGAATCCCAACGCTCCGCTCGCGGGCGAGCTGACGCCTGCCGGGCACCGGCTGATCGCGCGGGTCTATTTCGCCGATACCGACTTCACCGGCGTGGTCTACCATGCGCGCTATCTCGAGTTCTTCGAGCGCGGGCGCTCCGACTTCCTGCGACTGGCCGGCGTCCACCACATCGAGCTGCAGGCCGGCAAGCATGGCGAGGCGCTCGCCTGGGTGGTGCGGCGCATGGAGATCGACTTTCGAGCGCCGGCCCGCATCGACGACATCCTGACCATCGACACGCGCACCGAGAGTGTTTCGGGTGCGCGCATCTTCATGGCGCAGAAGATCCGCCGCGGCGACGAGGTGCTGGTCGAGGCGAAGGTCGAGGCCGCGATCATCGGCGAGGGCGGGCGGCCGCGCCGCTTCCCGAAGGAATGGATCGCCGCCTTCAGGCCGGCGGACGCCGCCGACCCGGCATAGCCCGCCCACGGGCAGCCCGTCCCACGGGTCGAGGCATCGCGTCCCGAAACGCCGCATCTCCTAACCGATCGTTAACCATAACGGTCCATGAAGACCGTGGTGGGGAATGCGTACAATTTGCGCCTTCCTTTCACCAAATTTGGCCCGGAAAAGGCCGGCAACGGCGCAAAGGGGGCTGTTGTCCGACCCGTTCGCGGGCCGGCTGGAACGGAACGATGCGCACGGACCGGCGACCTCGAGCCGGGTCACAGGGACATACGACATGGACGTGAACGCACTGGCCGCCCCCGGCGGCGAACTCTCCATCTGGGCGCTGTTCTGGCAGGCGGGCTGGGTCGTCAAGCTGGTCATGATCGGCCTGCTCGCGGCCTCGGTCTGGAGCTGGGCGATCATCATCGACAAGGTCATCTCGTTCAGCCGCATGCGCGCCGCGCTCAACCGCTTCGAGCAGGTGTTCTGGTCCGGCCAGTCGCTGGAGGACCTCTACCGCTCGCTGTCGGAGCGCAAGACCACCGGCATGGGCTCGATCTTCGTGGCCGCCATGCGCGAGTGGAAGAAGAGCTTCGAGAAGGGCGCGCGCATGCCGCTCGGCCTGCAGACGCGCATCGACAAGGCGATGGACCTGGCGCTGACGCGCGAGATGGAGAAGCTGGAGGGCCGGCTCGGCTTCCTCGCCTCGATCGGCTCGTCGGCGCCCTTCATCGGCCTGTTCGGCACGGTGGTCGGCATCATGACCTCGTTCCAGGCGATCGCCGGGTCGAAGTCGACCAACCTCGCGGTCGTGGCGCCCGGCATCGCCGAGGCGCTGCTCGCCACTGCGATGGGCCTGCTCGCGGCCATCCCCGCCGTCATCGCCTACAACAAGCTGTCGTCGGACGCCGGCAAGCTCGGGCTCAGGATGGAGGGCTTCGCCGACGAGTTCTCCGCCATACTGTCGCGACAGATCGATGAGAAGGTCGCGCCGCGAGCGGCAGCCTAGGGAGACGCAGCATGGCGATGTCGATGCGGCAGGCGGGCGGCAAGGGCTCCCGCGGCCACGGGCGCCGGGGCCGCAAGCACGGCCTGATGTCGGAGATCAACGTGACGCCGTTCGTCGACGTCATGCTGGTGCTGCTCATCATCTTCATGGTGGCCGCGCCGCTGCTGACCGTCGGCGTGCCGATCGACCTGCCGGAGACGCAGGCCAAGGCGCTCAACTCGGAGACGCAGCCGATCACCGTCTCGATCAACGACAAGGGCCAGGTGTTCCTGCAGGAGACCGAGGTGCCGGTCGACGAGGTGGTGCCGAAGCTGCAGGCGATCGCCAAGACCGGCTATGACGAGCGCATCTACGTGCGCGGCGACAAGACCGCCGACTACGGCACGGTCATGCGCGTGATGGCTCGCATCTCGTCGGCCGGATTCCGCAATCTCGGCCTCGTGACGCTGCAGGAAGAGGGCAAGTAGGAGAGCCATGCGAGCCGGCCTGGTCATCTCGACCGCGCTCCATGCCGCGCTGCTCGGCTACGGGCTGCTGGCGCTGTCGGCACCGCCGCCGCTGCAGGTGGCCGACGTCGAGGCGTTTCCGGTCGACATCGTGCCGGTCGAGCAGGTGAGCCGCGTCCAGCAGGGCGACAAGAAGGCGCCGGTGGCGGAGAAGTCCGCGCCGAAGCCTACGCCGCGCCCAGATCCCGTCCCGCAGGCCCGCAACGTCGGCAACAACACGGTCGACAACGACAGCGCGCCGACGCCGCAGGCCAAGCCGCGCGAGGTGAAGACCGCCGCGGCGCCGAAGCCTATGCCCGAGCCGACGCCGAAGCCCGCCCCGCAGCCGGAGCAGACCGCCAGCACGGCCGAGCCGAAGCCGGCGCCGGCGACCGAGCAGACGGTGAAGGAGCAGCCCAAGCAGGAGGTGGCGCCCGATCCGGTGAAGCAGGCGGCGGTCGCCGAGAACCCCGACGCCGCGCCGGTCAAGCTCCCCACCGTGGCGCCCGCCCCGCAGGCGCGGCCGCAGCCGCCGCAGGCCCAGACGGCGAAGGCGCCGGAGCGCAAGGTCGCCGAGAAGCCGGCGGAGAAGCCGACGCAGCAGCCGAAGACCGACAAGCCCGACGACACGCTGGACGAGGTCGCGGCGCTGCTCAGCAAGGAGGCGCCATCGGGCGGCGGCGCCAAGCGTTCGACCGAGACCGCCGCGCTCGGCGGCCGCAGGACCACCGAAGGCGTCAAGCTGTCGCAGAGCGAGGAAGACGCGCTGCGCCAGCAGCTCTCCGGCTGCTGGTCGATTCCCGCCGGGGCCGACGGCGGCGGTGGGCTGCGCACCACCGTGCGCTTCAGCCTGAACCGCGACGGCCGCCTCGACGGCAGGCCCGTCGTCCAGAACCCGAGCGGCAACCAGCAGTTCGACGAGAGCGCGGTGCGCGCCGTGCAGAAATGCGACCAGGTCGGCCTGCTCGTGCCCAAGGGCAAGTACGAGGTCTGGGCCGAGGTGCTGGTCAACTTCGATCCCAGCGAAATGTTCTGAACCGCCCGCCGCGCAACGCTCCAGGAGGCCATTGCACATGAAGAACCTGTTGAAGACCGTCCTGCTCGCCGGCTCGCTGGCGCTCGGGCTGGCCGGGGCGATCCTGCCGGCCCATGCGGTGCTGGAGATCGACGTCAACAAGGGCGTCGTCGAGCCGCTGCCGATCGCCATCACCGACTTCCTGTCGGGCGACAGCCTGGGCGCGGACATCTCCGGCGTGATCGAGGCCGACCTGAAGCGCTCGGGCCTGTTCGCGCCGGTCGACAAGGCGGCCTTCATCGAGAAGATCTCGAACCCGGACGTGGCGCCGCGCTTCTCGGACTGGACCGTCATCAACGCGCAGGCGCTGGTCACCGGCCGGGTGACGACCGAGGCGGACGGGCGCGTGCGCGCCGAGTTCCGGCTGTGGGACACCTATGCCGGGCAGCAGCTCGTAGGCGAGCAGTATTTCGCCAACAAGGCCAACTGGCGGCGCATCTCCCACATCATCGCCGACACGATCTACCAGCGGCTGACCGGCGAGAAGGGCTATTTCGACACGCGCGTCGTCTTCGTCGACGAGTCCGGCTCCAAGGACAAGCGGGTCAAGCGGCTGGCGATCATGGACCAGGACGGCGCCAACCAGCGCTTCCTCACCGACGGCTCCTCGATCGTGCTCACCCCGCGGTTTTCGCCGACACGGCAGGAAATCACCTACATGTCCTACGAGCGCGGCCAGCCGCAGGTCTACCTGCTGCAGATCGAGACCGGCCAGCGCGAGCTCGTCGCCAACTTCCCCAACATGACGTTCGCGCCGCGCTTCTCGCCGGACGGCCAGAAGGTGGTCATGAGCCTGCTGCGCGACGACGGCAACTCCAACATCTTCGCGATGGACCTCAGGAGCCGCAACACGCAGCGGCTGACCAACTCGACGGCGATCGACACCTCGCCCTCCTATTCGCCGGACGGCTCGCAGATCGTCTTCACCTCCGACCGCGGCGGCGGCACCGGGCGCTCGCAGATCTACGTGATGGGCGCCGACGGCTCGAACCCGAAGCGCATCTCCTTCGGCGAGGGCGTCTACTCGACGCCGGTGTGGTCGCCGCGCGGCGACCTGATCGCCTTCACCAAGCAGACGGCGGGCCAGTTCCAGATCGGCGTGATGCGCACCGACGGCTCGGGCGAGCGCATCCTGTCGTCGGGCTTCCTGCAGGAGGGGCCGACCTGGGCGCCGAACGGGCGCGTGCTGATGTTCTTCCGCGAGGCCGCCGGCTCGGGCGGGCCGAAGCTGTTCTCGATCGACCTGACGGGCCGCAACGAGCAGCCGGTGCCGACGCCGCACTTCGCCTCCGACCCGGCCTGGTCGCCGCTGCTCGAATAGGCGGCCTGGGCGGAAAACGCCGCGTTTCCGCCCCATTTGCCCGAAAATGTGCCGCAAGCCCGCACGATTCGACGGCGGGCCGGGGACAGCGGGGGCGGGTTCACGGTTCGTTAACCCTGTTTCTTGAGCGGCGGTTAAGCGCGATTTGGTTACTGATCGCTCAAGAGAAACCTTCAAATTGCAAGGAGAGGCGGCCATGAGCCGTATCGAGACGATGACCAAGGCCCCCGTGATGCTGGCACTGGCCGCGATGCTCGCGGTCGCGGGCTGCGCGTCGAAGAACGAGATCCCCAACTCCGCGGCCGATCTCGGCATCGGCGGGGCGGGCGCGCCGGGCTCGCCGCAGGAGTTCACCGTCAAGGTCGGCGACCGCATCTTCTTCGACACAGATTCCTCGGCCATCCGCGCCGACGCGCAGGCGACGCTGGCCCGCCAGGCCCAGTGGCTGGCGCAGTATCCGACCTACCAGATCACCATCGAGGGCCATGCCGACGAACGCGGCACGCGCGAGTACAACCTCGCGCTCGGCGCCCGCCGCGCCGCGGCCACGCGCGACTTCCTCGTCGCGAGGGGCGTGCCGGGAACGCGCATCAACACGATCTCCTACGGCAAGGAGCGGCCGGTCGCGGTGTGCGACGACATCTCCTGCTGGTCGCAGAACCGGCGCGCCGTCACCGTGCTGCGCGGCGCCGGCAGCTGACATCAGCCAGCCGCGCAGGCTTCCCCGCCGGGCATCCGGCGGGGCGCAAGGCGGCTCCGGCCGTCCGACCGCTCGCATCCAAACAAAATTTGGCCGAACTCGCGCGGCTTGATATGAAACCAGCGGGGCCGGTTGGCTTCGGCAGGCAGGTTTCATCTTCCGAAGCGGGGAAGACATGAAGATCAGTACC
Organism: Hyphomicrobiales bacterium; assembly: GCA_017305835.1. Classification (GTDB taxonomy): domain Bacteria; phylum Pseudomonadota; class Alphaproteobacteria; order Rhizobiales; family Rhizobiaceae; genus RCIO01. The sequence continues at coordinate 15,499 of JAFKJY010000082.1, forward strand.
ATTCTCGGCGGCGCCGTCGCCGCGCAGCTCGTCTTTGTCGGCAGCGTCACCGCCGCCGGGCGGAGCAACGAAGACATTTCCGGCCTCGTCCAGGCCGGGCTCGCCTATCTCGACCAGCGCGTGCCGCAGAACAAGATGCGGCAGCCCGGGCCGCGCAACCCGCAGCCGGGCTACGTCCAGCTCGCGCAGGCGGGCGACCCGCGCGTGCAGCAGCTCGAGGAGCAGATCCGCCAGCTCAACGGCCAGCTCGAGGAGCTCAACTTCCAGGTGCTGCAGATGCAGGACCAGATGCGCAAGATGCAGGAAGACAACGAGTTCCGCTTCCAGCAGCTCGAGAAGCCCGGCACGCCGGCCAAGCGGACCGACGCGGGCGCCCCCGCCGGCGCACCCCGCCAGCCGCAGGGCCAGGCGCAAGATCAGGCGCAGGGCGGCGATGCCACCTCGATCGAGACGATCATCGCCAGCCCGCAGGGCAGCAATTCGCTGCCGCCGCAGGGCCAGCAGCAGCTCGGCGCGCCGCAGCGCGACCTCGGCCGGATCACCTTCGACGCCAACGGCAACCCGATCCAGACCGCGCCGGGCGGCGGCCCGCTGCCGGGCGTGCAGGTCGGCGGGGCGCCGACCGACAATACCAGCGTGGCCTCGCTGCCGGCGACCGACAGCCCGGACGAGCTCTATCGCAACTCCTACGAAATGATCCTGTCCGGCGACTACGCGATGGCCGAGGCCGGTTTTCGCGACCACATCGCGCGCTTCCCGCAGGACGGGCATGCGGCGGACGCGCATTTCTGGCTGGGCGAGGCGCTGCTCGGCCAAGAGCGCTACCAGGAGGCGGCGCAGGCCTTCCTCGAGACCAATCGCGACTATCCCGACGCCAAGAAGGCGCCGGACTCGCTGCTGAAGCTCGGCGTGACGCTGTCGGCCATGAAGCAGCGCGACCTCGCCTGCGCCACGCTCGCCAACGTGGCCAAGCGCTACCCGAAGGCCTCGCCGTCGATCCTGCAGCGGGCCAAGGAGGAGCGCGCCCGCGCTTCCTGCTGAGGTCGTGAACGCGGCGGCGGCGTCATCCCTGCCTGGTCATGCGCCTGCGGGTGCGAACTTGGCCGACATCGATCCCGCCGGACTTTTTTCCTCGCTCGACCTTTCCGGCCGACGCCGCGTCGCGGTGGCGGTGTCCGGCGGCGGCGATTCGCTCGCGCTGCTGATCCTGTTCCGCCGCTTCCTCGAGGCGACCCACAGCCCGGTCGAGCCGGTGGCGGTCACCGTCGACCATCGCCTGCGGCCGGAATCGGCCGACGAGGCACGGCAGGTCGCGGGGATCGCCGCAGGGCTGGGCATCGCCCACCGCACGATGGCGTGGGACGCGGCGAAGCCGGCCGCCGGCCTGTCGGCCGCCGCGCGCGAGGCGCGGCACCTTCTTCTCGCGCAGGCTGCGCGCGAGGCGGGCACCGACATCGTGCTGACCGGCCACACGCTGGACGACCAGGCCGAGACGCTGGCGATGCGGCGCGCGCGCGGGCAGGGCCGCGGCGAGGCGGGAATAGCGCCCGCGACGCTGTTCGACTGGCGCTGCTGGTTCGTCCGTCCCCTTCTCGGCACGCGGCGGGCCGCGCTGCGGCGCTTCCTCGCCGGGCTGGGGCAGGCGTGGATCGACGATCCGAGCAACGCGAACATGGCGAGCGAGCGGGCACGCACACGGGCGGCGCTGGACGGGCCGGGGATCCTGCGCCTCGCCGCCGAGGCGGAAGCCGCCGGGCAGCGCCGCGCCGATCTCGGCGTTCGCGCGGCCGCGCTGATCGCGGCGCATGCGCGCATGCCGGCGCCGGGCCTCGTGCGCCTCGACCGGCGGATCGCGGCCGAGCCGGACCGCGCGGCAGGGGCTTACGCGCTGCGCATCCTGCTCGCCTGCACCGGCGGGCGCGAGCACCTGCCCGACGAGGAGCGCGCGGCGGCGCTGCTCGGCCGCATGGACGGGGTCAATTTCAGGGCGACGCTGTCGCGAAGCGTGATCGACGTGCGCCGCGCCGCGGTCTTCCTGCTGCGCGAGCGACGCGGCCTGCCGGAGCCGCAGCCGGCGGCGCCCGGCCTCTGGGACGGGCGCTACAGGCTCGAAGGCGCGGGAGCGGGCGAAACGGTGATGGCTGCCGGCGAGGCCGGGGCCGGGAAGGTGGAAGCCCCGGCGGATGTGCCGCAGTCGCTCGAAGATGCCGCCGCCTCCGCGCGGCCGGCGGTGCGCCTCGACGGCGGCGCCTGCGCCTTCCTCGACACGGCCGGCGGGCATTCGGGCATCCGTGCCCGGCCGGTGGTGGCGCCGTGGGCGCGCTACCTGCCGCTGTTCGACGCAGCGCCGGCCGCTGCCGCCGCCGCGCTGCTCGGTGCCGAGCCGGTGCCGACCGCGCCTTTTGCCGGCCACAATGGCCGGTGAGCTTAACCGAGACGGGAGGTCGCGCTTGGCAAGGCGGCAGGCGCTACCTATGTTAGCCCCATCCTTCTTACCGCGTTCGCGCAAGGCAGACGGCCGGCGCAAACTTCAGGACATGGCATGAATCCGAACTATCGCAATCTCGCGCTCTGGGCCATCATAGCGGTGCTTCTGATCGCGCTGTTCAACCTCTTCCAGACGCCCCAGCAGCGGGGCACCTCGCACGAGATCGCCTATTCGGAGTTCCTGCGCGAGGTCGATGCGGGCCGCGTGCGCACGGTGACGATCACCGGCGAGAAGATCTCCGGCACGTTCAACGACAACAGCCAGGGCTTCCAGACCTATTCGCCCGGCGACACGTCGCTGGTGCAGCGGCTCGAGGACAAGGGCGTGACCATCAACGCCCGGCCCGAGACCGACGGCCAGAACTCGATCTTCGGCTACCTGATCTCGTGGCTGCCGATGCTGCTCATCCTCGGCGTGTGGATCTTCTTCATGCGCCAGATGCAGTCCGGCTCCGGCCGCGCCATGGGCTTCGGCAAGTCGAAGGCCAAGCTTCTGACCGAGGCGCACGGGCGCGTCACCTTCCAGGACGTCGCCGGCGTCGACGAGGCCAAGCAGGACCTCGAGGAGATCGTCGAGTTCCTGCGCGACCCGCAGAAGTTCCAGCGGCTGGGCGGCAAGATCCCGCGCGGCGTGCTGCTCGTCGGGCCTCCCGGAACCGGCAAGACGCTGCTGGCGCGCTCCGTCGCGGGCGAGGCCAACGTGCCGTTCTTCACCATCTCGGGCTCCGACTTCGTCGAAATGTTCGTCGGCGTCGGCGCCAGCCGCGTGCGCGACATGTTTGACCAGGCCAAGAAGAACGCGCCCTGCATCATCTTCATCGACGAGATCGACGCGGTCGGCCGCCATCGCGGCGCGGGCCTGGGCGGCGGCAACGACGAGCGCGAGCAGACGCTGAACCAGCTGCTGGTCGAGATGGACGGCTTCGAGGCGAACGAGGGCATCATCCTCATCGCCGCGACCAACCGGCCCGACGTGCTCGACCCGGCGCTGCTGCGGCCCGGCCGCTTCGACCGCCAGGTCGTGGTGCCGAACCCCGACATCGTCGGCCGCGAGAAGATCCTCAAGGTCCATTCGCGCAACGTGCCGCTGGCGCCGAACGTCGACCTCAAGGTGCTGGCGCGCGGCACGCCGGGCTTCTCCGGCGCCGACCTCGCCAACCTCGTCAACGAGGCCGCGCTGATGGCGGCGCGCCGCAACAAGCGGCTCGTCACCATGGCGGAGTTCGAGGACGCCAAGGACAAGATCATGATGGGCGCCGAGCGCCGCTCGTCCGCCATGACGCAGGCCGAGAAGGAGCTGACCGCCTATCACGAGGCCGGCCACGCCATCGTGGCGCTCAACGTGCCGTCGTCCGACCCGCTGCACAAGGCGACCATCATCCCGCGCGGCCGCGCGCTGGGCATGGTCATGCAGCTCCCCGAGGGCGACCGCTACTCGATGAGCTACAAGTACATGGTGTCGCGGCTGGCGATCATGATGGGCGGGCGCGTCGCCGAGGAGATGAAGTTCGGCAAGGAGAACATCACCTCGGGTGCCGCCTCCGACATCGACCAGGCGACCAAGCTGGCGCGCGCCATGGTGACGCGCTGGGGCTTCTCCGACAAGCTCGGCCAGGTCGCCTATGGCGACAACCAGGAGGAGGTGTTCCTCGGCCATTCGGTGGCCCGCCAGCAGAACATCTCAGAGGAGACGGCGCAGATCATCGACGCCGAGGTGCGCCGGCTGACCGACGAGGCCTATGCGGCCGCGCGTACCATCCTGACCAAGAAGAAGAAGGACTGGATCGCGATCGCCGAAGGCCTGCTCGAATACGAGACGCTGTCGGGCGACGAGATCCGGCAGCTTCTCGCCGGCCAGAAGCCCTCGCGCGACCTCGGCGACGACACGCCGCCGTCGCGCGGCTCGACCGTCCCCAAGGCCGGCGCGGCGCGCGGCAAGAAGAAAGGCCCCGAGCCCGAAGGCGGCATGGAGCCGCAGCCGAGCAACTGACCGGCGCGACAAGCGCGACAGGAACAGAAGCGCCGCGGAGCAAGCTCCGCGGCGTTTTCATGCGGGATGCTTCAGGTATGTCCGCAAAGTTCCGGCTGAAAATCCCGTATCTGAAGGCTTTCGTAACACTCCCTCACACAATGTGATCGGCTGGACCACCCCCGTTGTGGCAAAACCTGCGCGGGGACAATTTCCGGAAACGTCAAGAAACACATGTCGAAACGCTATTTCGGGACCGACGGCATCCGCGGCCGTGCGAACACATTTCCCATGACCGCCGAGGTCGCCATGAAGGTGGGCATGGCCGCCGGCATGGCCTTCAGGAACGGCAGCCACCGGCACCGCGTGGTGCTGGGCAAGGACACGCGGCTGTCGGGCTACATGATCGAGAACGCGATGGTGGCCGGCTTCTGCGCGGCCGGCATGGATGTGTTCCTGCTCGGCCCGGTGCCGACGCCGGCCGTCGCCATGCTGGCGCGCTCGCTGCGCGCCGACATCGGCGTGATGATCTCGGCCTCCCACAACGCCTATCACGACAACGGCATCAAGCTGTTCGGGCCGGACGGCTACAAGCTCTCCGACGAGATCGAGGACCGCATCGAGGCGCTGCTCGAGCAGGACGCCGAGCTGTCGCTCGCGGACGCCTCCGCGCTCGGCCGCGCCAAGCGCATCGACGGCGTGCACGACCGCTATGTCGAGTTCGCCAAGCGCACGCTGCCGCGCTCGATGTCGCTGTCGGGGCTGCGCGTCGTGGTCGATTGCGCCAACGGCGCCGGCTACAAGGTGGCGCCGGCCGTGCTGTGGGAGCTCGGCGCCGAGGTGGTCGCCATCAACGACGAGCCGAACGGCTTCAACATCAACGAGGATTGCGGCTCGACCGACCCGGCGGCTTTGTGCCGCAAGGTGCACGAGGTACGTGCCGACATCGGCATCGCGCTCGACGGCGACGCCGACCGCGTGGTGATCGTCGACGAGACGGGCACCGTGGTCGACGGCGACCAGATCATGGCGACGATCGCGCAGAGCTGGCAGGAGGCCAACCGGCTGGCCGGCGGCGGCGTGGTGGCCACCGTCATGTCCAATCTCGGGCTGGAGCGCTTCCTCAACGGGCTCAACCTGACGCTGCAGCGCACCAAGGTGGGCGACCGCTACGTGGTCGAGCACATGCGCGCGCACGGCTTCAACGTTGGCGGCGAGCAGTCGGGCCACATCGTGCTGTCGGACTTCTCCACCACCGGCGACGGGCTGCTGTCGGCCCTGCAGGTGCTGGCCTGCCTGAAACGGCAGGACAAGCCGGCGAGCGAGCTGCTCGCCAAGTTCGAGCCGGTGCCGCAGCTCCTGAAGAACGTGCGCTTCGCCGGCGGCAAGCCGCTGGAGAGCGCGCCGGTGAAGGCGGCGATCGAGGGCGCGCGCGACCGACTCGGCAAGAACGGCCGGCTGGTCATCCGCCCCTCCGGCACCGAGCCGCTGATCCGCGTGATGGCGGAGGCCGACGACCGCGGGCTGGTCGAGAAGGTGGTCGACGAGATCGTCGACGTCATCGCCGCCGCCCGCCCGGCCGCGGCCTGAGACGCGGGCGCCTGCACACGGCATGAAGGCGATCCTCGCCGCATGCCTGCTGCTGGCGGCGGCCGCGCTCGCCGGCTGCGACCCATATCCCGATACCTGGCGCTGGAACCAGAAGCTGACGGTCGAGGTCTCGACGCCCGAGGGCATGCGCACGGGCTCGGCCGTGACGGAGGTCGTCTGGCAGGAGCGCAACTGGACCGGCAATTTTCCGGGCAGCTATCGCGGCGAGGCCACGGTGGTCGACCTCGGCAAAGGGCGCTACCTGTTCGCGCTGATCGGTGAGCAGACCCGGTATCTGGCGCTGCGCACCTTCGCCCCGGATCTCGGCGACAAGGCCGTCATCACCGAGGAAGGCTTCGCGGCCATGGCCGGCATCCGCGGCAGGCGGGACGTGCCGACGAAATACTATCCGCTGCTGGTGACCTTCGACGACGTGAGCCGCCCCGAGACGGTGAAGCGCGTCGATCCGGCAAACCTCGGGGCGAGTTTTGGTCCCGGTGTGACGCTTGAGCGTGTCAGTCTTGAGATCGTGGATGAGCCTGCGACTACGGAACAGATCACGCAGCTACTAAACTGGTTGGGACCAAATCCAGAGCCCAAGCTCGGTCCGGCAACCGGGAGGACCAGAGATGTCCCGTTTTACAGGTTTGTATCCCAAGGTGATTTTGTCCGAAGATGAAGGGCCCCTTCCGGCTACCTTGCGCACGCTTCAGCCCGCCGCCCGGCGGGCTTTCTTTTGGCCGGCAAGCATTCACGACTGCCGGCATGGTTAAGGAACAGGGTTAAACCGGCCTTAACCATTCCCCGACAATATGCGGCATCGAGTTCAATGGTACCGCGCGTTTCGAGCCCGGGGAAAACAAGGACCTCAGCCATGTTGAAACTGGCCCTGCCGATCATGATGGGCGCTGCCGTGCTTGCCGCAAGCCTGCCGGCTGGCGCAGCCGACCTCTACCAGCCGCCCGTCGTGGAAGCGCCGCCGCCGGTCTACGTGCCCGAGCCCGCGCCAGCCTTCAGCGGCTGGTACATCCGCGGCGACGCCGGCTACAATTTCTACCAGTTCCGCGGCGGCGACTGGATCACCTATGGCTGCGCGCTCTGCGGCCCGACGCCCGGCACCAACTCGTTCACCAGCGGCACGCTGCGCGGCGCCTTCTCGCTCGGCGGCGGCGTCGGCTACCAGGTGACCAACCACTTCCGCGTCGACCTGACGGGCGACTACTTCTTCAAGGCGGCCTTCCGCGGCTCGTCGGCCGGCACGGGCTGCGGCGCCGGCCCCTGCACGTCCACCGACGCCTCGACGATGAGCGCGCTGCTGCTGATGGCCAACGCCTATGCCGACCTCGGCACCTGGCACGGCATCACCCCCTATCTCGGCGCCGGCCTCGGCGGCGCGCGGATCTCGTGGGGCGATCTCGAGAACACCACGACCGGCACCGCCATCCACACCGGCTCGACCAACTGGCGCTTCGCCTGGGCGCTCATGGCCGGCGCGTCCTACTGCGTGACCGACAAGCTGAAGCTGGACGTCGGCTACCGCTATGCCCGCGTCGCCGGCGGCCGCATGTTCGAATGGGGCCCGGCGGGTGCGGCGATCGGCGCCGGCCCCGGCTTCGACCGCGGCATCGACATCCACCAGGTGCGCGGCGGCCTGCGCTACTCCTTCGGCGGCGACTCGACCTGCGCGCCCAGGGACGTGGTCTCCTACGAGCCGCCGCAGCCGCTGCCCATCTACAAGTAGGCGCGGACGCACGATCGATCGAAAGGGCCGGCGGAGGCAGCTCCGCCGGCCCTTTCGCATGCACGGATAGCCGCGGCGGAAAGGGATCTGTTATCCTTAACCGGCACTTAACCTGTATGGTTAACAATGCTCGGTGACCAGAGACGGGCGTCGCGCCCGCGGTTGCCGGAGCCACACCCATGAGCCCTCGTCTGCGTTTCCTCTTGCCCGTCCTGCTGCTGTCGGCGGGAACCATGCGGGCGGGCGCGGCGGACTACGAGCCGCCCGTCGTGGAGGCGCCGATCATCCAGGACGCGCCGGAATTCGTGCCGGTCGAGATCGGCTCGGGCTGGTACCTGCGCGGCGACGTCGGCTACGCCATCACCAACGCCACCGGCAACTTCACCTTCCGCGCCTTCGACGCCGGCACCTATACGCCGGGCACCTTCACCAGCGGGGCCTACAGCGGCGACCTGACCTTCGGCGTCGGCTTCGGCTACCGCTTCACCGACGTGCTGCGCGCCGACGTCACGGCGGACAATTTCTCGCTGCGCTTCAACGGCTCGCGCGCCTTCGGCTCGCCCTGCCCGGGCGAGGCGGCCGGCACGACCTGCGCGGCCGACGATTCGTCGTCGGTCAACGCCTGGTCGGTGATGGCCAACGGCTATGTCGACATCGGCACCATCGCCGGCTTCACGCCCTATCTCGGCGCCGGCGTCGGCATGACCTACGCCAACTGGGGAACCGCGGTCAGCACCTATAGCTGCACCGGCGGGCCGTGCGCGGTGGGCACGCAGATCATGGCGCACGAGGGCATCGACAGCTGGCGCTTCACCTACCAGGCGATGGCCGGCTTCGCCTACGACGTCAGCCGCAACCTCAAGCTCGACTTCGGTTACACCTTCCGCCATGTCGGCGGCGGCGACATGTTCGCCTTCACCACCGCCTCGCAGCTCGCCGGCGCCTCGGGCATCGAGGCGAGCGACCCCGGCTTCAACCAGCACGTCTTCAAGATCGGGCTGCGCTACGAGTTGTGGTGAGGCGGCGACGCCGTCCGCGCGGCCCGATCTCGGGGTCGAGGCGGATGGCGATGCGGTCGAGCACGGCCTCGACCGCCTCCAGCCGCGCCTGTTCGAGCGGCGAGGCGTCCGGCCCCGCCAGGGTGCGGCTCACCTCGATCGCGCGGTCGATCCACAGGCGCGCCTCGCGGCGGCGCTCGCCCAGCGGCGCCTCGTCGAGCGCCCGCAGCGCCTTGCCGAGCATTTCGAGGACCACCGCGTCTCGCCGCGCCGCCGTCAGATGCCACGCCATCGCCCACTCCGGGTTGACCGAGCTTCCTGCCAAGCGGCGAAGGCCCCGCGCGGTTCCCCGCCATCGGCCGGCATGGTGAATGCCGTGTTTACGGCTACGCCCGCAGGTTGTGGCTGTCACGGGGTCGAAGGCGGCCGGATCCAAGCCGAAGAGGTGCGACAGGGCGCATTCGTGGTGCCGCCGGCGCGCATCTGCAGGTTTGGAAAACGGATGGAAGTTTAATCTTGCATCTTGTGGTTGCAATCGGTTGTGCAGCCAAATGCTTGAATCAGCTTCATAATATTCCGGCTCTCCCGCAATCATGAAAAAATCACGCCCTGCATGTTGCCGGGCCGCCTAAATCGAAATCGAAAGAAAAAATACTCTGGTAACGCCGTTCGTTCCGTCGATCTGGCGGGACAATACATGGGCGCGCACCATGCAGTTGCCATCGGCTCAGCAACAGGAGGCAACGGGTATGGCAACGATGTTGAGGAACTTGTCAATTGCACTGGTCGTCGCGGGCATGGCGGCGGGCATCTCCCTTCCGGCGAGCGCGCAGGATGCGGGTGGGCTCGGCGGGCTCGGCGGAGGCCTCGGCGGGCTGGGCGGCCTTGGCGGCGGCCTGGGCGGGCTCGGCAACGCGCTGGGCGGCGCCATCGGCGTCGACACGTCCAACGGCCTGGGCGTCAGCGTCGGCGGCGCCAACGGCGTCAACGCCTCGATCGGCGGGAAGGGCGGCAACGTCGCCTCGGTATCCGTCGGCGGGGTCGCGGGCGCCAACGTGTCGACCAGCAACAACGGCGTCAGCGCCAGCGCGTCGGTCGGCAACAATGGCAGCCTGGCCAGCGTCGGCGCGTCGGTCGGCACGAACGGCGTGGGCGCCAATGCATCGGTGGGGCGCGGCTCGGTCGCCGACCTCGGCGTGTCGCTCGGCGGCAACGGTCTCGGCCTTTCCGGCTCGGTGCTAGGCATCGGCATCAACCGGGGCACGCCGACCACCGGCGGGCCGAATCCCGGCCCGTCCAACCCGACGGCGACCGGCCCGACCTCGGCCGGACGCTCGCCCGCCGCGCCCTCCGGCGCCAGCGGCATCAATGGCGGGCGCCTCGGCGTCGCGCTCGCCGGCCTGTCGCCGCGCGAGGTGATGCGCATGAAGCAGCGCTGCCGCGACATCATGGCCCAGCCCTCGGGCTACGACCACGGCCTCGTCGATCTCTGCCGGGCGCTCGGCCAGGTGGCGTCCCGGTAGGCGGTTCCGGTCGAGCTCCGTGGAACCGCGGCGACCCGCCTCCAGGCGGGTCGCCTTTCGCATGCGACGACGGCGCATGGGCGTCGCCGCGCAAAATCTCTTGCGGGCGACCGCGAGTTTCTATATCGGCGTCCGTGGGCCACTCCTCCCCAATGAGGAGCGAGCCATCTGAAAGGATGGAACCACGATGACGACTCTCCCCACGCCGGACGTGCGTCCGGCCAATCCCAATTTCTCTTCCGGTCCCTGTGCGAAACGTCCCGGCTGGTCGCTGGAGGCGCTGAAGGATGCCGCGCTCGGTCGCTCGCATCGCGCCAAGATCGGCAAGACCAAGCTCGCTCGCGCGATCGACCTCACCCGCGAGGTGCTGCAGGTGCCGGCCGACTGGCGCATCGGCATCGTGCCGGCTTCCGACACGGGCGCCGTCGAGATGGCGCTGTGGTCGCTGCTCGGCGAGCGCGGCGTCGACATGGTCGCCTGGGAATCGTTCGGCTCGGGCTGGGTGACGGACGTCGCCAAGCAGCTCAGGCTCAAGGACGTGCGCATCTTCGAGGCGCCCTATGGCGAGCTGCCGGATCTTGCGCAGCTCGATTTCGACCGCGACGTGGTGTTCACCTGGAACGGCACGACCTCGGGCGTGCGGGTGCCGAACGCCGACTTCATCCCGGCCGCGCGCGGCGGCCTGACCATCTGCGACGCGACCTCGGCCGCCTTCGCGCAGCGCCTCGACTTCGCCAAGCTCGACGTCGTCACCTTCTCCTGGCAGAAGGTGCTGGGCGGCGAGGGCGCGCACGGCATGCTGATCCTCAGCCCGCGCGCCGTGGCGCGGCTGGAGAGCTACAAGCCGGCCTGGCCGCTGCCGAAAATCTTCCGCCTCACCTCGGGCGGCAAGCTCAATGAGGGCATCTTCAAGGGCGAGACGATCAACACGCCGTCGATGCTGGCCGTCGAGGACTATCTCGACGCGCTGGAATGGGCCAGGCGCATCGGCGGGCTGGACGCGCTGGTCGCCCGCGCCGACGCGAACTTCACCGTGATCGACCGCTTCGTCGAAAAGAGCCCGTGGCTCGGCCATCTCGCGGCGAAGCCGCAGACGCGCTCCAACACCTCGGTCTGCCTGTCGATCGTCGACCCGGCGGTGACGGCGCTGTCGACCGAGGCGCAGGCCGAGTTCGCCAAGGGCATCGTCTCGGCGCTCGACAAGCAGGGCGTCGCCTACGACATCGGCCACTACCGCGACGCCCCCCCCGGATTGCGCATCTGGGCCGGCGCCACGGTCGAGGCTTCCGATCTCGAGAAGCTGATGCCCTGGCTCGACTGGGCCTTCGCCCAGCAGAAGGCCGCCCTCAAGGCGGCGGCCTGACGTTTCCATGTGCCGGGCCGCTGTTGGGAGCGGCCCCTTTCCCACAGACCGACATGACGAAGGAGGCCATCATGGCGCCCCGCGTACTCGTTTCCGACAAGCTTTCCACCACCGCCGTGCAGATCTTCAAGGATCGCGGCGTCGAGGTCGACTACATGCCCGACCTCGGCAAGGACAAGGAGAAGCTCGCTTCCATCATCGGCCAGTATGACGGCCTGGCAATCCGCTCGGCGACCAAGGTCACCGAGAAGCTGATCGCCGCCGCGACCAACCTCAAGGTGATCGGGCGCGCCGGCATCGGCGTCGACAATGTCGACATCCCGGCCGCCTCGCGGCGCGGCATCATCGTGATGAACACGCCCTTCGGCAACTCGATCACGACCGCCGAGCACGCAATCGCCATGATGTTCGCCGTGGCCCGCGAGCTGCCGGCCGCCAATTCCTCGACGCATGCCGGCAAGTGGGAGAAGAACCGCTTCATGGGCGTCGAGATCACCGGCAAGGTGCTGGGCGTCATCGGCTGCGGCAATATCGGCTCGATCGTGGCCGCGCGAGGCGTCGGCCTCAAGATGAAGGTGATCGCCTACGACCCGTTCCTGTCGGAAGGCCGGGCGAGCGAACTCGGCGTCGAGAAGGTGGAACTTGACAGCCTCTTCGCCCGCGCGGACTTCATCACCCTGCACACGCCGCTGACCGACAAGACGAAGAACATCATCAACGCGGCGGCGATCGCGAAGATGAAGGACGGCGTGCGCATCATCAACTGCGCGCGCGGCGGCCTGATCGTCGAGGCCGACCTCATCGCCGCGCTGAAGAGCGGCAAGGTGGCGGGCGCGGCGATCGACGTGTTCGAGGTGGAGCCGGCGACGGAGAGCCCGTTCTTCGGCATGGACAACGTTGTGTGCACGCCGCATCTGGGCGCCGCCACGACGGAAGCGCAGGAGAACGTCGCGCTGCAGGTGGCCGAGCAGATGTCGGACTATCTCATCCGCGGCGCGGTCTCCAACGCCATCAACATGCCCTCGATCACGGCCGAGGAGGCGCCGCGGCTGAAGCCGTTCGTGAAGCTCGCCGAGGTGCTCGGCGCCTTCGTCGGCCAGGTCACCGACGAGCCGATCCAGGAGGTCGAGATCCTGTTCGACGGCGCCACCGCGCAGATGAACACCAGGGCGCTGGTGAGCGCCGCGCTCGCCGGGCTGATCCGGCCGCAGGTGGCCGACGTCAACATGGTGTCGGCGCCGATCATGGTGAAGGAGCGCGGCATCATCGTCGCCGAGGTCAAGCGCGACAAGTCGGGCGTGTTCGATGGCTACATCAAGCTCACCGTCAAGACCGAGCACATGACGCGCTCGATCGCCGGCACCTGCTTCTCCGACGGCAAGCCGCGCTTCATCCAGATCAAGGGCATCAACCTCGACGCCGAGGTGGGCGAGCACATGCTCTACACCACCAACCCGGACGCGCCGGGCATCATCGGCCTGCTCGGCACGATCTGCGGCTCGAACGGCGTCAACATCGCCAATTTCCAGCTCGGCCGCGACCGGCCGGGCGGCGACGCGATCGCGCTGCTCTATCTCGACGAGCCATTCCCGGAGACCGTGCTGGCCGAGCTGCGCGCCAACAAGCTCATCCAGTCGGCAAAGCCGCTGCGCTTCGACGTCGCGGCCTGAAGCCCTCGTTCCTGCGCGTGTCGTCGTCCCGAAACCGGGTTCCCGGTTTCGGGCGGCATGCTCAGGCGATCCACGGATCGACCAGCGGGATGTCGAGATCCTGAAAGTCCCTGACGTTCCGCGTGGCGAGCGTCGCGCGTCGGGACATGACGATGCCGGCGATCTGCGTGTCGCGGGTCTCCTTGTTGATGCCGCGGCGGATACGGTCGGCCTGGATGCGGGCGGAGTTTTCCGCCGCCTCGTGGTCGAACGGAAGTATGCGGCCGACGAAAAGCTCGACGAGCATCCGGTCGAAGGCCGCCATGAGGGCGCCCCTGCGGCGCCCTTCGGGAAGAAGCAGCAATCCGCCCCTTATCTCAAGGACGCTCACCGATGTCGTCCATAGGGTCGCCTGCGGCTGACGATCGAGCCAGGTCCGAACGCTTCCGTTCTGATGCGGTTGCATCAACGCGGAAGTGACGTTCGAGTCGAGGACGATCATTCGTCGAAGTCGATCGGCCGCAGCGGCGTGTCCGGCAGCTCCGGCAGCGGCTCGTCATTATCGGGGATGTCGCGGAAGAGCGCCGCGATCCTGCTGCCCATGCCGTATTCCTCGCTCTCGGGCTTCAGCAGCTCCGCCCGCAGGATGGAGCGCGCCTCCTCCTCCATGCTGACGCCATGGCGCCTGGCGCGCCGGCGCAGATTGTCCTTCACGTCCGTGTCGAGCTTGCGGATCAGAAGCTGGGCCATGGGCACTCTCCCAAATGTGCTATCATGATAGCATATAGGGCCGGCGCGGCCAACGTTCAGCCTGCCGCCATCTTGCGGCCGCTGTGCTCCGCCAGCCAGATGCCGCCGAGCACCAGCACGATGGCGAGCGCGTGGTAGAGGTGGAACTCCTCGCCGATGAACAGGATCGCCAGCAGCGTGCCGAAGATCGGCACCAGGTTGATGAACAGGCCGGCGCGATTGGAGCCGATCAGCTCGACGCCGCGGATGTAGAAGGCCTGCGCCAGCACCGACGGGAAGATGGCGGTGAAGGCGCCGATGCCCCAGCCGAGGGCGTCGGGCCAGATGACGCGGTCGGTGGCGATCTCCCAGACCGTGAACGGCAGCGACGTCACGAAGGCCGAGCAGCACAGAACGAGCATCAGGCTCTGCCAGGAGATCGCCGGCTTGTAGCGCACCGCGACGGTGTAGGCGCCGTAGAGGACCACCGCGATCATCATCAGCCCGTCGCCGAGATTGACGTCGAGGGCGGCGAGCCGGGCGGGCTCGCCATGGCTCGCCGTCAGCGCGATGCCGATCACCGACAGGACGACGCCGAGGATCTGGGCCCAGCTCACCCGCATCGAGAACAGCAGGAAGTTGATGAGGAAGATCACCATCGGCATGCCGGCCTGCTCGATCGAGACGTTGATGGCCGAGGTGGAGGTGAGCGCGCTGTACATCAGCGCGTTGAATACCGAGAAGCCGACGGCGCCGAGGGCGACGAGATAGGCGAGGCGCGGCCGCACCGTCGGCCATTCGGCGCGCAGCCGGCCCGTGGCGAAGGGCGCCAGCAGCAGCACCGCCATGCCCCACCGGATGGTGGTCAGCAGCATCGGCGAGACGTGGCCGACCGCCCATTTGCCGGCCACGGCGTTGCCACCCCAGAACAGCATGGTCAGCAGCAGCAGGAGATAGGCGTTGCGGTGCATCGGCGGCTCGTGGCGAGGCCCGTCCCGGGCCGGAACTGGCGGCCTATCCGCTCGTGCCGGCCAAGTAAATGACGCCTGTCGCGGTTTTTGTTGTGCCTGCGGCCCATTGCCTGCCCGCCGAGGGTCGCGCGCGCGGCGCGCAGGGGTTATAGAGGCCGGTCAAAAACGGGTCCGCAGGGCGGGCCCTGCGCAGGAGAAGCTTTCATGGCCAATGTGGTGGTCGTCGGCTCGCAGTGGGGCGACGAGGGCAAGGGCAAGGTCGTCGACTGGCTGTCGGAGCGCGCCGACGTGGTGGTGCGCTTCCAGGGCGGCCACAATGCCGGCCACACGCTGGTGGTCGACGGCAAGACCTACAAGCTGTCGCTGCTGCCGTCGGGCGTGGTGCGGCCCGGCAAGCTGTCGGTGATCGGCAACGGCGTGGTGTTCGACCCGCATGCCTTCGTGGCCGAGCTCGGCCGCATCCGCGAGCTCGGCGTCGAGATCGGGCCGGACCGCCTGAAAATAGCCGAAAACACCGCGCTTATCCTGTCCCTGCATCGCGAGCTCGACGGTTTCCGCGAGGACGCGGCGTCGAATTCGGGCACGAAGATTGGAACCACCCGCAGGGGTATCGGGCCGGCCTATGAAGACAAGGTCGGACGCAGGGCGATCCGGGTGATGGATCTCGCGGATACGAATACGCTGGCGGCGAAGGTCGACCGGCTGCTGACCCACCACAACGCGCTCCGGCGGGGCCTCGGCCACGCCGAGGTGGCGCACGAGGCGATCATGCAGGAGCTGACCTCGGTGGCCGACAAGGTGCTGCCCTACATGGACCGCGTCTGGAAGGTGCTGGACGAGGCGCGCCGCGCCGGCAGCCGCATCCTGTTCGAGGGCGCGCAGGGCACGCTGCTCGACATCGACCACGGCACCTATCCGTTCGTCACCTCGTCCAACACTGTGGCCGGGCAGGCCGCGCCCGGCTCGGGCCTCGGCCCCGGCGCGATCGGCTACGTGCTCGGCATCACCAAGGCCTACACGACGCGGGTGGGCGAGGGTCCGTTCCCGACCGAGCAGGCCAACGAGGTGGGCGACTTCCTCGGCACGCGCGGCCGCGAGTTCGGCACGGTGACCGGGCGCAAGCGCCGCTGCGGCTGGTTCGACGCCGTGCTGGTGCGCCAGGCCGTCGCCGTCAACGGCATCAACGGCATCGCGCTGACCAAGCTCGACGTGCTGGACGGGCTGGACGAGATCAAGGTCTGCACCGGCTACCGGCTGGACGGCGAGACGATCGACTATCTGCCGGCCTCCCAGGCCGCGCAGGCGCGCGTCGAGCCGGTCTACGAGACGCTGGAAGGCTGGTCCGGCACGACCGCGGGCGCACGGAGCTGGAGCGAGCTGCCGGCGCAGGCGGTGAAGTATGTCCGCTACGTCGAGGAGCTGATCGGGGCGCCGGTGGCGCTGCTGTCGACCAGCCCGGAGCGGGACGACACGATACTTGTGACCGATCCTTTTCAAGACTAGGCTCCGCCCGCCTTCGCAGATTGCAGGAGAGCGGGCGCACCGGGTGAACGGATAAATGGCAGATTTCGTCGCGGTACTGAAGAAGACCATCGAGGGGCTGACCGACAAGTCGCCCGAGATGCGCGAGAAGGTCTACCGCAAGGCCCGCGACACCGTCGCCGCCAAGCTCGCCGCCATCGATCCGCCGCCGTCGCGCATCGTCGTCGATCGCCAGACGCGGGCGCTCGAGGACGCGATCAAGGCGGTCGAGGCGAGCTTCCTCGAGAAGCCGGCCGCCGACGATTTCGAGAGCGTGCTGGCCGGCATGGAGGCCTCGAGGCCCGCCGCGCCGGTCGTGCGGGAGGCGCAGCCGGCCCCGCCGCCGCCCGCGGCCGCCTTCTCGCCGCCGCCGCGCGCGCCGGCGGACGAGGTCGCAGCCGAGGCGGAGCCCGTTGCCGCTGCCGTCCCGCTCGAGCAGGACGACGAGCTCGTGCCGGTCGCCGTGCAGCAGCCGGAGCCGAAGCTGGCGCTTCCGCTGGCGGGCGATGCCACGGTCGCGCGCACGAAGCGGCGTGTCCCGATGGGCCTGATCGCGGCGCTCGTCGCGCTGGTCGTGGTCGTGGCGGCCGGATACGGGCTCTGGCTCAACAGGGACGATCTCGGCTCGCTGTTCGGCAGTGGCGGCGGCACCGTCGCCGAGGGCGAGCAGACGAAGCCGGCCGAGGCGCCGGCGCAGCAGGCGGCCCCCGCCGCTTCCGAGCCGGAGACGCCGGCCGGCGGGCAGATGGCGAGCACCGAGACCGAGCAGCCGCGCGCGGCCGGCGGCGACACGCAGCCGGCGGCGGCCGAGACGCCGAAATACACGCAGCGCCTGATGTCCGATGGCAAGGAGGTCGACGAGGGCCCGGCCGACGGCGGGCAGTCGGTCGGCGAGGGCACCAGCATGGCCTCGGCGACCCAGCTCGCCGACAATTCCGCCACCGGGCAGACCGCACCGGGCGCCGCGGCGCCGCAGCCGGCCGAGACGCAGCAGACGCGGCCGGCCGATCAGGCGCTGCCCGTCGGCCAGCGCGCGATCTTCTACGAGGAGCGGACCAGCCTTGCCGAGGGCACGGCCGACACCGGCAGCGCGGTGTGGACGCTGGTCAACGAATCGCCCGGGAACGACCTGCCGCCGGAGCCGGCGATCCGCGCCGAGGTCAACATCCCGAGCAAGAACGTCCAGCTCAAGATGACCATCCGGCGCAACGCCGACACGACGCTGCCGGCCAGCCACATCATCGAGATGATCTTCCTCGGCAATTTCGAGGGCGGCGGCATCGAGAGCGTGCTCCGCGTGGCGCTCAAGGGATCCGAGGCCGCGCCCGGCAATCCGCTGATCGGCATCCCGGCGCGCATCACCGACGGCTATTTCCTGATCGCGCTGAGCAGCTCCGAAGCCGAGCGCAACACCAATCTGGAGCTGCTGCTGCGCCAGAGCTGGCTCGACATCCCGATCGTCTACAAGTCGGGCCGCCGCGCGCTGGTGACGCTGGAGAAGGGCGTGCCCGGCGACAAGGTGTTCCAGGAAGCCATCCAGGCCTGGCAGAACGCCTCCAGCGGTTGAGGCGGGCGAGCCTCGAAGGACGACCAAAACGAAAGGCCGCCCCGAGGGCGGCCTTCGATTCACGGCAGGCGGCTGACCTCCTGCGGGGAGCATGTCCGTCTGCCCTATCTCACCGTGACGGTCACACAGCCCGACAGGGTGCCGGACACGCCCGGCGCCGTGTTCCTGGTGCAGAACGTGTCCTTGCCCTTGAAGCCGGCGGCCGGCGTGTAGACCATGCCCTTGCCGGCCACCACCTTGAGCTTGCCGGACTTCGGCTGCTTCGTGATCTTGACGTTCGTGGCCGGCGTTCTCTTGTTGCCGCTCATGAAGCCCGGGAAGCTGATGTTGCAGACCTTGTCTGCCGCCGTCATCGTGAAGCTTCCCGCTCCGCCTCCGCTGCCCCAGCCTCTTCCGTTGGTGCCGCTGCATGCGGCTTCGGCGGTTGATATCGAGAAACATCCCACAATGAGCAAAGTGCCGGCAATCGATAGAGCGCGCATTCTTTTCCTCGCAAGCCTCGTTGAAACCGGCGGTATCGGTGCAATCCCGACCGCAGGTTGTCATGCGAGAAATGGAGCGATTTCCGGAAACTTCGGAAAAACGACCCGTATTGCGGGTCGCGGGCATCGAGGGATTCGAGGCCGCGCAGGCAAAGGCACGCCGCGCCGGATCCAAATCCGCGCGACGCGCCTCAAGCCCTTGCTTTCGTGTATTTCTGCCCGCCCCGGAGGGCGGGCTTTCACTCTACCGACAGGCGCTGCCGTCAGGCCGGCTCGACCTCTATGGTGCGGAGCGCCTGGGCCTGGCTGCGGGCGGCGGCCATGACCGCCTCCTGCACCTTCTCGAAGGCGCGCACCTCGATCTGGCGCACGCGCTCGCGGCTGATGTCGAACTCGGCCGACAGCTCCTCGAGCGTCATCGGCTCCTCGGACAGCCGCCGCGCCTCGAAAATGCGGCGCTCGCGGTCGTTGAGGACGCTCATGGCGCCCGACAGCATCCTGCGCCGGTTGTCCAGCTCGTCCTGCTCGACCAGCATGTCCTCCTGGCTCTCGTGGTCGTCCACGAGCCAGTCCTGCCACTCGCCGGACTCGCCCTCGCTGGCGCGGATCGGCGCGTTGAGCGAGGCGTCGCCGGAGAGGCGGCGGTTCATGGACACCACCTCGTCCTCGGAGACGTTGAGGCGCGTGGCGATCTCGGACACCTGCTCGGGCTTCAGGTCGCCCTCGTCGAGCGCCTGGATCTTGCCCTTCACCTTGCGCAGGTTGAAGAACAGCCGCTTCTGGTTGGCCGTGGTGCCCATCTTCACGAGGCTCCACGAACGCAGGATGTATTCCTGGATGGCGGCCTTGATCCACCACATCGCGTAGGTCGCGAGGCGGAAGCCGCGATCGGGCTCGAATTTCTTGACGGCCTGCATCAGGCCGACATTGCCTTCGGAGATGACCTCGCCGATCGGCAGGCCGTAGCCGCGATAGCCCATGGCGATCTTGGCGACGAGCCGCAGGTGGCTGGTCACGAGCTTGTGGGCCGCCTTGGCGTCCTGATGCTCGGCGAACCGCTTGGCGAGCATGTACTCTTCCTGCGGCTGCAGCATCGGAAACCGGCGGATTTCCTCCAGATAGCGGGAAAGGCCGCCCTCTCCGGAGACGATACTGGGTAATGACTGGGCCATGAAAGCACCCTCCTTCCTGTCCTGATACCCCCTGAAAAAGGCGGGTTCATGGACGCTGCCGCCCTCAAGGCGCACCGCGCCCAGCTGTTATATAGGAACGCTTTTCGCAATTGCACGCGAAGCCGCGCAGCGGCGGGCGGTTGTCACGCGCACGTGAACGCCGGGCCGCGACGACGGGCATGAGGGAGCCCATCAGCCGATATTCCTATCACAAACTGCGGAAACCGTCGACAAGTTCCGCCATGTCGGCCGGGAGCGGCGTCTCGAAGCGCAGAGTCTGCCCCGTCACCGGGTGCTCGAAGCCGAGCCGGAAGGCATGCAGCGCCTGACGCGGGAAGGCGAGCACGGCCTCGCGCAGGGGCAGCGGCAGGCGGTTCGCCTTGGTGCGGAAGGCGCGGCCGTAATCCGGGTCGCCGACCAGCGGATGGCCGATATGGGCCATGTGCACCCTGATCTGGTGGGTGCGGCCGGTCTCCAGCCGGCATTCGACCAGCGCCGCGGCCGGCTCGCCGCCTGCCGCGGCGCCGAACCGCTCGCGCACCGTGAAGCGGGTGACCGCGTGGCGCGCGTCGGGGCTGTCTGCTGAGACGACCGCACGCCTGATCCTGTCGCCGGCGCGGCCGAGCGAGGCGTCGATGGTGCCCTGCATCCGCGCCGGCGCGCCCCAGACCAGCGCGAGATAAGCGCGTTCCAGGCCGCCGGTGCGGCCGTGATCGGCGAAGAGTTCCGACAGCGCCCGGTGGGCGCGGTCGGTCTTGGCGACCACCATGACGCCGCTGGTGTCCTTGTCGAGACGATGGACGATGCCCGGCCGGCGCACGCCGCCGATGCCCGACAGCGAGGCGCCGCAATGGTGGATCAGCGCGTTGACCAGCGTGCCGGTCCAGTTGCCGGCGCCGGGATGGACGACCAGCCCGGCCGGCTTGTCGACGACGACGATGTCGGCGTCCTCGTAGAGGATCGAAAGCGGGATGTCCTCGCCCTGCGGCTCCGCGGGCTCCGGCTCCGGCTCGCGGACGGCGACCACGCTGCCGGGCGCCAGCTTGCGCTTCGGCTCCGTCACCACCTCGCCGTCGACGGCAACCGCGCCGTCGCGGATCAGCGCCTGGACGCGGCTGCGCGACAGCGCCGGGGCAAGTGCTGCCGCCAGCCACTGGTCGAGCCGAGCGCCGGCCGCCGCCTCGTCCGCGCGCAGCTCTTTCAATGCCGGCCCGGCTTGGCTATCAGGAGCGCTCATCGCCAGCACAGGAGCGCGGCATGGCCAGCCCGATCGACGACGAGGACAAACCCCTGGACCCTGCCGTGGAGCGGGTGCGGCGCAGGCTGGCGCGGTTCATGGCGATCAATCTCGGCATCCTGTTCCTGGCGGTTATGGCGGTGGTCGCGGCCATTGTCTACAAGCTCGGGCGGATCGGCGAGCCGGCCCGCAGCGACGTCGCCGGCGCGCTGCCGCCGAGCGGCGAGGAGATGGCGAGCGGCCGCATCGTGCTGCCGGCGGGCGCGCGGATGACCGGCCAGACGCTCTCCGGCAACCGGCTGCTCATCACCGCCGCGCTCGCCGACGGCGGCAGCGCGATCTTCATCTACGACATCGCCGAGCGGCGCATGATCGCCCGCCTCGACGTCGCCGCGCAGCCCTGACGCGGTCCGGCGCGCGGAGCCTCCACTGCGGTCCATGGGACCTGATGAAGCCCGCGCCGGGGCCGTGAAAATCCGGCTCGCGGGCCAGTTGCATTTCGCGGCGATGTTCCATATATCGGCCTGACTGCTTGCGCCCATCGTCTAGCGGTCAGGACGGCGCCCTCTCACGGCGCAAACCGGGGTTCGATTCCCCGTGGGCGTACCAGCTTCCCTTCCTAACTCGACTCTTCGGCGCTGGAACTTCGCGGCCACCGGCCGGTTGCTGTGTCGAACGGACACAGGAGGCGAGCGTGGCGATCAGTCAGGCGGAACGCGTGGAGCAGATCAAGCGGCGGGCCCGCGAGCTGTGGGAAGCCGAGGGACTCGCGCCGGACCGGGAACAGGCCTGCTGGGACAAGGCCGTCGAGGAATTCGAGGGCGGCCGCATCCCCGCCGGCAGGAAGCAGCCGGGGTCCGACGCGACCGAAGACCCGGACCTTCCGACCTCGTAGGAACTGTTCGGCAAGGCCGCGTCGGGTGCCATCCCGAAGGCGCGGCCCGAAGGTTTTTGCCACGCGGGCGGAGGCCGCCGCCCCAGCGCTTCCGCAGTCGTCCCGAAGTAATCGTCGAGCTTCGGCCAGGCCGGAACTCCGACAATTCAGGCTAAACCAGCCGAAGTCCAGATTACGGCACCCAGTTCTTCCGCAACCTGTATTTGCCGGATGCCTGCCGCACCCGCTTCACGCGAATGCGGCGTGATCGTGACGACTGTCGGAAAAGGCCGGAAAGCCGTCCGTTAAGCTTAGTCAATCGTTAATGCTTGTCCGGCAATGTGGCGAGCCAAAGCCTGCGGGAGGTTTCGTGAATTGGCAACGCCCGGCATTGGGGGAACACCGGCCGCGCACGGGTCGATGATGCCGCGCTCGGGCATGGCGGACGACGCTGCCGCATCCGCGCCGGTGGACGGCGAGGGGCGGCTCGGCGCGGCCGAGCTGGAGCAACTCGTGGAGGTCGGCGCCGACTGGACCTGGCAGACCGACGCGCGGCATCATTTCACCCATTTCTCCAGCGGGGTCGAGGCGGCGACCGGGCTGAAGCCGGCGCGGGCGGTGGGCAAGTCGTGGTTCGACTTCTTCTCGGACGCGGCGCGGCGCGACCGCAAATACGAGATGCACGTCGCCGACCTGAAGGCGCTGCGGCCGTTCCGCGACTTCATCTACGAGATCGCCAAGCCCGGCGAGAACTGCCGATATGTCAGCGTCTCGGGCTTCCCGCGCTTCGACGAGGACGGCGCCTTCGCCGGCTATTGCGGCAGCGGCCGCAACGTCACGGCGATGGTCGAGGCGCTCGACGAGCTGCGCGAGACGCGCCGCGCGCTGGCGCTGCGCGAGAGCCGCAAGAAACTGGTACACGACGCCGAGGGCGGCCGCAGCCACGCCGAGCGGCTGATGGCCGCGCTCAACGCGATGCACGACGCGTTCTGCTACTACGACAGCAACAACACGCTCGTGCTCTTCAACGACGCCATGGTCGACATGTATGCCGGCCTGGAGGACATCATCCGTCCCGGCGTCAGCTTCGAGACGATGATGGCGACCGCGCTGGAGCGCGGCGTCATCCTGGCCGGCGGCGCTTCCCCGGAGACGCTGCTGCGGCAGGTGCTGGCCAACCGGCGCGAGCAGGACCAGTGGGAAGCCGTGCTCGCCTTCGGCGACGGCCGCTTCTGCATGCACCGCGAGATCCGCACCGACGACGGCGGCACGATCGGCATCTGCACCGACGTCACCGACCTGAAGCGGCGCGAGGAGGAGCTGGCGCGCGCGAAGGACCGCAGCGAGAACCTGCTTTCCGACCTGCAGCGCACGATCGACAGCATGGCGATGGGCGTCGTGCTGGTGGACGCCGAGCTCAGGGCCGAGACGATCAACCGCGCCTTCTACGAGATCTGGAAGGTGACGCCGCAGGACGTCGCGCCCGGCAGCCATTTTCGCGCGCTGATGGACGTCAACCGGCACAAGGGCATCTACGACGTGCCGGACGCGGAATGGGAGGGCTACGTCTCCTCCCGCCTCGCCGAGATCCGGGCCGGCGACGTTGCCGCGCGCGAGTTTCACCGGGCCGACGGCTGCACGATGATCTATTCGGTCACGGCGCTGTCGGGCGGCAAGCGGCTGATCTCCTATTACGACGTCAGCGAGATGAAGCAGCGCGAGGCCGATCTGGCGCACGCACTCGAGCAGGCCAAGCTCGCGGCCGCCGTGATCGACAGCGTCTCCGACCCGATCTTCGTCAAGGACGAGCAGCTCGACTTCGTCGTCACCAACAAGGCCTTCGCCAGCACGTTCGGCGCCGCCGCCGGGACCATGCTGGGGCGCAAGGCGGGCGAGTTCGTGCCGGCGGCGGACGCGGCCTCGTTCGAGCAGTCGGAACGCGTGGTGCTGGAGACGGGCGAGCCCTACGAGGTCGAGGAGGACTTCGTCGTCGACGGCCAGCCGCGCTCGCGCATCGTGCGCAAGAACCGCGTCACCACCGCCAGCGGCAAGAACTACGTCGCCTGCACCATCTTCGACGTGACCGAGCTGAAGCGGCGCGAGAGCGAGGCGAGCGACGCGCGCGCCCAGCTCGAGCTGGTGGTCGAATCGCTGTCGGCCGGCGTGCTGATCTACGACCGCGACGACCGGCTGGTGATCGCCAACCGCAAGATGCGCGAGCCGCTGCCGGCTATCAACGACGTCATGCAGCCCGGCCGCTCCATGCGCGAGATCCTGGAGGCGGCCCACGCCAACGGCTACTACCGCCGCTCCGGCGACGCGGCTGTCGACGCGCTCTACGACACGGACCGCGAGGCCTGGATCGAGGGCTACGCGGCTAAGTACCACGTGCCGCAGGCCGTCTACGAGCGGGAGCATTCCGACGGCCGCTGGTACAAGATCTTCGACACGCGCACGCCGGAAGGCTTCTTCATCGGCGTGCGCGTCGACATCACCGAGCAGAAGGAACGCGAGGCCGCGCTGCAGGAAAGCATGCGCGAGAACGAGATCTTCCGCAGCCTGATCGACAACGTGCCGGTGGCGATCTACGCCAAGCGCCCGGACCTGAGGCTGATGTACGTCAACAAGGGATGGACGACGCTGACCGGCTACAGCCCCGAGGAAGCGATCGGCCGGACGGACGGGGAGGTGTTCGGCGCCGAGGAAGGCGAGGCCTTCATGCAGGCCGACCGCGAGGTGCTGGAATTCGGCAGGATGGTCGAGGCGGAGGAGACCGCGACCCATCCGGACGGCACCGTGCGCAAGCAGATCGCGCGCAAGAGCGCGTTCCGGGCGACCGACGGCTCGCTCTACCTGATCGGCTCGACCACCGACATCACCGAGTTGAAGCAGCGCGAGGCGGAGCTGGAGGAAGCGCGCAAGAAGGCGATCCTGGCCGACCGCGCCAAGTCGGAATTCCTGGCCAATATGAGCCACGAGATCCGCACCCCGATGAACGGCGTGCTCGGCATGGCCGAGCTGATGTCGAAGACCGACCTCGACGCCAAGCAGCGCACCTTCATCGACATCATCGTGAAGTCGGGCAACGCGCTGCTGACCATCATCAACGACATCCTCGACTTCTCCAAGATCGATGCCGGCCAGCTCGTGCTCGACCCGGCGCCGTTCAACCTCGCCGAGGCGATCGAGGACGTCGCCACGCTGGTGTCGACGCGCGCCAAGGAGAAGGACCTTGAGCTGATCGTGCGCGTGCAGCCGGGTCTGAACCGCGGCTTCGTCGGCGACGTCGGGCGGCTGCGCCAGATCATCACCAACCTGCTCGGCAACGCGGTCAAGTTCACCGACAAGGGCCACGTGCTGGTCGACGTCAGCGGCGAGCGGGGCGCGGAGGCGAGCCGGCTGAAGATCTCCGTCACCGACACCGGCATCGGCATACCGGCCGACAAGCTGGCGCTGATCTTCGACAAGTTCAGCCAGGTCGATTCGTCCTCGACGCGGCGCCACGAGGGCACCGGGCTGGGGCTCGCCATCACCTCGCGGCTGGTCGAGCTGATGGGCGGCCAGGTCGGGGTCGAGAGCGAGGAGGGCAAGGGTTCGACCTTCTGGTTCACCGTCGAGCTGCCGCATGCGGGGCTCGAGGTCGCGGAAAGGATCACGCCAATGGACATCACCGGAGCCCGCGTGCTGATCGTCGACGACAACGACGTCAACCGCGCGATCCTGTCGGAGCAGATGGCCTCGTGGAGGTTCGACGCCTGCGCCGTGGAGAGCGGCGTGATGGGCATACAGGTGCTGAAGGCGGCGGCGAGCCAGGGCCTGCAGGTCGACTGCGTGGTGCTCGACTACCAGATGCCGGGCATGACCGGCGCGGAGATGGCGCGGCTGGTGCGC
Source organism: Hyphomicrobiales bacterium (assembly GCA_017305835.1). Taxonomy (GTDB): domain Bacteria; phylum Pseudomonadota; class Alphaproteobacteria; order Rhizobiales; family Rhizobiaceae; genus RCIO01. The sequence goes on from JAFKJY010000082.1 coordinate 41,263, forward strand.
GCGACGCCGCAGATCCGCGACGTGCCGATCGTCATGCTGACCTCGGTCGACCAGTCGCTCGGCCAGGCGCAGTTCCGCGACCTGTTCATGGACGCGCAGCTCATCAAGCCGGTGCGCTCGTCGCTGCTGCTGGAAACGCGGGTGACGACCATCCAGA
>JAFKJY010000132.1 GCA_017305835.1 Hyphomicrobiales bacterium
CACGGCGCGCACGGGCGGGTTGTGCACGGCCCCGTCATATTTGTCGGCCATGCCGGCCGCCTCGAACAGCCGCTCGACCGAGGCGTCGACCTCGGCGCGGGCGGCCTTCGCCGACGCGCCGGTGAGGCTCACCAGGCGGGCGGCGAAGTCGTCGACGCGCAGCGACAGGTTCTCCGCCAGGAAGTAGAGCACCTGGCTGCGGTTGTAGGCGGTGGCGGACGGCCAGGCCTTGCAGGCGCGGGCGGCCGAGACAGCGTCGCGGATGTCCTTGCGGTTGCCCAGCCCGGCCTCTCCGGCGAGCCGGCCCTTCGCATCGGCGACCTGCCAGGCGTAGTTGCCGTCGGGGCGCACCTGCTTGCCGCCGATGAACAGCTTTGGCGTGCGGTCGATGAAGTCGGCCTCGACCGGCACGATCTCGGCCGGCGCGGCGATGGCCTTGAGCGGTGCGGCGGCCTTCACCTTCACCGGCGTGAGGTACTCGAACATGCCCTCGCGGCCACCCTCGCGGCCGTATCCGCTCTCGCGGTAGCCGCCGAAGCCGCAGGCGGCGTCGAACATGTTGGTGCCGTTGATCCAGACGACCCCGGCCTTGAGCTGCGGCGCGACGGCGAGCGCCACGTTGACGTTCTCGCTCCACACCGAGGCGGCCAGCCCGTAGCGTGTGTTGTTGGCGAGCTCGATTGCCTCCGAAATGTCGCGGAACGTCATCGCCGCCAGCACCGGGCCGAACACCTCCTCCTGCGCGAGGATATTGGCCGGCGCGACCTCGGTCGCCAGCGTCGGCAGGAAGTAATAGCCGGACGACGGCAGCTCCAGCCGCGGCTGCCAGCAGACCGCGCCCTGCTTTGCGCCTTCGCCCACCAGTCCCGCCACCCGCTCGAGCTGGGTCGTGTCGACCAGCGGGCCGATGTCGGTGTTCTTGTCGAGCGGGTCGCCGACCCGCAGTCGGCTCATGCGCTGCTTCACCTTGGCGTAGAAGGCTTCCGCGATGCCCTCCTGCACGATCAGGCGTGAGCCGGCGCAGCAGACCTGGCCCTGGTTGAACCAGATACCGTCGACGAGGCCCTCGACCGCCGAATCGAGGTCGGCGTCCTCGAACACGACGAAGGGTGATTTTCCCCCGAGCTCCAGCGACAGCTTCCGGCCGGTGCCGGCGGTCGCCTTGCGGATAATCTTGCCGACCTCGGAGGAGCCGGTGAAGGCGATCTTGTCGATGCCTTCGTGCTCCACGATCGCCGTCCCGGCTTCCGGCCCGCCATGGACGATGTTGACCACGCCCTTCGGCACGCCGGCCCGCTCGCACACCTGCGCGAACAGGATCGCCGTCAACGGCGTGAACTCGGCCGGCTTGAGCACCACCGTGCAGCCGGCGGCGAGCGCCGGCGCGATCTTCCAGGCCAGCATCAGCAGCGGGAAATTCCACGGGATGATCTGGCCGGCTACTCCGACGCCCCTGTAACCGGGGAACTCGGCGTCGAGCCGCTGCGCCCAGCCGGCATGGTGGAGGAAATGGCGCACCGCAAGCGGCACGTCGATGTCGCGGCTCTCGCGGATCGGCTTGCCGTTGTCGATCGCCTCCAGCACCGCGAACAGCCGCGCATTGCGCTGCATCGCCCGCCCGATCGCGTAGAGCACGCGCGCCCGCGCATAGCCGCCCGCCGCCTGCCATTTCGGCAAGGCTTTCCGCGCCGCCGCGACCGCCTCGTCGACGTCGGTCTTGCCGGCCTCGGCCACGTGGCACAGCACCTTGCCCGTCGAGGGCTCGCGCACGGCAAACGTCTTGCCGGAGGCGGCCTTGCGCCACTTGCCGTCGACGAACAGGGCCGACGCGAAGTCGGTCGCCTTCATCCAGGCGTCCGCCTCGCCGCGCCCCTCCGGGGCGGCCGCATAGTCCATCGCGTCGTAGCGTTGCAGGATGTTCATCGAAGTCTCCGGACGGAAAGCGGGCTGGAGCGCAGGTCGGGCCGACCGCTCACGCCATGGCGTGGCGGTAGGTCGCCGAATAGTGGTCGGTGAGGAAGTATTCGAGCTGGCGCTCGATGTCGGTCAGAAGGCTCGACGCGCCGAAGCGGAACAGGTCGGGCTGCAGCCAGCGCCGGCCTAGCTCCTCCTTCATCAGCACCAGCCAGTCGAGCGAGGATTTCGCCGTCGAGATGCCGCCCGCCGGCTTGAAGCCGATCAGGTATCCGGTGCGCTCGCGATAGGCGCGGATCGCCCGCACCATCGCGAGCCCGACCGGCAGTGTCGCGTTGACGCTCTCCTTGCCCGTCGAGGTCTTGACGAAGTCGGCGCCGGCCATCATCGCGACCATCGAGGCGAGCGTCACGTTCCTCAGCGTGGCGAGGTCGCCGGTGCCGAGGATCACCTTGAGATGCGCCTCGCCGCAGGCCTCGCGGAACGCCGCCACCTCGTCATAGAGCTCGCGCCAGCGCGCCTCGAACACCAGCCCGCGCGGGATCACCACGTCGATCTCGTCGGCGCCGTCGGCGACGGACGCCTTCACCTCTGCGATCCGCGTCGCCAGCGGCGCGAGTCCGTGCGGGAAGGCCGTCGAGACCGCCGCCACGTGCACGCCGGAGCCCTGCAATGCCTCGACCGCCGTCGCAACGAACGGATGGTAGACGCACACCGCAGCGGGACGGATGCCGCGCCCCGCGACCCCCAGCCCTTCCGCGATGTCGGGCCTGAGCGGATTGAGCGCCTTGGCGCACAGCCGCCGCACGCGCTCATGCGTGTCGTTCGAGTTCAGCGTCGTCAGGTCCATCACTGCGATCGACCGCAGCAGCCACGCCGCCTGGTTCTCGCCCTTGATCGAGCGCCGCTTGGTCAGGCTCGCCACCCGCCGCTCCAGCGCGGAGCGGTTCACCGCCCGCATCCCCTCGAGCCATCCGAGGTCCAGCTCCATCCCGGGATTGCGCACCACCGGCGCGTCGTCCGCGACCAAGGCCGGCACGCCGCCGGCAACCCCCGCCACCGGGTGCACCACGGCAAGCGGGCGGACGTTCGCGGAAGACGGGGCGGATTGCTGTGGGTTGGTACTCATCGCCGAAGATCCGGTTTCGCGTTGCAGCCGCAGCGTCGCTGCGGGACGGAGCGACGGGCCGGTCGGCCCGTGCAGGACCATTATCCCACCTTTTCGGGCCCCGATACAAGCAACGGCGACCCGGTGCCATGCTTGACAGGTTATGTTCTTTGGCCGACCACGCGCGTCAGGCATTGCGACGCGGGGGAGCGATGGAGGCCGGCGTGGAAAAGGTGGTGATAGTCGGCGCCGGCCATGCAGGGGTCGAATGCGCCGCGGCGCTGCGCCAGCGGGGGTTTGCCGGGTCGATCGAGCTCGTCTGCGACGAGCCGGACCTGCCTTACCAGAGGCCGCCGCTGTCGAAGGAATACATCAAGCGGCCGGGCGACGCGCTGGTGCTCAAGCCGGCGCAGTTCTACGCCGACAACCGCATCGGCCTGCGGCTCGGCGCGCGCGCGGCCGCGATCGACCGGGCGGCGCGGACCGTGCGGCTGTCGGACGGCGAGACGCTTGCCTACGACCATCTCGTGCTGGCGACCGGCGCGCGCAACCGCCGGCCGCCCGTGCCGGGCCTCGGCGATGCGGCCGTGGTCGAGCTGCGCACGCTGGCCGACGCGAGGCGGATCGTCTCCGTCATCGGCGGCTGGAAGCATGTCTGCGTCGTCGGCGGCGGCTTCATCGGGCTGGAGGCCGCCGGCCTGCTCGCCACGATGGGCGTCCATGTCGAGGTGGTCGAGATGGCGCCGCGGCTGATGCAGCGCGCCGTCTCGCCGACCGTCTCGCAATGGTTCCTCGACTTCCATCACAGCCAGGGCAACCGCGTGCATCTGTCGACGCAGGTGACGGCGGTGGAGCACGGCGAGGGCGGCGCGCGCGTGGCGCTGTCGTCGGGCGAGACGATCGCCTGCGACGCGGTGATCCTCGCCGCCGGCGTAGTGCCCAATGTCGAGCTGGCGGCGGCGGCCGGGCTGGAGGTCGGCAACGGCATCGTCGTCGACGAGCTGCTGGCGACGTCGGACCCGGCGATCTCGGCGATCGGCGACTGCGCCTGGTATCCGAGCCGGCACCTGCCGGGCATGGCGCGGCTGGAATCGGTGCAGAACGCCACCGACCAGGGCAGGGCGGTCGCCGCCCGGCTCACAGGTGAGGCGAAACCCTATGACGCGCTGCCGTGGTTCTGGTCGATCCAGGGCGAGGCGCGGCTGCAGATCGCCGGCCTGTCGAAGCCGGGGCTGGCCGAGGTGGTGCGCGGCGACCCGGCCGCCGGAAAGTTCTCGGTCTTCCTGTTCGAGGGCGAGCGGCTGGCCTGCGTCGAATCCGTCAACGC
>JAFKJY010000083.1 GCA_017305835.1 Hyphomicrobiales bacterium
GTATCTTCGCAATCGTCTCCACGACCAACATCCAAAACAAATGCCTCCGATCAAACCGGAGGCAGTGTGAAACACCTGCCGTTACAGGGGTCCCTTTTGGATGCCGATCACCCCTGAAACGGGGTCCTTATTCCACGCCGAAACACAGCGGAATCGATGGAAGCCAAGGACTTCGACATCGAACTTTCTTGGATTCGGCGGATTACCCTGAGCCCCTGGATGTCAGACGCGCTCAAGGAGTCGGTAAAGAAGACTCTTCGGGGAATCAACGATGATTGCCGCCGATTGTCGATCAGTCGCTCCACATTGGTTGGCAACGACGTCTGGAAAGGGCTCACAGCAAAGGCCGTACTCGTGACATAGCCCGCCACTGAAGCAGTGATCTGGGTCGAGGAAGAGGCATGATTGCCTGGCGGGCGAAACTGCTGAGAGGCGTGCCGTTGGGTGTTCGCCGAAGCCCGACAGTCCTCTCGCGGCACCTGCGCCGCCGCTAAGCGTCAATGATAAATGGAGGTCCGAAGCCGCCAACATATAGTCGTTTCAGTGACGGGCTATCGAGATCGACCTCGATTTCCGAGGTGAAGGGGACTGCATAAGTTTGGGCGTCGAATCCCTTAAATGCGATCCCGGCAGCCTTCATTGCCTTAAATGCCTTGCAAACAGCGGAAACGAAAATGGGTATCAAATTCAGATATACTTGATCCTTCGGGTACCGGTCCTGCAAGCTGCGGTTGCGGATTGCCGGGAGTTTGAGCTCCAAATCGATGACTTTCAACCTCCACACAGCCTTGTCGCCGCGGACGGTGGTGTCGAGGTACGGCGAGGCGGATGAAGGGTCAAGCCGCGCGTCCAGATCATCCAGCCTGACGTAATGGGACATCTGAATTGGGGCGCCATGACGGGTGGGGTGACTCGCGAGAAGGAAGGAGGCCCCGCGCCAGCGATCCAGACCGGTATCGATGTACAGCCGCCGATTCATGCTCTGGAAGAGGTGATGGTGGCGATGATGTATGGCATTGCGTACCGCAATAAGCACGGTGGTATCGCCGTGATCGAAATATGGGAACAGTCTCTTCGAGACGTCATATAGCGTGTGGAAGGCCTCAAGCTTCATTTCGAAAGCACGATCCAGATTGTCGATCGCCTCCTCGGGATCCATTTTAAATAGCTCTCCAAAGCGGATGTGCGCCTCGACGTACATCCGCATGGTGTTCGCTAAGCTTCCAATTGCTATCTCGATGCTCTGATCGCCGCTCAACCGTCTCGTTCCAATATGGTGGCCGTCGTACAGTCGCTGCAACACAGCCGTGGCCCCTGTGACTCTCGCCGCGAAGCATTTCTTGTGGACCGCCGGTCTTGGTTGACCAAGATCAATGGCGGCATTTCCGCCTCTAAAGTCCATAAGCGGACCATCTCCCTACGGCCCGATAACCGACACCGAATATGTTGGCGAACTTGCGAGCCCGGGCGGTCGATGATCTGAGATCGACTGCTAGGCAAAGTTTGCCTCATCATCAGCTCAATAGCAGGTGAGCCGACCCGCCATATAGACGCTTGACGTCGCCCCGAGATCTGGGCACAGAGGTGATGCACAAATTGTGGCGAGGCTGCTTCGCCGGTCCGGATTTCCCAGCGATCTCAATGGTCTAGCTGGGGACGCGGGTTTGGCTGTCTCCAAATCCAGGTTCCCCAGCCAAAGCTTTCCAAAGCCGTTGATTTTATTCACAGGCCGCCGCTTCGGGCGGCGCGGCTGGCCTTGCATCCAGCCGCGTCGGGCAAGAGCCTCACACGACGTTGAGCCGCAGCGGGATGGAGTTCAGCTCCTCGACGCCGTTCTCGCCGAGCAGCACCGTGCCGCCGACGCAGACGCGCTGGCCGTCGCGCAGCGCGTTCGGCTCGAAGGCGAAGGCGTGGCCCACCTCTATCTCGAAATCGCCGTCGCGGGCGACGCCGTTCGGCAGGCGCGGCAGCACCTTGAGCGCCGGGTCGACCTCGGGCCGCAGGCGCGTCGCGCTGTTGAAGATCGGTGCCACCGTCTGCACCATCGGCCCGGTGTTCCAGGTGCCCGAGCGCTGCAGCGGCTCCTCCATGATCGCGGCGAGCTCGGAGAAGCGCAGGCCCGGCCGCAGCGCCGCGATGCCGGCGTCGTAGGAGGCGACGCAGACCGCCTCCAGCTCGCGCAGCAGCGGGCTCGGCTCGCCGACAGACACATCGATCTGCTGCTGAGTCTCGATGCCGCCGTAGAAGGCGAAGATCTCGGCCGCGATGGTGTCGCCGCGCTTGAGCACATGCGGCGCGCCGCCCATGGCGAACCATTCCGGCACCTGCCAGGCGAACATGCTGTCGCCGGCGCGCTCCAGCATGAAGGGCCAGCGCACCCAGCCGCCGCCGGCCAGGATGGCATGGAAGGCGGCGGCCGCGATCTCGTGCTCGTTGCGGCCGGCGCGAGCCGCCTCGACGAAGGCGCGGCAGGCATCCTCGCCCAGCGAAGCCGCCTTGCGCAGCAGGACGCGCTCCTCGACGCTCTTGATGGCGACAATGCTCTCGTATTCGCCCGAGACGTCGGTCCATTGCACGCCCGGCAGCAGGCCGAGCAGGCGCGTCCAGGTGTTGTAGGAGACGACGCCGGCCCAGTCGCCGACCATGCGGCTGGTCAGCCCCACGACGCCGAGCCGGGCGCGGCCGAGCCCGAGGCTGCCGATGCGGGCCGCGACGTTGGCGATCGAATCGCCCGCCACCCAGTCCTCGACCCAGCGCTGCCAGCGCTGGCCGGGCTTGTCGTAGCGGTCGAGCGGCACGTCGCCGATGAAGACCACCGGCTCGCCCTTGGCCGGCAGCAGTACGACGGAGCGCTTGGCCTCGTTGGTGATGTAGGAATCGGCGGCGTCACGGCCGGTGCCGAACACCACCACGCCGTCGAGCCCGTGCCGCGCCAGCATGGCCCGCACGGCCGCCCAGCGGCGGTCCCTCTCCTTCAGCGAAAGCGTCGGGTAGGCGCCGCGCAGATCGTCAGTCATTTCAGGCAATCCTCCAGATCATCGAAACGTCGGTTGCGTGGTGCGGCCCACCGGTCACGCCGCATGTGTGAGGGCGCCGAGCTCGCGGCGCAGAGCGGCCGCGCTGCGGCGGATGAAGTCGATCGGCTCGCCGGCGGCGGCGGGCTGGCGCAGACGGACGGCGTCCGGGGCGCGGCCGGCCGTGACCTGCGCGGCATAGGCGCGCTCGAGCCGCAACAGTTCGTCCAGCTCGGTCGGCACGAGATCCGGGTGGCCAGCCATCCAGCGCGGGTCGCGGTGCGGGATCGCCATCTCCGCCCTGCCCCGCAGGATGCCTTCGATGGACAGCATCCGCTCCGCGCCGTCCGGCCCGGCGCCCAGCGCGCCAAGCAGCGCGGGCCAGTCGATGACGCCCTCGCCGACGGGCATCAGGAAGCGTGCGAAGCCATCCGCCGTCGCGACCAGCGCGACGTCGCGGATGTGGGTGGCGCGGACATGAGGCGCGACGCGGCGGGCCGCCGCGACCGGCTCCTCGCCGCGGACAACCACATTGGCGGGGTCGAAGGTGATGCCGATCACGTCGGGGCCGACCGCCTCGACGATGCGCAGCAGCTCGAAGGTGGTGATCTCCTCATGCGTCTCGACGTTCAGATGCGAGCCGTGCGCCCGCAGCGCCGGCGCGAGCAGGCGCAGGAAGGCGACCGTCGCATCGAGCTGGTCCTCCCATGCGACGTCGGTGCGGAAACGGTCGAAGGCGAAGACGCCGAAATGTGCGAGATCGAACTGGTAGTTGCACAAAGCGGTCCACAGCTCGTGGATGCCGGCCTCGGCAGCCGCCTCGATCATGCGCTCCATCGCGCGGCGGTAATCGCCGCCGCCGAGCGCACGGATCTCGGGTGCCTCCGGCGTCGAGAAGGGATTGACCTTGCCGATGCCGGCCTCGATCCGCAGCCCCAGCGCACGCGCGCGGGCAGCGACGTCGCGCATCTCGCCTTCGTCGAGCGTCGGGCTCAGCTCGCGGACGGAGCGGAAGAACACGCCGTCCAGCCCCTCGCGCGCGACCTCGTCCAGCAGCCAGGCGGCGTCGTGCGCGCCGGCGCCCGGATATTTGGTGCTGTCGACGCCGACGCGCATGCCGCTATTTGCCGGCCCAGTCGGAGCCGGCCGGCGCCGTCTCCAGCGCCACGAGGCCGTGCGCGAAGACGTTGCCGGGGTCGTATTTCGCCTTGAGGGCGGCGAGCCGGTCGTATTTCGGGCCGTAGACCTCGCGGGCGGACGCCGAATCGTGGTGCTCGGAGGTGAAGTTGATGTAGGTGCCGTTCTCCCACGGCGCGACTGCCGCGCCGAAGCGCTTCACCCAGGCCACCAGTTCGGGCCGCTCGTCAGGATATTCCCAGTCGGCGCCGATATTGCCGCCCCAGCGCGAATGGATGCCGGAGGTGGAATCGTTCCGGTGGTCGCGGGGCGTCAGCTTGCCGGCGATCAGCTCGAACGGGCACATGACCTGATGGGCGATGAAGGCGCTCGAATTGAGCGAGCGGCCGGGATAGGCGTCGGCATGCTCGATGGCGATGTCGATCAGCTCGTCCGGCAGCTCGCGGAACGCGACGTGGCGCCAGTAATGCGAGATGCCGTAGCGGAACTCGTCGTCGGTGGCGTGCTGCAGGGTGACGTGCGGCATCGAGCGCACGGCCTGGTAGATCGGCGTGTAGCCCTCGAACATCGGCGCCGACAGAGCCGGCTCGGCCGCCGGGTCGCCATAGGTGACGGTGGCGACCGAGATGATCGGCTTGCCGCGATGCGCGCGCGGCACCTGGCTCCAGTATTCCGGGCAGCGATAGAGCCTGACATAGGTGCCGACATTGTCGGGCATGCCCGGCCCGAGCTCGCGGAAGCGGCGCAGCAGCTCGCGGCGGTCGGCGGCGCCGAACAGGGCGAGCCGCACGGTGGCCAGTCCCGGCAGGTCGACATAGCGGAAGACGAAGCTGGTCGCGATGCCGAAATTGTGGCCGGCGCCCTTGAGCGCCCAGAACAGGTCGGGGTCCGACTGCGCGCTGACGCCCCGTATCGCGCCGTCGGCGGTGACCAGCTCGACCTCCTGCAGGAACTCGACCGTAGCGCCGAACATGCGCGAGAGGTAGCCGACGCCGCCGCCGAGGGTGAGCCCGGCCACGCCGGTGTGCGAGACGACGCCCGCCGGCAGCGCGACGCCGTAGGGCTCGGCGGCGCGGTCGACGTCGCCCCAGCGGCAGCCGCCGCCGACGGTGAGGAGCCGCCTTGCGGTGTCGACCTTGACCTCGCGCATCAGCCCCATGTCGATCAGCACGCTGCCGTCGGCGACCGAGGTGCCGGCGAGGTTGTGGCCGCCGCCGCGCACGGTGATCGAGACCTTGTTGCCAACGCACCATTTCAGCGCGGCGGCCGCGTCGGCTGCATTGCGGCACCGCACGATCGCCGCGGGATACTGGTCGATATCGGCGTTCCAGACCCGGCGAAGGGTCTCGTAGCCGGGCTGGCCCGGGAACACGACGGCGCATTCGACCGCCGCATCCAGGCCCGCAGGCAGAGTGACGCTGCGCATCATCTTCTCCTCATGGGTTCCGTGCATCGAAATGGCCCCGCAGCGCGTCGAGCGAGACGCGCAGGAAGGCCAGGTGGTCCTCGCGCGCATCGGCCGCCAGCGGGGCGAAGCCGTCGCGCAGGGCGGGATCGGCCGCGCCGGCCTCGGCGAGGCGCTCGATCTCTGCGATCTCTTCCGCATCGAGGTCGGGATGGGCGTCCCGCCACGCCGGATCGTCGGGCGCGAGCAGCATGCGCGCCCGCGTGCCGCCGACGCCCTCGATGAACAGCGCCGCATCCTCTGGTGCCGCGGAAAGCGCGGCCAGCAGCGCCGGCCAGTCGATCTGCCCGCGCCCGATCGGCGCGAGATGGCGCGCGATGCCGCCCTCGCCGCGCACCAGCACGGCGTCGCGCAGATGCGTCAGATGCGTGTAGGGCGCAACGCGGCGGGCGGCCGGCAGGAACGCCTCGCCGCGGACGGGCAGGTTGGCCGGGTCGAGGCAGACGCCGACGAGGTCGGGGCCGACCGCCTCGATCAGCCGAAGGATCTCGTGGGTGGTGATCTCCTCATGCGTCTCGACGTTGAGCCGCACGCCGGTCGCGCGCAGCGCCGGCGCCAGCCTTTCGAGGAAGCGCCGCGTCGCCTCGAGCTGGGCCGGCCAGCCGACGTCGGTGCGGAAGCGGTCGAAGCAGAAGGGCGCGGGAAACTGCGGCTTGTAGCCGCCGGTGGCGGTCCAGGCCTCCAGCCAGCCGTTTTCGGCGCAGACCCGCAGCATCCGCTCCATGCCGGCGAGGTAGCTGCCCTCGCCCAGCCGGCGGATGCGCGGCAACTCGGCCGTCATGTAGGGGTTGATCTTGCCCAGCCCGACCCGGACGACGAAGCCGCGGTCCCGCGCCGCGTGGGCGAAGCGGGCGATGTCGCCGGCGTCGAGCGTGGGGAAGGCGTCGTCGAGCGCGCGCACGAGGATGCCGCGCAGCCCCAGCCCTTCGAGCACGTCGAGCGTGGCGACGGGATCGGCGGCGAGCTGCGACGCGCCGTCCCTGAACTTGACGTCGGCCCCGACGGCGATCATCGGATCGCCGCCAGGCGCTTCAGCCGCGCGGCGCGGCGCGCGCGCTCGGCCTGCGGGTCGGGCTCGGCCACGGCGTCGAGCAGCTCGCGCGTGTAGGCCGCCTTCGGCGCGCCGTAGACCTCGTCGACCGTGCCGGCCTCCTCGACGATGCCGTGGTGCAGCACGACGACCCGCGAGCAGAGATATTTCACCACCGCGAGGTCGTGCGCGACGAACAGGATCGTCAGCCCCAGCTCCTTCTGCATGTCGCGCAGCAGGTTGAGCACCTGCGCCTGCACCGAGACGTCGAGCGCCGAGACCGGCTCGTCGCACAGCAGCACCTTCGGCTCCACCGTCAGCGCGCGGATGATGGCGATGCGCTGGCGCTGGCCGCCCGAGAAATGCTTCGGGTAGCGCGACAGGTGCTCCTCCTTCAGCCCCAGCCGGTGCAGCAGATGGAGGATGCGCTCCTGCCGCTGGCGCGCCGAGAAGCCGCCGACGACGAGCATGGGCTCCTCGAGGATCTGCTGGACCGTCATGCGCGGGTCGAGGCTCGAATAAGGATCCTGGAAGATCATCTGCACGTCGCGCCGGTATTGCCGGCGCTCGGCGGCCGTGGCGGCGGCGAGGTCGATGCCGCGATAGGCGATGCGGCCGGAGGTCTGCTGCGCGAGCCCGACGAGGCAGCGGATGACGGTCGACTTGCCCGAGCCGGATTCGCCGACGAGGCCCAGCACCTCGCCTGCCCTGAGCTCGAACGAGACGTTGTCGAGCGCGCTCAGGATGCCGAACCGCTTGGTCAGGCCCGCGACCTCGATGAGGACCTCACTCATCGGCCGCTCCCCCGTTGCGGGCCATGTACTCGTCGACGGTGCTGAGCCGCACCGACGGGTCCGAGGTCAGCCGCGGGATCGAGCCGATCAGGCCGCGCGTGTAGGGGTGGCGCGGCGAGGCGAACAGCCCGTCGACGTCGCGCTTCTCGACGAACTCGCCGCGATACATGACGATCACCTGGTGGGCGAGGCCGGCGACGATCGACAGGTCGTGGGTGATGAACAGCACGGCGAGGCCGAGCTCGCTCGACTGCTCGACGATCAGGTCGAGGACCTGCTCCTGCACCCGAACGTCGAGCGCGGTGGTCGGCTCGTCGGCGATCAGCAGCCGCGGCCGGCCGATCAGCGCGGCCGCCATGACGACGCGCTGGCGCATGCCGCCCGAGAACTCGCCCGGATAGGAGCGCAGCCGCTCCTTCGCCCGCGGCACCCGCAGCCAGTCCAGCATCTCGGCGGCGCGCGCCAGCGCCTCCTTCTTCGGCACGCCGCGCACGGTGAGCGGCTCGGCCACCTGCTCGCCGATGGTCAGCACCGGGTTGAGCGCCGTCATCGGGTCCTGGAAGATCATCGAGATGTCGTCGCCGCGGATGCGGCGCAGCACCGGCTCCGGCGCGCCGACCAGCTCGCGGCCGTCCCAGCGGATCGAGCCGGAGAGCCGCAGGCCGGGATCGAGCCGCAGGATGGCGCGCGCCGTCAGCGACTTGCCGGAACCGGACTCGCCCACCAGCGCGACGCGCTCGCCCGGCCGGATCGCATAGGAGACGTCGCTGACCAGCGTCAGGTCGCCGGCGCTCGCGCCGTCGATCCGCCGGCCGGCCGGGACGGCGATGCTCAGCCGCTCGACCTCGAGCAGCGGCGCGGCCCCGTCCGTCATTGCGCCCTCCCCGAGGTCGGGTCGTTGATGCGGCGGATGGCGCCGCCGACGAGGCCGAAGGCGAGCGCGGCCACCGTGATGGCGAGGCCGGGGAACAGCGAGATCCACCACGCGGTGGTGATGAAGTCCTGCCCCTGCGCGATCATCGAGCCCCAGTCGGCGCTCGGCGGCGGCGCGCCGACGCCGAGGAAGGCCAGGCCCGAGATCATCACGATCGTGCCCGACAGCTCCATGCTGGCATGGACATAGATGGCGTCGAGCGAGTTCGGCAGCGCGTGACGCAGCATCAGCCGCAGGCGCGACACGCCCATGATCTTGGCCGCCTCGACATAGGCGCTCGTCATCGTCTCGCGCAGGATGTTGCGGGTGATGCGGGCGGTGGCTGGCCACAGCGCCATCACCATGGCGATGATGATCGAGGTCAGCGACGGGCGAAGCACGGCGGTCAGGCCGAGCGCCAGCACCAGCGACGGGATCGACAGGAAGATCTCGGTGCAGCGCATCAGCGCGTCGTCGAGCCAGCGCGGCGCGAGCGTCGCGACACTGGCGACGAAGACGCCGATGATCGTCGAGCCGACGACGACCGCCACGGCCGACAGGATCGTCAGCGGCGCGCCGGCGAGCAGCCGCGACAGCACGTCCCGGCCGGTGTCGTCGGTGCCGAGCCAGTAGGCGGCGCCCGGCGGCTCCAGCGAGGCGATCGGGTCGACCGCATAGGGATCGTGCGGCGCCAGCCACGGGCCGACGACCGCCAGCACGAGCAGGATGCCGACCATCACAAGCGCGAGCCGATCGACGACCGGGCCGCCGCGGCCGAACAGCCGGCGCGAGAGCACGCCGACGAAGGAGACGCGGTCGAAGGGGGCGTTGTCGATCGTCATGCGCGGGCCAGTTGCGCGGTGCGGACGCGCGGGTCGAGCAGCATGTGCAGCAGATCGACCACGAGCGAGGTGAAGACGAAGACGAAGCCGATCACCAGCACCGAGCCGAGCACGGCGAAGGTGTCGTGGTTGACGATCGACTTGTACATGAGGCTGCCGATGCCCTGCAGCGCGAACACGGTCTCGACCAGAACGGCGGCGCTGATCATCCAGCCGAACTGCAGGCCGAAGATGGTGAGCGTCGAGCCGAAGGCCGAGCGGAAGCCGTGGCGCATCACCACGCGGCCGGGCGGCACGCCCTTCGACACGGCGAAGGTGATGTAGTCGGAGCGCATGGCGGTGAGCATGTTGGAGCGCACGTTGCGCGCCAGGGTGGAGATGAAGGGGGCGCTCAGCGCCAGCGCCGGCAGGAACAGGTGGCTGACCGAATCCCGCAGATTGGCGAAGGAGCCGAACAGCAGGGAATCGAGGATGGTGAAGCCGGTGACGTCGGGCGGAGCGCCGCCGATGCTGTTCTCGCCGGTGATCGGGAACCAGCCGAGGATGGAGCCAAAGACCCAGCGCAGCACGATGGCCAGCCAGAAAACCGGAATGCCGCCCTTCAGCACGAGCAGGATGCGGATGGCGGCGTCGGCGCCACGCCCTTCCCTCAGCGCCGCCCAGATGCCGAGCGGCAGCGCCACGACGACGGTGATGAACATGCCCATGAGGACGAGCTGGACGGTGCTCGGCAGCACCTCGGCCACCTCCTCGACGATCGGCCGGTGGGTGTAGGCCGAGACGCCGAAATCGCCGGTGACCGCGCCGAGCAGGTAGTCGGCGTACTGGACGACGAGCGGCCGGTCGAGGCCGAGCGTGACGCGCATCTGCTCGACCTGCTCCGGCGTCGCCAGGCGCCCGGCCGCCACCGCGGCGATGTCGCCGGGGATCAGCCGCGACATCAGGAAGACGAGCGTCGCCACGCCCCAGAGGGCGAACGCCGCGAGCGCCAGCCTGCGGAGCACATAGTGGGCCATCCCGTCCTCCGGCGAGTTGGGGGCGGAGCCTGGCCCCGCCCCTTCGCTTGGTTTACTTCGCGAGCGTCAGCAGCGACAGGTCGAAGGTCGGCGCGACGGGCGAATAGGGGATCGCCGCGATGCGCTTGTCGTAGACCTGCACCACCGCCGGATAGGCGATGACGATCGCCGGCCGGTCCTTGATGATCTGCTCCTGCGCCTGCTCGTAGTCCTTGCAGGCCTTGTCGGGGTCGGTCTGCGACAGGCCGTCGGCCAGCAGCTTGTCGACTTCCGCGTTCGCGTAGCGGGCGAAGTTGGAGACGCCGACGCGGTCGCCGCCCCAGGTCCGGGCCAGCATGGGTCCGATCGACGGATAGGGCGCCAGATCCCACAGGATCGCGACGTCCGGCGTCGTGTCGGCCGACTTGATGAGGCCGAGATACTGCGAGAACGTCACCGGCGTCACCTCGACGTTGAAGCCGATCTGGCGCAGGTTGGCCTCGAGCAGCGTGCCCGCCACCCGCTGCTCGGGGATCACCGGCTGGTAAGCGATGCGCAGCGTGGCGCCCGCCGCGCCGGCCTCGGTGACCAGCTTCTTGGCGCGCTCCAGGTCGGGCGCGTAGGGCTCGATGGTGACGCGGCACGCCATGGCCGCCGGCACCAGCGAGGTGGCGATCTGGCCGTAGCCGCCGAGCGCGGCCTTCATGTGACCCTTCTGGTCGTAGGCGAGCTGGATGGCCTCGCGCACGCGCGGATCGCTGGTGACCTTGCCTTGCATGTTCATCGCGCCGATGGTGACGCGGGTCGAGGGCAGGCTCTGGACGGTGAAGTTGGCGTCGCTCTCGAAGGCCTGCAGGTCGATCGCCGGCACGCCGACGCCGAGGTCTATGCCGCCGGCCCTGAGCTCGTCGCGGATGGCGCTCGCCTCGGTGATGATGCGGATGGTGAGCTCGGTCGGGCGCGCCTCGGCCTTCGACCAGTGCTTGTCGAAGCGGGCGAACTGCACCTGCTGGTTGGCGTTGTAGCCCTTGAGCGTGTAGGCGCCGGAGCCGGCCTCGTTGGTGCTCAGCCAGCGCTGGCCGTGGTCGCTGCCTTCCTGCTGCGCCACGACCTGCGAATCGACGACGTAGATCGTGCTCAGCGCGCCGAGGAAGTTCAGGTTCGGCCGCTTGAGGCGAATGGTGATCTGGTCGCCGGAGACGTCCGAGCCGTCATAGTCGGCGATCAGGCCGCCCGAGCCGGCGCCGATGGCCGCCAGCCGGTCGAGCGAATAGGCGACGTCCTTGGCCGTCAGCTTGTTGCCCGAATGGAAGACGGCGTCGCCGCGGATGGTGAGGGTGAGCGACTTGGCGTCGGCGGCATATTTCCATTCCGTCGCCAGCGCCGGCTCCAGCTTGCCCTCGGGGCTGAAGCGCACGAGGCGGTCGTAGAGCGCGGCGATGTAGAAGTCGTTGTTGGCGTTCGAGGCGTGCGCGGGGTCGATGGTCTCCGGCACGATGCGCGCGCCGATGACGACCGCGGTGTTGCCGTCCGACGCGGCGAAGGCGCTCGTGCCGGACAGCCCGTAGGAGGCGAAGGCCATGGTCGCCGCGATGATCGCCGCGACGCTGGTCCGCTTGAGTAGGGTTTTCATCATGACTGCATCCTCTGGATTGGCGGATACGTGAAAGCTCGAAAGGATCGCCGGCGGCGCCGGTCAGTGCGGGGCGGCGGCCGGGCGCGCCGCCGCAGCGGGCCCCGGGGCCGATCCGGTATGCAATCTCATCTCAGTTCTCCCTCTTTTATTGTGGTTCGTGAATGGACGCGGCCGCCGCATCGCATCGCCCTCCCCGCGGGTCGCCTCACCTCGCGGTTGCGGCGCTCGCGGGCCTCGTTTCCTTTTCCCATTGCTCGACCGTCATGGTCGGCAGCTCGAAATAGTCGCGCGTCGTCGCGTAGCCGTGGCCGCCCATGCGCCCGATGGCGTCGAGCCCGACATGGTCGACATGCAGCCTCTCGTTGACGATGCCGCGATGCAGGTGCGCGTAGACGACCTCGCCCAGGATGATCTCGCGCGAATTGCCGATCGACAGCGTGACGTGATGGCGGCACTCGAAGGCGGCGGGCGATTCGGCGATCGCCGGCGACGGCACCTTGACGCCGGGCCGGGTCCGCAGCCCGGCATGGGCGAGCTCGTCGACGCCGGCGTCGAACGGCACGGCCGTGACGTTCATGGCGTCCATCAGCGCGCCGGACACGATGTTGACGGTGAAGGCCTGCGTGTCGCGGATGTTGCGGCCGGTATCCTTGGAGAAGCCGCTCGGCCGGTATTCGACGCCCAGCGCCAGGATCGCGGGCTCCGCCGACAGGCAGTTGAAGAAGCTGAACGGCGCGGCGTTGACGCGGCCGGCCTTGTCGACCGTGGTCACCCAGGCGATCGGGCGCGGCACCACGGCGCCGATCAGCAGCTTGTATTTCTCGCGCTCCCCCAGCCGGCTGAAGTCGAAGTCCACCGCGTCGAAGGGATCGCCCCCGGAATTCATGCCGCAACCCTTTCGGATGCATCGCGCCACGCCCGGGTGGCCGCGGCGCGCAGCCGTACATGGCCACGCGCCCCGCGCGTCCCGGCCAAAGCCGGGGGCGATGCGAAAATCTGCCTGTCGTCGAATGCGAGCATGCGTGCCATTCCCCTTATGTGCGGCATTTCTGCATGCGATATTGATTACGACAGCATACAATTTGTGTATGCGCAAGCCGGATTTCGCGCTATCGATAGGCCATGCGGAGCGGCGCGGGGTTGCAATCGAATGCGTATCGCGGCTAGGTTCGCGGGCCCGATTGTAGACAATAGGCGGGCCGGTTTTGCATGCCATCCGAGGCGCCACATGCGCGGAATTTCGGCCAAGTCGGGAATGAGGGCGCAGGCGGTGCACCGGGCGCTGAAACGCGCGATCCTCGACCAGGCGCTGGCGCCCGGCTCGAAGCTGCCGGAGGATTCGATCGGCGAGCGGCTGGGCGTCAGCCGCACCCTCGTGCGCGAGGCGCTGGTGCGCCTCAGCGAGGAAGGGCTGGTCGAGATGCGGCCCAACAAGGGCGCGGTCGTCGCCCGGCCGAGCCTCGAGGAGGGCCGCGACCTGTTCACCACGCGGCTGGCGCTGGAGCGGCTGGTTGTCGAGACGCTGGCCGGCCAGCTCGGCGCGCAGCAGGAGCAGCAGCTCCTCGACCATATCGGCGCCGAGGAGGCCGCGCGCGGGCACGATCAGGCCACCTCCATCCGCCTCGCCGGCGAATTCCACACGCTGCTCGCCTCGATGACCGGCAACGCGACGCTGATCCGCTACGTCAACGAGCTGGTGGCACGCAGCTCGCTGATCCTCGCTTTATACGGGCGGCCCCATTCGTCGGAATGCGCGGTCTCCGAGCATCACGAGATCCTGGCGGCGCTGAAGGCCGGCGAGAGCGCCAGGGCCGTCAAGCTGATGCACCATCACCTCGAATCGATCACCACCCGCGCGCTGCTGCCGAAGGAGCAGAACAGCGACATCCGCGACGTGCTGGCGAGCTATGCGGCGGCCGAGGGTCTAGCCGTCTGAGCCGCAGCGGCGGGTGGACGGCCGCCATTCTCCCGGATCATGCAGAAGAGAACCGCCGGCAGCGGTCAGAAGCCGTCGCCCTGCCCCTGCAGGACGTTCAGCTTGCCGCCCTCGATGCGGTAGACCGTGTGACGGCGGTCGACGGAGCCGTCCTTGCGCAGGCGGAAGAGGCCGGCCGCGCCGCGGAAGCCGGTGTCGGCCGTCAGCGCCTGCAAGGTGATGGCGTCGGCGCCGCGGGCACGCACGAGGCCCGCGCCCAGCGCCACCGCGTCGTAGGCGAGCGCGGCCTCGACCGACAGCGGCCGACCGGCCGCGGCGGCATAGCGGCTGGAAATCTGCGCCAGGCTGTCCTGGTCCGGCAGGGCGACCAGCGCGCCGTCCAGCACGGAATCGGCATAGATCTCGCGCTGCCATGACGAATTGCCGACCAGCGTGGTGATCGTGACGCCGAAGCCGCCCGAGATCAGCGCGCGGGCGACCTGGGCCGGCGCGGCGCCGTCGCCGAAGATGACCGCGGTCGTGGCCTTGGCAAAGGCGGGCTGCTGCGCCTTGAGCGCGGCCGGCATGGCCGCCGCCTCGAGCGGATAGGACACGGTGCCGAGCAGCTTGCCCTTGAGCCCGGCCACGCCGGCGGCAAGCCGCGCGCGGTCGGCGTCGGAAAAACCCTGCGGCAGCAGCAGCACGACCTGCGACTGGCCGGCCGAGACGGCGGCGCGGACGCCTTCGAGCGCGCTGTCGACCGCGTCGCTGGCGAAGGCGAAGACGCCGCCCGGCCGGCCGCCGCTGCCGGTCAGCGCCAGAACCGGCGGGCGTCCCTTCGGCGCGATCGCCGCGACCTGCGCGAGGCTCGCCGTGTCGATCGGCCCGACGATCAGCCGCGCCCCGGCGGCGATCGCCTGCTCGGCCATGAAGCGGGTGTTGGCCGGGTCGCCGCCTGTCTCGTAGGCGGTCAGCCGGACCGTCCCGCCGCCGAGGTCGGCAATGGCGAGCTTGGCGGCCTCGAAATCGTCGCGCGCCCGTCCCGCGAGCGGCTCGGCGCCGTTGCGCGACAGCAGCATGGCGATCATCGTCGGCCCGGTGCCGACGGTTTCCTGCGCCGGCGCGGGAAGCTTGGGCTCGACCTTCAACACCTCCTCGGTGCTGGTCGCCTGGCAGGCGGCGAGCAGCACGGCGAAGCCGAGGGCCACGCAGGCGCGCGCGAGAAATGCCGGCGAGCGCCAAGGCAGCAGTGCCGGAAGCCGCGCCGCGATCGATCCAAATCCGCTCATGCCGAGAAATGCCTCACCCACGGGTGTTGCTTTAGAGCGTTTCGGCCCGGGATGGAAGGCTTGGCCGCCATGCTGCGCCGCGGCCGACAGGCAGACGGCCCCGCCCTTGCCTGAAGAGCGGAGCCGCCAAGCGCTCGAAGAAAGCGGCCCGCGCCGAAGCGCGGGCCGGATCGTCACGGATGGGTGACGTTCGTCTGGTGGGTGTCGTCGTAGAGGACGGACACCGTGTTGTGGATGCCGTTCAGCGTCGCCACGATCACGTCGCCGCCGGGGGCCGCACCATTGGTGTCCACCACCACGTTTGTGTTGCCGCCGGTCTGCACCAGATGGACGTTGTCCGCCACGTCGGTCGCCGACGCCGCATGGCCGAAGGCCGTCTCGAGCAGGTCGCCGAGATCGATCTTGTCGCCTTCGGACTGGCTGTAGTCTGTGATGACGTCGACCAGCCCGACCTCGGTCAGCGCGGACGGATCGATCACGAACGTATCCGCCCCGCTGCCGCCGGTCAGCGTGTTCAGCCCCGCGCCGCCGGCGAGGATGTCGTTGCCGGACGAGCCGGTCAGCACATCGTCGAAGTCGGAGCCCACCACACCCTCGAAGTTGCGGTAGGTATCTATACCCAGCCCCACGGACGTCAGGTCGACGGTCGTGTCGGAACTGCTCTGGACAAGCGTGAACGTCACCGGCCCGGTCGCCCGCGACAGGTCGAGCAGGTCGATTCCGGCGCCACCGTCGAGGATATTGTCGTTTCCGGTGCCGCCGATGCGCTCATTGCCACTGGTAATAAGCTTCGGATCATTAACATCGAACTCGTTGCCGATGATCTGAGTGTCGTCCCCGCTTCCCTTGACGGCGATGACAGCGCCAACATCTTCCTTCATCGAGTGCAGCTCGATGTCGACATTGGTGCCACCCACCGAATGGACCGTCGTGCCATCAACGCTCTCGAAATTCCAATAGGCGACGAGAGAGTTGTAGTTCGTCGTGTCAATCGCAACGGAGCCCGTCCGGACCGCGTCGAGCTGCGTCTGATCGAGAGCCGTGTTGAAGATCGCGAGATCGTCGATCTTGCCGTCCAGCATGCGGGTTGCATCGCCCGGATCACGGCCGAGGAAGAACGTTCCGCCGGTCGTATCGAGCGCATGGGCCCAGTTCTGCAGGAGCGCGTCGTAGGTAGCGCTGAGGTAGCTCACCTCGGCGCCGTTTACATAGATCTTCAGATAACGGCCGGAGCCGCCGCTCTCGAAATCCCAGACATACTGGACGTTGGTCCAGCCGCCAGCATAGCCGTTCGCCCCACCGCTCTGGATCGCATAGTTGTCGCTATCGGCGCCGTTAGTCGATCCGTAGAACTGGCCGTTGGTGTTGTTCCGGTACTGGAACTCCATTCCGCCATTGTTCGGGCCCTCGATAAGCTGGTTGCGCCGGCCAAGAGCGTCAAGCTGGACCCACATGCTCATCGTACCCTGCTGACCGATGTCGGTCGGCAGGACGAAGGTGCCATAGGCCTCTTTTCCGTCGAAGCTCAACGCATTGTCGGTACCCTCATGCCCGGTCGCGAGAACTGGGGCGACGAGAGGTCCCTGATATCCGTACCCATCGAAACTGTTGTCGGCGATGGTGATCGGGCCTGAAGCCTGGACCAGAGGATCGTTGTAGATCGCCGACGCCTGAGGCAGGGCCCCGGTGACATCGTTGGGGTTGTTGCCCGAGACGAAGTTGAAGTCGTTGTTCTCGATGATCAGCCCGTCCGACGTGATGGCGTTCGGCTGCCAGTTGGTGATGGTGTAGGCAAGGCTGCCGTCACCCTGGAACTCGCCGGTGGCATCCGAGCTCAGCACCGTCACGCCATAGCCATGGTTGAAGGTGTTGCCCGAGATCACGCCGCTCGTCGGAGCACCATACTCGAAGTAGATCGGCCCGGCCTGGTAGTGGCTGGTGTCGAACGTGTTGTTCGTGATCTCCATGTGCTCGCCCGCGCCGCGGATCGCGTAACGGTAGAGGTAACCAGTGAACTCGCTGTCGGTGATCGTGATGTCGTTCGACTTGCCGATGTAGAGCGCCACACGGATGTTGTCGGAATGGAAGCCGACATTGTCGAAGGTCGTGCCGTCGACATTGTTGTTCCAGACGAGATAGCCGCGGCCCGCATTTGCGGTCGTGGTGGCAACCTCCCAACCGTTGAAGTTGACGTCCCGGAACGTCACGTTCGCGGCGTTGACCTCGACGGTCCGCTCCTCCGTGCCTCCAGCGGAATTCGCGCCGGCGCGCAGAATGTTGGTGTCGCCGGTATCGCTGCCCTCGATGGTCACCGACTTGTTGATGTTGACCTTGCCGCTATGGATGAAGTCGCCGGCGCCCATCTTGAGCGTGTACCCGGTCAGCGTCGTCCCGGCATCGATCGCAGCTTGCAGGTCGGTATAGCTCGCCACGAAGTTGTCGTTCGTGTCGTAGACCCGGATCTCGCCGACCGCGCTTTCCGGCAACACGCCGTTGACGCCGACCGTGACGCTCGCCGTGCTGGTGCCGCCATGGCCGTCGGAAACCGTGTACTGGAACGTATCCGGTTGCGTCTGACCATTGTTCGGCGACGTGTGCAGGCCGCTCGGGTCGTAGGTGAGCTTGCCATCCGCCCCAAGGCTGACGGTCGCGCCTGAAGCGAGCGTGACCGGAGTACCGACCGAGATGGCCTGCCCGTCGATCTTCGTGACCGCCAGCGTGTCGCCATCGACGTCGCTATCGTTGGCGATCACGTCGATGACTACAGTCTGGTTCTCGTCCACGGCAGCCGTGTCATCCACCGCCTTGGGCGCGTCGTTCGTGCCCTGGATGGTGACGGTGACGTCGACGCTGTCGGTGCCGCCATGGCCGTCGTTCACCGTGACCGTGTAGGTCTGGGTGAGGGTTTCACCAGCGCCGAGGTGCTCGATGTCGGCGTCGGAGACCGAGAACGTCCAGTTGAGCGTGCCGGTGCCGTCGCCCGTCGTGTCGTCGCCGACCGTCGGGGTGAAGGTGCCGACGAAGCCTGCCGTGCTGGACGTCACGCTCACCGTGTGCGTGTCGGTCAGGTCGACATCGGTGAACGCCACCTGGCCCGAAGTCGTGTGGATGCCGAGGCCTTCCTGCGGATTGCCATCGGCGAACTCCGTCACGACCATGGACGTGCCGTTCATGTTCAGGCTGAGCCCATCGACGCCGAGGCCGCCCGGCACGTCGACGAAGGTGAACCAGCCATAGCGGTTGCCGCCGACCTGCGGGTCGGCCCCGCCGATCGTGTCGGTCGGGTCGGAGCGGGTTTCCGTCCACAGGATGTTGCCGTTGGCATCGACAAGGTTCATGTCGACCTTGAGCACACCGCCGTCTTTGTAGAAGCGATGCTGCAGCGTGTACCAGCCGCTCGTCGCCACGGTGAAGTGGTTGATCGTCTCGAGATCCTGCCGCGGCGCGCCATTGGTCGTGGTCGAAGCCCCGACAAACAGTTCGCCCGACGAGTTGTCCTTCGTCACGTGGAAGATGAAGTCGCGCTGGTGCGCGCCGTCCGTCCCGGTGGCCGCGACCGAGTAGTCGAAGCCCGAGCCGTTCGCCCAGCTCTTGTCCAGATAGACCTTCACCTCCGCGGTCCACTCGCCGGTCCAGGTCGACCGGTAGCCATCGAACGACGTGAATGGACCAGTGTTTGCATTCTCGCCGACCAGCGCGAAGCCCGAGCCGTCCTGCGTGTTGATGCCACCCGTGCCGTTTGCGACCAGCGTGACCGTGCCATAGCCGCCGTTCGACGCATCCGGGATCGTGTCCGACGCATTGTCGAACCCGCGCGCAAACTCCAGGCTTGGAGCCCCGTCAATCACAGGCGCGTCGTTCGTGCCCTGGATGGTGACAGTGACGTCGGCGCTGTCGGTGCCGCCGTTGCCGTCATCGACCGTGACCGTATAGGTCTGCGTCAGCGTCTCGCCGGCACCGAGGTGCTCGATCGAGGAGTCGGCGACCGAGAACGTCCAGTGGATCGTGCCGGTGCCGTCACCCGTCGTATCGTCGCCGATCGTCGGCGTGAAGGTACCGACATAACCGCCGCCGGCCGGGGCCGCGCTGACCGTATGCGTGTCGGTCAAATCGACATCAGAGAAGGCGAGGTCGCCCGAGGCCGTGTGCAGGCCCGTGCCTTCGTCCGGGCTTCCGTCGGCGAACTCGATCACATGGCCGGCCGCCAGATCGAGCTGCAGGCCATCGACGCCGAGACCGCCCGGGACGTCGACGAAGGTGAACCAGCCGTAGCGGTTGCCACCGACCTGCGGGTCAGCTCCGCCGATCGTGTCGCTCGGATTGGACCGCGTCTCCGTCCACAGCACGTTGCCGTTGGCGTCAACAAGGTTCAGGTCGACCTTCAGCACGCCGCCGTCTTCGTAGAAGCGATGCTGCAGCGTGTACCAGCCGCTCGTCGTCACTGCGTAGTGGTTGATCGTCTCCAGATCCTGCCGCGCCGCGAAGTTCGTGTTGTTCGAACCCGCAACCAGCAGCTCGCCCGTCGAACTGTCCTTCGTCACGTGGAAGACGAAATCGCGCTGGTGATTGCCGTCCGTCCCGGTAGCTGCAACCGAATAGTCGAAGCCAGAGCCGTTGGCCCAGCCGGTATCCAGATACACCTTAACACCAGCCGTCCACTCGCCCGGCCATTCCGACCGGTAGCCATCGAAAGACGTGAACGGACCCGTGCCGGCGTTCTCGCCGACAAGCGCGAAGCCCGAGTCGTCGGTCGTGCTGATGCCATTGGTGTTGTCGGCAACCAGCGTCACCGTGCCGTAGCCGCCGTTCGACGAATCCGGAATCGTGTCGGTCCCGTTGTCAAATCCGCGCGCAAACTCCGCTCCAAGCTCCGCTCCAATCACAGGCGCGTCGTTCGTGCCGGTTGCAGTGACGGTGAGGACGTACTGATCCTTGGCGCCGTGCTCGTCGGTGACGGTGACGGTGAAGCTCTCGCTCGCCGTGGCACCCTGTGCGAGGGCCGCGAAGGCCGGCTTGGTCGGGTCGACCGTGTAGGTCCACTTGCCCGACGCATCGATGGCGAAGACGCCATAGCTGCCGGAGCCGCTGCCCGACCAGGTCAGGACCGCCCCGTCATCCACGTCGTCCGCCTGCATCTGGCCAGCCTGCGCCGGCGCGAAGCCGTGCACCTGGTCCCAGCCGAGTGCGTTGTTCGCAACCCCTTCTTCGCCACTGTAGATCGGACGGTCGAGAAGGCCGGACAGGCCGTTCGCCGCCAGAAGGTCGAGGATGTCCTGGTAAACGCCCGGGGTCGGGTTCGCGTTGGAACCCTGGCCCGCACCCAGCATCTTGTCGATCAGCGAGGCGCCGTGCGCATTGCCCAGCAGGTTGTCGTGCAGGCTCTGCAGACGGTCCACAAGGCTGTCCGGCGTGCCGCCGTTGATGTAGCCCAGCGTGCCGTCCGCATTGTACTTCGCAACAACGTCAAGCAGCGGCACGCCGCCGGCCTGCAGATACTTGGCGTACTCGACCGCAAGCCGCGCCGAGGCCTCGTTCATCAGGTTGTTGTAATAGCCGCCGTGGTCGTCGATGTAGTCCCACACCTGCGCGATCGCCTGCGCACGCGTCGCACCAGTCCCGAGCGCGGCCTGCACCTGGTCGAGCACGGCCGCCATGTCCATGCCCGTCACCATCAGCGGCGCGATCGTGGTATCGAGATCCTGCGTCGGCTCGAACCTGTGGTCGCCGGCAGCATCGGCCCCGACGAAGCCCGTCAGCCCGCTCGCCGCATAGGCCTCAACCGTCGAACCGGTGATCTCCGGCGCGTCGTTCGAGCCCTTCACCGTGATCGTCACGTCGACCGTGTCGAACGCACCGTGGTCGTCGGTGACGCGCACCGTGAACGTCTCCGTCCCGTGCTGGCCCTCGGCAAGACCCTGCGTCGCAGCCCGCGTGTCGTCCAGAACGTAGGTCCACTTGCCCGACGCACTGACCGAGAACGTGCCGTAGGTGCCCGCAACGCTGCTCGGGTCCAGAGACCACGTCTGCGTCGCACCGGCATCCACGTCGCTCGCCGTCAGCTGGCCCGTCGCCGAAGACGGTCCGGCATAGCCGTTCGTCTGGTCCCAGGCCCGCGTCGCCGCATCCGACTCGCTCTCGTTGCCGCTGTAGGACGGACGCGCCAGAAGATCGGCATCCACACCCTGGATCAGCGCCCTCAGCGCCGCATAGCGGACCGGATCGTTGGTCGCGTTCACGTAGCGCTGCGTCAGGGCATAGTCGTTGACGTTGCCCAGCAGGTTGTCGTGCAGGCTCTGCAGACGGTCCGGAGCGGTGCCCGCATCGGCACCGTCAGCCGTGAACTTCGCAACCACCTGCGTCAGCGGCATGCCGCCGGCCTGCAGATACTGCGCGTAGACCGCGCCGAGCCGCGTGAACGCCTCGTTGACGTTGATCTGGTTCGGACCGGACGAGCCGTAGATGTCGTCCAGATAGTCCCAGATCACAGCGATCGCACGCGCCGCGTCGCCGCCGACCGCAGACAGAACCTGCGCGTAGACAGCCTCCAGCGTCGAGCCGTCGCTCACGAGACCCGACAGCGACACCGCTACCGGCGTCGAGGGCTCCAGATTGCCCGTCGCGAACGCGTCGACAACATCGACGATCCCGCCACGCTCGACAACCGAACCCGTGTCCCCACCTGCTCCAATCACAGGCGCGTCGTTCGTGCCGGTAATCAGGATGCTGACCACCTGCGTGTCGGTCGCGCCCTTATCGTCGGTGACCTTGATCGTGTAGTTCAGGCGCGTCTGCCAGCCCTGCGGCAGGAAGTCGAAGGTCTCGCTGCCGGAGTTGAACGTCCAGCTGACGTTGTTTGCCGTCTCGCCTGCGTCGTTGATCGTGCCCGGCGCAACGGTCAGGAAGCCGAGCGCATTCGCTGCGTTGTAGCCGGAACCGCCGCCGCTGACGCCGACGACCTCGACGCTGACGATGCTGCCGCTGTCGGCATCCTTGACCGTCAGCACGCCGCTCGTGGTCAGGGTGGCGTCCGTCTCCGTCAGGGAGCGCGAAACCGCCGTTTCGCCGCCGATGATCTCGGTCGTCTCGCCCGCGGGCAGGCTGATGACGGGCGCGTCGTTTGTGCCGGTGATCATGATGCTGATCACCTGCGTGCCGGTTGCGCCGGAGCCGTCCGTGACCTGGATCGTATAATCCAGGCGCGTCTGCCAGCCCTGCGGCAGGAAGTCGAAGGTCTGCGAGCCGGTATCGAACGACCAGTTCAGCGTGTTGCTCGTCTGGCTGCCGTCGAGCACCGGATTGGCCGACAGGGTCAGGAAGCCGAGCGCACCCTGCGTGGCCGGGTCGTAGCCGGCGCCGCCGCCGGAGACCGAGACGACCGTCGCGGTGACGATGTCGCCCGTGTCGACGTCGCCGACGGTGAGCTGGCCGCTCGTCGTCAGCGAGGCGTTGCCCTCGCTGAGCGAGCGGGTCACGACCGTCTCGCCGAGGAAGCCGGAGATGCCCGTCGACGTGGTCTCGCCGCCGGGGACGTCGATCACCGGGGCATCGTTGGTGCCGGTGATGGTGACGGTCAGGCTGGCCGTGGCGGTCAGGTTCTCGTGGTCGGCCATCGTGTAGCCGAACACGTCCGTGCCGGTCGACCCTTGGGCGAGCGCCTGGGTGTCGCCGTCGGCATTGTCCAGGACGTAGGTGAAGGTGCCGTCGGCCTTGACGGTCAGCGTGCCGTACTTGCCGGCGATGTCGACCGGCGTGCCGTCGGCCGGCACCGCGACCACCGTCGCGCCGAAGGTGACCTCGGTGAGGGTCTTGGTGTCGAGGCTGTTGGCGTCGGTGTCGTTGGCGAGCACGTTGCCGGTCGCCTGGGCGTCGCCGGCAAACGGCGTGTTGCCCGGGTTGACGCCGGCCTCGATCACCACATCGCTGCCGTTGACGTCGTCATTGGCGACGGGCGCCACATTGTCGAGCTGCGAGAGCGGGATAGTGGCGTCGTTTCCGGCGAAGTAGAAGGTTTCGACGTTCTTCACCTCGATGGTCTGGCCGCCGCGCTCGAGCCGGTACCAGTCGTCGGCCAGCGCCGTGACGGTCCACTCGGTCCACATGCCGGCCAGCTTCACCAGGTCGGTGTCGCCGGCATCCACGGGATCGCTGTCGTTGACGACGACCTTGATGCTGCCGACGAAGGTGGTGAAGTCGAAGTTGTTGTTGCCCGCTCCGGTGTTGAGGATGATCGTCGAGGTGGCGAGCGCCGTGTCGGTGACGTCGCCGAAGACGATGCTCTCATTGCCGGAGAGGTTGAACACCACCCGCTCGATCTCGTCGGCCCGGACGGAGCCGAGCGGATTGCCCAACCCGTCGTCATAGGTGATGAGGATGTCCCTCGAGTCGATCGCCCCGGCGCCCGCCGGCACGATCTCGTCGGCGTCCCCGGGCGCGCCCTTGCCGAAGTGGAAGACCGCGTTCGGATCGGTCGCGCTGCCGTTGATGACGAGCACGTCATAATCGGGGAAAGCGGTTCCGGTCTCGCTGCCGCCATCGACATGGTCGAAGCCGTCGCCGACCGTGTGGACGAAGGTGTCGTTGCCGGCGCCGCCGATCATCACGTCGTCGCCGCCGCGGCCTTCGATGATGTCGTCGCCCGAACCGCCGTTGAGAACGTTGGCTCCGCTCGTTCCGCGGATCACGTCGTCGCCGACGCTGCCGATGACGTTCTCGAAGCCGGTGATCGCGTCGGTCGCCACCGGCGCGCCGCCGAGCGTGGTTCGCACCGCCACGCCGGACTGCAGGTCGATGTCGATCGCGGCCGTGATCTGGCTGAAGTCGAACGTGTCGACGCCAGCGCCGCCCTCGACCGTCTGGCTGACGGCCTGGTTGCCGGCGACGAAATAGTCGTCACCGCCCTTGAGGTCGGCCACCAGCTTCGTGGCCGAAGAAACGCCTTCGAACCAGAGCGCGGTGCCCGTGTCGTCGCCGGTCACATTGACGTTCGTCACGCCGGCCGCAGCGAGATCGCCGCCGTGCTGGCCGATGACGAGCGAATGCCCGTTGGTCAGGTCGAAATCGAGCGTCTCGACGTTGCGGATCGTCAGCGTGCCTTCATAGGCCGAATCGCCGGGCAGGTTGTCGTTCGGCTTCATCACGACGGCGTCGCCGACCTGGTTGACGTAGTTCCAGATGTAGGAGGCCGAGCCGTCGCGAATCTCGATCCGGTCGTCGTCTGCGCCGCCGTCCACGGTGTCGGAGCCGTCGCCCAGCGTGTACTTGATGAGATCGTCGCCATCACCGCCTTCGATGATGTCGTCGCCGGCACCGCCGATCAGCGTGTCGTCGCCGGCACCGCCACGGATCGTGTCGTTGCCGTCGCCGCCCCAGATCTCGTCATTGCCGTCCTCGCCCTCGAGCGTGTCGTTGCCGCCGAGGCCGGAGATCAGGTCGTCGTCGGCGCCGCCGCGGATCGTGTCGTCGCCCGCGCCGCCGCCGAGATAGTCGTTGCCCGCGCCACCCTCGATGGTGATGCCGCCGCCGGCGGCGTCGCTCATGTAGCCGGCGGAGACGGCGATGAAGTCGCCGCCGTCGGTGCCGACGATCTTCTCCACGCCGCTGATATAGGACGGCGCGCTGTAGGTGTCGTGGATGTAGCCCGCCTTCCCTTCGCGATCGAGCAGGATCGTGTCGGTGTCGGCGCCGCCGCTGACGACGTCCGAGGTGCCCGCCATGTCGGACAGGGCGATCGAGCGGGTCGTGCCGTCGCCGAGCTGCAGGTTGCGCGACCCGGTGAAGGTAACGTCGGCGCCGAGGCGGAAGGTGTCGTCGCCCGCCTCGCCATAGAGCGTGTCGGCGCCCTTGCCGCCGTCGATGTGGTCGGCGCCGGCATTGCCGTGCAGCACGTTGCCCTCGGCGCCGCCGACGATGATGTCGTCGCCGCTGCCGCCATAGGCATCGACGATGCCGGCAACGTTGTCGATGCCGACGATCGGGCCCTGGCCGGTGCGGTCGGTGGCCTTGTCGGCGTCGACCGTCTGGCCGTCGACCGTCACGGCGGAGCCGTCGAGATTGACGAACACGCCGGTCTGGAGACCCGAATAGTTGATCGACGAGATGCTGCCCGCCGGATCGATCTGCACCGAGAACTCGGTCGTGACGGGATCGAGATCGCCGTCCTGAGCGGTCACCGGGAAGGTCAGCGTGATCGGCGCGCCCGCCGGACCGGAGTGATCCAGCGGCTGGCGCAGCGTGAAGACGTAGGAACCGGTGCCGGCCGTGGAGAGCTCGACCGAGAAGACGACCTGTGCGTCGTCGATCGCGGTCGGCAAGGTGCTGCCGACATAGCCGACCAGCACGCCGCCGACATAGTCGATGGTGATGGCCTGGCCGCCGGAGCTCAGCGTGTCGCCGGAAGCGAGCCCGGTCACCACGACCGCCGTCGAGGCGGTCAGCGAGCCGGCGCCGTCGGCGCCCCAGTCGACCGTGAAGGTGCCGTTGGCGGTGATGGCGCCGTCGGCATCGCTGATGCGCGCATCCTCGTCCATCGTCGCCAGCGCGGGCGCCGCGCCGACGGTCGGCATGTCGTCCGCCACGTCGACCGTGAAGGTCTGCTGGATCGAGTCGCCGTCGCCGTCGAACGCGTTGACGGTGAAGTCGATCGACAGCTTGGTGTCGTTGGCGCCGAGATGGTCGAGCGGCTTGTACAGCAGGAACTGATAGGCCGCGTTGCCGGGCCCGGTCAGGTTGACCGAGAAGACCCAGTTGGCCGGATCGGCCGCGTCTGTGCCGTGGATGAAGGCGATCAGCTTCTGGTCGAGCCCGCTCAGGCTGCCGTCCGCCGGGACCACCGTGTAGTCAAGCGTCGCGCCGCCCGACGTGATCGGGTCGCCGTTGCTGTCGGTGATCGCGGTGCTGGCAAATTCCAGATGCGGGTTGTTGCCGTGCAGCTTGCCGTCCGCGCCCCACTTGATGTTGAGGTCGTGGAAGTCGAACGAAACGCCCGGCAGGCTGCCCTCGCCGACATTGCCGTCCGTGACCGCGCCCGTCTTGACCGGCGCGTCGTCGTCCACCGTCACCGTGAAGGAGCCGGTGCTGCGATCGCCGTCCGAATCCTTGGCCGCGTAGCTGAAGCCGAAGACCAAGTCGTCCTCGGTGCCGCCGATCGGATGGTCGAGATTGGCCTTGAGCGTGAAGGTGTAGCTGCCGCCGGTGGTCGCGGTCGACAGGGAGACGGAGAACACGACGTTCGAGGCCGAGGTCGTCGTCGGAGCCGTGGGGCCCGTATAGGCGACCAGGGTCATGGCGTCGAGCAGCGCGTACTTGACGGTCAGGCCGTTGGAGGTCAGGGCCGCCGGGTCGAGCGTGTGGCCGTCGGAATCCTTCAGCGTGATGTTGGCCAAGGCGCTGGCCGTGTCGGTGAAGGTCAGCGGACCGTCGACGATCGCCGTGCCCGTGCCCTGCTGGGTCACGGTCAGGTTGTCGGCGATGACGTTGCCGGCGAAGCCGGGGCCTGTCGCGATCGAGAGCCGGTCGAGCAGCACGCCGTCGAACGGCGTCCCGGTCGCGTTGAACAGGCTCGAGGGCGTCGAGGTCAGCGCCGCGAGCGAGGCGACCGGCACCGTCATGGTGGCGACCACCGCGCCGCTGGCATCGTAGCCGGTCAGCACGACGGTGGCCGGGCCGGCGCCCCAGACGCCGAGATTGACCGAGCCGAGCGTGAACGGCTTGGAGTCGGTCGCGTTGATGACGATCGGCGCGGCCGAATTGGCGCCGAAGACCACGCCGGGCACCGATCCGTGGTTGACCGTGCCACCCGTCACGATGAGGTCCGGCGTCAGGGTCGCCGTGCCGCTGAAGCCGTAGGTGGACGTGGTCGCGCCGCCGAGCACCACGGCGGCCGGGCCGTCGGCGCCGTAGCCGACGCCGAGATTGCCGGTCGCCACCAGGTCGCCGTCGTCGCCCTCGCCGGCCGTCAGGTCGCCGCTGGAATAGCTGTCGCCGGCGTTGCCGCCCGCGAGCCGCTCCTCGTCGACCGCGCCGTTCTGCACGAGCGCCGGGTTGATGAAGGGCATGTCGTCGTCGACATTGATCGTCAGCGTGCCGTTGGCCGTGTCGCCGTCACCGTCGGTGATGCGATAGTTCAGGGTGAAGGCCTGATCGTTCTCGTCACCGCCAGGAGCGTGCGCGATCGGCGCGTTCTGGGTGACGGTGTAGGCGCCCGACGCGGCGTCGAGCGTCACCGTGATGACGAGCGTCGTGCCCTGCTTGATCAGCAGCGTGGAGCCGGAGAGCTCGTAGGAGAAGCCCGTCGGGCTGCCCGTGGTCAGCCACGCGATCGAGCCGCCGTCGGCGCCGTAGAGATGGCCGAGGATGCCGGTCGTGTTGGCCGTGCTCGGATCCGCGTCGCCGGTGCCGCCGGGGATGCCGTTGGTCAGCGTCTCGTCGTCGAGCTGCACCGGGTCGTTGGCCACGGCCAGCGGCGTGTCGTCGTTGACGTTGACGGTCAGCGAGCCTGTGGCGGTGTCGCCGTCGCCGTCCTTGACGGTGTAGTTGAACGACAGCGGCAGGTTCTCCTCCGAGCTGCCGGGCGTCGGGTGCGCCAGCGGCGCGAAGCTGGTGAAGGTGTAGGAGCCGTCCGCGTTGATCGTCAGCGTCGCCACCTTGGCGATGCTGGCCGAGGAGAAGGTCCAGGTCGTGGCCCCGCCCGTCACCGACGGCGCGCTCACCGACACGCTCTCCACATGGCCGACGCCGGCCCCGTCGACGAACACCGCCCCGAACGCGCCGAAGCTGTCGAGCGCCACAGAGCCGAAGCCGTCCGCGCCCGCCGCAAACAGCGCACCCGCCGCACCGCTCGCAACGCTCGCGTCAGTGACGTCGCCCGCCCCGTTCGCATTGCCGCCGAACACGTCGTCGTCCAGAACCGTCGCGGCCGTCACCGAACCCGTCGTCACCGGCGCGTCGTCGTTGACCACGATCTTCAGCGAACCCGTCGAGGTGTCGCCGTCGCCGTCCGCAACCGTATAGGAGAAGGTCAGCGTCGCGTTCTCCTCGACGCCCGTCCCGCTCGCCGTCGCCGCATGCGACAGCGGCGCCTTCAGCTCGAACTCGTAGGAGCCGTCGGCGCGGATCACCAGGACCGCGGCCCCGGCGCCGTAATGCGCGCTCGTCGCCGTCCACGTCGTGACGCCGCCCGCGCTGCGCGTGCCGGCATCCCACGTCACCGTCTCCGTGTGCGCGACGCCGTCGGCGTCCTTCCACACCACGTCGAAGCCCGGCTTCGTCAGCGCGATCGAGGCCATGCCGTCCGAGCCCATCGAGAACAGCGCACCCGCCGCCCCGCTCGCGCTCGCCACGTTCGCAACCCCGTCGTCCGGATCGTTATTGCCGGCGAACAGCGCCTGCCCCTCGTCGTCCAGCGTCGTCGCCGTCACCGTGCCCTGCGTCGTCGGACGATCGTCGTCCACCGAGATCCGCAGCCGCGCAGAATCGCTGTCCCCGTCGCCGTCGACCACCGTGAAGTTGAAGTCGAGGTTGACGTTCTCCTCGTTGGCGCTGTTGGTCGGGTGCTTCACCGGCGCGTTCAGCGCGAAGTCGTACGAGCCGTCGGCCCGCACCGTCAGCACCGCGACCACCGGCGTCGACGTCCCGTCATAATGCGCGCTCGTCGCCGTCCACGTCGTCTCGCCGCCGGGACCGCGAACGCCCGCGCTCCACGTCACGGTCTCCGTCTGCGCGAAGCCGTCGGCGTCCTTGAACACAACCGAGAAGCCCGGCAGACCCATCGTGATCGAGCCGAGACCGTCCGACCCCATCGAGAACAGCGCGCCCGCGCCGCCCGAGGCCGTCCCCACGTTCGGGTTCACGTCGGAGCTGCCGCCATTGGCCGTGTTGGCCGGCAGGAACACCGTCTGCGCCTCGTCGTCCAGCGCCGCAGGCGTCACGTTGCCCGCAACCGGCGTGTCGTCGTTCACCCGCACCGTCAGCAGGCCGCCCGCCGTGTCGCCGTCGCCGTCCGTCACCGTGAAGGTGATCGCCAGCGAGGCCGTGTTCTCCGGCAGCAGCCCGCCGTCATGCGCCAGCGGCGCAAGCATCTTGAACTCGTACGAGCCGTCGGCGCGGATCGTCAGGACCGCAGCTCCGCCAGGATGGTTGGCGCTCGTCGCCGTCCACACCGTCTCGCCGTTCGACCCGCGGACCCCGCCGTCCCACGTCACCGCCTCGCGATGCGCGAAGCCGTCGGCGTCCTTCCAGATCACGTCGAAGCCCGGCAGGCCCACCGCGATCGAGCCGAGACCGTCCGACCCCATCGAGAACAGCGCGCCAGCACCGCCCGTCACAACGTTGGTGTCCGGCGACACGTCGCCCCCGAACAGACCGCCAGGCCCGGCGTTCGCCGGCGTGAACAGGCTCTGCGCCTCGTCGTCCAGCACCGTCGACGGCAGCACCACCAGGTTCGCCGTCGGCGTGTCGTCGTTCACCCGGATCGACAGCGACCCGCTCACCGCGTCCTGGTCGCCGTCCTTCACCGTGTAGCCGAACACCAGCGTGGCGTTCTCCTCCACCACCGGGAACGTCACACCATGCACCAGCGGCGCGTTCAGCGTGAACGCATACGACCCGTCCGCATTGATCACCAGAACCGCAGCCGGCGACCCCGACGGGTAG
This sequence comes from Hyphomicrobiales bacterium, assembly GCA_017305835.1. Lineage (GTDB taxonomy): Bacteria > Pseudomonadota > Alphaproteobacteria > Rhizobiales > Rhizobiaceae > RCIO01. The sequence continues at coordinate 29,680 of JAFKJY010000083.1, forward strand.
TTCGCAGACGTCGCCGTCCACGTCGTCACCCCGCCGACCGTCGAGCCGCTCCACGTCACGGCCTCCGTCTGCGCAAAGCCCTGCGCGTCCTTGTAAACAACCTCGAACGCAGGCGGCGTCACGTCCAGAGAGCCGAACCCGTCAGCCCCCACACGGAACAGCGTGCCCGCACCACCCGTCACGGACTTCACGTCCGGCGACACGTCCCCCGCAAGCCCGATCCCGGGGTTCGCAGGCAAAAACTCAACCTGCGCCTCGTCATCCAACACAACAGGCGCAACAAAAGACCCGCTCGATACCGGCGTGTCGTCGTCCACCGTCACCGTGAACGAATGCGACTGGGTGAAGCTCGGGTTGGTCAGCGCGTCGCTGTCGAGCACGTCGAGCGCGAACTTCAGGACGATGTCGTCCTCGGTTCCGGCGACCGGGTGGTCGAGCACGTCGACCAGCGTGAACTTGTAGCTGCCGTCACCCTGTTCGTCGACCGAGGCGGTGAAGACGACGCGCACGCCGGTGGGCAGGCCTTCGGCGTCGAGCACCGGGGTATCGGAGCCGACATAGCCGACGAGCTTGCTGCCGTCGGTCGACACGATGACCTTGACGGCCTCGCCGCGCGAGGTCGCCGAGATCGGGTTGTTGGAGCCATCGAAATAGGTGACGGGCGAAGAGGCGAAGCGGACGTCGCCCTCGACCGTGGTGTGGGTGATGTCGGTGTAGTCGTCGGGGCCCCAGGTGATGTGGAGCGAGCCGGTGGCGGTCACCGCCTCGCCGGCCACGTCGCCGCTGCCGCCCGGCAGGCCGGCCGCGGACGTGCCCTCCTCGTCGACGGTGCCGGCATCGGCCGCCTCGAACTTCGGCAGGTCGTTGGTGCCGGTGACGGTGATGGTCACCGTCTGCGTGTCGGAGCCGCCGTTCTCGTCGGTCAGCGTGACGGTGTAGGTCAGCGTGAGCTGCTGGCCGTCGCGCAGATAGTCGAAGGTGTTGTCGGGCGCGGAGAAGGTCCAGTCGACGGAGCCGACCGTGCCGGTCGCGCCGGTCTGCACGACGGAGGCGTTGAAGAAGCCGAGGAGCGCGGCCTCGCCGGCGCCGAGCTGCGCCGTCGCGCCGGTCGCGGCGACGGCGACGCCGGTCACCGCATGGGCGTTGTCGGAGATGTCGACGTCGGTGAAGGTGACGGAGCCGGTGAGGTCGTGCGTATCGGCCGAGCCGGCCACGCCGTCGGTCTCGGTGATCGAGCCGGTGATCACGTCGCCGCTCGAAACCTCGAAGACGGGTGCGTCGTTGGTGCCCTGGATGGTGATCTGGACGGTCGAGGTGGCGGACTGGACGCCGTCGACGATGGTCACCTGGAAGGTCAGCACGACCGTCTCGCCGGCGGCGAGGAAGTCGATCGCGGCGTTGCCCAGCGCGAAGGTCCAGTCGATGCGGCCGTTGCCGGCCGCCGAGGGCTCGACGGTGATGCCGCCGCTGGCGGCCGAATCGAGCGAGAAGCCGGCCAGCAGCGCGTCGATCTGCGCCTGGCTCAGCGTCAGGCCGTTGTCGAGGTTGGCGGCCGTCACGGTGCGGGCGCTGACGATCGCGGTGCGGGTCTCGCCGAAATCGGGGTCGAAGAAGGTGATGGAGCCGGAGACCGGCGCCGGATCGAGGTCGATGCCGTCGACCACGTCCGCCGTCTCGACCATGGTGCCGAACAGGCTGCCGGCGCCGACGATCGAGGGCGCGACGTTGCTCTGGCCGACGTTCTGCTCGTCATTGCCGCCATTGCCGTCGCCGAAGCCGGTGTCGCCGAGCAGGTTCAGCACGTTGGGCGATTCGTTGCCGAAATCGACCGAACCATCCTGGAAGTTGCCGCCGGAACCCTGCGGGCCGGCGCCGACCACCGCCAGCGTGCCGTCCGGACCGGCCGCGACGTTGATGCCGTTGGTCTCCAGCACCGCGACGAGGACGTCGCGGGCGACCTCGACATCGCCGATCACGAAAGTCGGGACGTCCAGAGCCGCCTGGGGAATGCGGATCTCCGAGCCGTCCGCCTGAACCAGCACGAGGTCGACGCCTTCGACCTTGATGTCGTCGATCGACACGCCGGCCGGCAGATGCACGACGTTGTTGGCGTCCGGCGCGACGACCTTGACCCCGGCAGCGCCACCCTGACCACCCTGGCCGCCCTGCCCGAACAAGGTCGCACCGCCCTGGCCGCCCTGGCCACCCTGTGCCGGATCGGATCCCGCCGCGCCACCCTGACCGCCCTGACCGCCCTGACCGGTGATGATCTCGCCGCCCTGGCCGGCCTGCGCCACCACGATCGTCTCGGGCGCATCGTCACGGTCGACAAGAGTGAAACCAGCCTCGGACTCGACGTCGAACGAGGAAGTACGCGGATCTTCGATGGCCATGATGGCGCCCCCAGACACAAACTGCGGGCCACTCAATATACTTCCGAAGGCGATATCAACTTCCGGTTAGGGCATTTGATATAACCCGATATCCTGTTTCCGGGTTTTTTTACGAGTAGTTAACCGAGACGTATAATCCGATATGCATTCAACGTGAAGGCGCTCTTGGCTAAGGGGCCTTTCCAGGAATCGATAAAACTTTCAGTGCTTTTTAGCGAAAGTATTATTTCCCGCTTATCCAAGTAACTTCGCGATCAATTCATGGGTCATCTGTAAGTATCTCCCGAGTTTCGGGGAGACCAAGATGTCGTCGCGTAGATTCGCAAGGACAGCGTCAGTCATCGCAGCAGCGGCGGCCATATCCGCCTTGTCGATCGGAGCCGGAGCGGCGGCCGACCGGGACGACCGTTTCGACGGCGGGCCGGCGAGCGCCGGGATGTCACGGCTGCTGCAGCCGCTGCCGCTCGCGCTTTCCGTCGAGCCGGGCGCCGGCGCGTCGCTCGCCTCGCTGCAGGTCGCGGGGCTGCGCATGACGACCTTCGGGCCGGCCGAGCGGACGCAGGTCCGCGCCGACGTCACCGGCTCGATCGCCGCTGCGCCTGCGCCCAAGGCGCCGGCGCGCGGCGCCGCCCGGCCGGAGCTGCTCGCCTCGGTCGCGATCCCCTTCGGCCGGCTGCCGGCGCTGGAACGCATCGCGCCGGCCTATGCCGAGATCGAGACCGATTTCCTCGACCATTGCGGCACGGTGATGTGCGAGAACGCGACGGCGACGCTGAAGCAGGTCGTGGCGGCGGGCCGCAAGGGCCGGTTCGTCGATCTGCTCGCCGCGGTCAACCGCTCGGTCAACCGGCTGATCACCTACCGCCGCGACAAGGACCTCTACGGCACGATGGATTACTGGGCCAAGCCCAGCGCGACGCTCGAGCGCGGCATGGGCGACTGCGAGGACTACGCCATCCTCAAGATGGCGGTGCTGGCCAAGGCCGGCGTGCCGGCGCGCAGCATGTCGGTGGTGATCCTGCGCGACGAGAAGCGGCAGGTCTACCACGCAGTCACCGCTGTGCAGACAAGCAACGGCGCCTACATCGTCGACAATCTCGAGGCCGAGCTGCGCAAGGACAGCGACCTGCCCAACTACATGCCGCTCTATTCGGTCAGCGCCGGGCGCGGCTACATCTACGGCCGGCGCACCGGCGGCGCGATGGTTGCCTCGGCCGGCGGGCTTAAGTCGGTCGCGCCGGGCGAAGGCCTCGAAGCGGAAATCGTGACGGTCGCCGAGGCACTGCCCGCGCTTCCCGTCTCCGGCCCGCGCTGAGGGTATCCCCTCGCCGTCAGGTCTGGGTGATGTAGGCGATCACCATCGCGCTCGAATGGACCGGCGCCAGCACCAGCCCCAGCTGGCCGCGCACCCGGCGCTCGGCGACGCCGAGCGCGAAGCCGGTGGTGACCGGCAGCTTGGGATCTGCGGCGAGCTGCTCGATCACCTGCTCGACATGGGTGTCCAGCGTCAGCCTGACGGTGCGCATGGGATCCGAGCCGTCGGCCGCGGCCAGCCGCGCCTGCAGGAAATTGAGAAAGGCCTGGTTGTACTGGACGATGCGCCTGTCGACGGTCAGCACGAAGGCCGGCGACGGGCTTGCGTGGACGATGGCGAAGGCGGCGTCGGTCGAGGTCAGCCGCTCCAGCTCGCCGACCCGGCCGCTCAGCCAGCGGGCGGCCAGCACGCGCAGCGTGGAAGCCAGATTGCCGCCCTCGGGCACCTCGGCCGCCGCCCTGGCGACGATCTCGCCCAGCGTCTCGGCGCGGCTCGCCGACATGACCGACAGCGTCTTCCAGAAGATCGCCTCGAGGCGGATGCCGCGCCGCTCGCCGCGCGAGAGCACGGCGCGGAAGACGGGCTTCATGTCGTCGGCGGTCGGGTTGCCCTGTCTCGGGGCCGGGGCGACGGCCGCAGCCGGCTGCTCGCCGGCCATGTCAGCGCCGCCCCGCGGCCGGCGCCGGCTGCCGCGCGCCCGCCGGGCCGCGCATCGCTAGCGCTCCGTCAGCGCTTCGCTGCGCGCCTTGTTGATGGGCTTCAGCAGGTAGTCGAGCACGGTCTTCTGGCCGGTCATGATCTCGGCACTGGCCACCATGCCCGGCATGATGCTGTATTCCTTGCCGTTGTGCTCCAGCGTCGACTGGTCGGTGCGGACCAGCACCTGGTAGTAGGTCTCCTTGGCCTCCTGGTCGACGAGGCTGTCGGCCGAGACGTTGACGACCTCGCCCTTGAGCCCGCCATAGATGGAGAAGTCGTAGGCCGTGATCTTGACCAGGGCCGGCTGGCCGCGCTGGACGAAGGCGACGTCGCGCGGCGAGATCCGCGCCTCGACCAAGAGCTTGTCGGAGGTCGGCACGATGCCGCCGATGACGGCGCCCGGCTGCACGTAGGCGCCGATCGTGTTGACGTCGAGCGTGTTGATGATGCCGTCCACCGGCGAGCGGATGTCGGTGCGCTTGACGCGGTCGCTGGCGCCGCGGATCGTCTCGCCCAGCACGCCGAGGTCGGCCAGCACCTGCGAGAGGTCGTTCTTGGCGTCCTGCTGGAACTGCAGCGACAGCTCGTCGACCTGCAGCGTGGCCTCGTCGAGCGCGGCGGCCAGGCGGCCGAGGCTCTCCTTCGCCACCGCGAGCTGGCCATTCTGCTGGGCGAGCTCGGTCTCCATGCGCAGCAGGTCGGTCTCGGCATGCAGGCGCTTCTCGACCAGCGGCTTGACCGTGTCGCGCTGCTTCGTCATCGCGGCGATCACGTTCTCGAGCTGGGCGATGTTGGTCTTGGCCTCCGCCAGTTCCTGCGCGCGCTGGGTCTGGCGCGCCTGCAGGACCGAATATTTGTTGCGGAAGTTCTCGCGGCGCGAGTGGAACAGCGCGCTCTCGGTGGTGCAGATGGCGGGCACCGCCTTGGCGAGGTCGTCCGGGCAGGCGAAGTCGCCCTTGTCGCCCGATATCTCGAACCGCAGACGAGCGATCTTGGCCTTGAACGCGGCCGCCCGCGCCTCCGACTCGCCGAGCGAGGAGGCCGTGGTGGTGTCGTCCAGCCGCACGATCAGGTCGCCGTGCTTGACGATCTGGCCGAGCTTGACGGCGATCTCCAGCACCACGCCCGGCTCGCTCGCCTGGATGATCTGCGTCTTGGAGACGGGGATGACCTTGCCGTTGCCGCGCGCGATCTCGTCGACGCGGGCGATCGCGGCCCAGGCGACGAAGCTCGCGATGAAGAGGACGACGATGCCGAGGATGAACCGCGCCACCAGCGGCGGCCTGTCGATTGTGGCTGTCATTGCGCTTCACCGATTGCGTTTCGCTGCAGGGCTTCGATGACCTGCCGCTTCGGACCATCCGCGACCACACGCCCCTGATCGATGACGATCAGCCGGTCGACCAGCTCGAGCATGCTGTAGCGGTGCGTCGAGATGATGACGGTGACGTTGGCGGCGAAGCTCTTCTTGAGGTTCTCGATGAGCAGCCGCTCGCTGGCGAGGTCCATCGCGCCCGAGGGCTCGTCGAGATAGACGATCTGCGGCCGCGCCAGCAGCAGGCGGGCGATGGTGAGCGCCTGCTTCTGGCCGCCCGAGAGCTGGCCGCCGCGCTCGCCCACCGGCATGTCGAAGCCGCGCGGATGGCGCGAGACGAAGGCGTCGACGCCGGTGACGCGGCACACCTCCAGCAGCTCTTCGTCGGTGGCGTCGGGACGGCCGACGAGCAGGTTCTCCTTGACCGTGCCGGAGAACAGGTCGGCGGCCTGGCCGGCCACGGCCACCGCCTTGCGCACCTCGGCCGGGTGGTACTGGCGGATGTCGATGCCGTCGAGCAGCGCGCGGCCGCCGGAGATCGGATAGAGGCCGCCGATGACGCGGCCGATCGTCGTCTTGCCGGAGCCGATACGGCCGATGATGCCGACGCGTTCGCCCGGGCGGACCGAGAAGTTGAGGCCGTTGAGGACCTGCTGGTCGGAGCCCGGATAGGCGAAGGTGACGTTCTGCAGCGACAGGCTGGCGGTGGCGATGGTGCGGTTGACGAAGCCGACGCTGGAGGGCCGGTCCTCCTCCTGCTCCATGATCTTCTCGAGGATGCGCAGCGACAGGATCGCCTGCCGCAGCCGCGCCAGCGTCATGGCGATCTGGCCCAGCGGCGCGACGGTGCGGCTCGACAGCATCACCGCGGCGATGATGGCGCCCATCGAGATCTTGCCTTCGGAGAAGGAATAGGCGCCGGCGAGCACGATGACGATCGTCACGAGCTGCTGCACGAACTGCGTGGCGTTGGCGGCGTTGGCCGAGATCTCCTTGATGTCCTCGCTGGTGCGGGCGGCATATTTGCTGAGCTCGTGCCAGCGGCGCAGCAGCCCGGCCTCGGCGCGCAGCGCCTTCACCGTCTCGATGGTGGAGATCGTCTCGACGAGCAGGGCCTGGCGCTGCGCCGATTCGTTGGCGGCGGCGGTGACGCGCGAGCCGATGCGGTGGTGCGCGTAGAGCCCGATCAGGAGGGCGAGCAGGAAGGCCGTCGCCGGCACGATCACGATCCAGCCGGCGATCAGGTAGATCACCAGCAGGAAGATGAAGCCGAAGGTGGTGTCGATCAGCACGCTGATCGTGTTCGAGGTGAAGAACTCGCGCACGAACTCGTACTGCGTGATGCGGCTGGCATATTCGCCGGTCGAATAGGGCCGCGAGGCGAGCGTCGAGTTCAGAACCTTGTCGAACAGCAGGTAGGACAGCCGCACGTCGGCCTTGCGGCCGGCATAGTCGATCAGCAGGGCGCGCGCCGTCTTGAGCAGCAGGTCGAAGACGAGCGCGACGGTGATGCCGATGACCAGCACCCACAGCGTGGCCAGCGCATTGTTGGGCAGCACGCGGTCGTAGACGTTCATCGTGAACAGCGGCGTGGCGAGCGCGATGATGTTGATGAACAGCGCGGCCACGGCGACCTGGACATAGGTGCGCCAGAACGGCTTGAGCGTGCTCGTCAGCCAGTGCGTGCGCTCGATCTCCGGGGCGTGGCCGACGAGGGCCTCCTCGGAGGTGTTGCCGTAGACGAGGGAGAAGCAGAAGATTTGCCGCGGGTCACGCTCCAGCAGCTCCGGCACCGAGATCCGCGGCGGCGCGCCCTCCGTGGCGCCGAAGCCGCACAGGATGTTGCCGTCGCGATCCATCTCCAGCAGCGGCAGCGCGCTGCCGTCGGCGAAGATCGCCACGGCCGGATAGTCGACATTGCCGGCGCGCACCGCGCCGACCGTGCAGGTCGCGGTGGACAGGCCGACGAGCCGGCCCATCCGCTCCACCGAATCGAATTCGGGATTGTCGAGCTCGTCCTGCGGGATGCCCGAGAACAGGACGGTCTGGGACGTCGGGCGTCCCAGGAACGCGCAGACGGTCTGGAACGCCGATCTGAAGTCGGATGCCCCGGCGCCGGCAACTCTTGTTATATCGAGCACGGAATCGCCGGGCGCGCCCGAGCTCAGTTGCGCCGCACCGGCGCGAGCAGGTCCATCGGCGCCCCGGAGGTCTGCCGCGAGGGCAGACGCTCATAGCTGGGCGCCGCATCGGCGACCGGAACCCGGAACTCCTTGCGCGCATAGGCGTCGCCCTGCTCGAGGGTCGGCGTCTTCAGCGTCTTGGCCAGACCGCCCATCGCCGCCAGCAGCCGGTATTCGGCGAACAGCGAGGCATAGGCCGCGGTCTGCGCCAGCACGGCGGAGTTGAAGCGGGTGTTCTGGGCGCCCAGCACGTCGAGGAGCGAACGCTCGCCGACGCGGAACTGCTCGCGGTAGGACGAGACGAGGCGGGCATTGGTGCTGGCCTGATCGCGCAGCATGGAGGCGAGCTCGGCCCGCTTGGCGCGCTGGTTCCAGGCATCGCGGATCGTCTCCTCCACCTCGCGGTGGGTGACGGCCAGCGCCTGGCGCTGCTCGCCGGCACGGCGGATGCGCTCCTGCTTGGCGGCGATGTCGCGGCCGCCGCGGTAGAGGTTCCAGCGGGCGACGACGCGGGCCTGCAGGTCCGAGGTGTAGCCGTCGGAGCCGTCGACGTCGTCGCCGACGCGCGCCGTGCCCTCGAGCGAGATGTTCGGCATGAACGGCGCGTTGGCGCCGCGCACCAGCGCGTCGGCGGCATCGGCATCGGCGCCGGCAGCCGCGATGCGCGGATTGTTGCGGCGCGCCTGCTCAATGGCCGCCTCGACCGTGCGCGGGATCGCGTTGGCGACGGAGCCGGGATTGGTGGTCTTGCCGATCGGCTTGCCGACCAGCCGCATGAAGCGGATCTTGGCCGCTTCGAGATCCTCGCTCGCCTCCTTGAGGCGGGTGTTGGCCGAGAGCAGCCGCTCCTGGCCCTGGATCCTGTCGGCCTCAGTCAGCGTGCCGCCGGAGACGCTCTGCGAGATGTCGCCGAGGATCTGCTGGTGGAAGCCGGCATTGGAGCGCGCGGCCTCGACGATCTGCGCCTGCAGCATGATCTCGAGATATTCCTGCGCGACCGACAGCGCGATCGCCTCGGAACGCTCCAGCACGCGGAAGGAGGCGCCGTCGACGCGGGCGGCCTGCTGCTGGACCTGCGAGCGGCGGTCGCCGCCGTCGAACAGCGTCTGGCGCAGCGTCAGGCCGACATCGTTCGGGTAGAGGTCGTTGCCGGCCGTGCCGAGCGTGCGACGGCCCGGGCTGTCGAGCCGGCGGATGCCGACCGAGCCTTCGAGGTCGAGAGTGGGGAGATAGAGGCTGCGGGCCTGCCGCAACTCGAACTCGACCGCTTCCCGATTCTCCGCGGCCTGCAGAATCTCCGGATTCGTGGTCAGCGCCTCGGTCACGGCCTCACGCAACGACATTGCGGAAGCCGGCGACCCGACGCCGAGTGAAAATGCAGCGGCCACGCAGCCGACTGCCAGAACGCCCCTCAACCCCATATACTACTCCAGACGAGCAGCCGCACCTGATGTCTTATAGAATGGCTTTCGCCGGCAGCAAAGTAGGCTCACACCCAAAACAGGCACAAATGCCCGCCTATATCCACATTGACTCTCAGTGTTTCACATCCGCAACAGAATCGACAAGAAAAAATCGCGGCGTGGACGAAAAACGATCGGTTCCCGGTTAACGGCGGGCCGAATCGAGGGAATTGGCAGGGCTACGGTCGGTCGCCGGCGGCAAAGTCGGTGCCGAGAGACAGCTCCTTCCACGCCTCCAGCTCCGCCGCCTGCAGCGCCACCTCGTTGACGATGAACTCGAAGGCGTCCGGGCCGATCACTAGCCGGGACGGCATCTTCCGGGCGGCCAGCGCGGTCATCAGGGCCCGCGCGGCGCGGGCGGGGTCGCCGCGCTGCGTGCCGTGGCTCTTCAGGTTCTCCTCGCGCCGGCGGCCGGCCGTGTCGGCATAATCGGCCAGCGGCACCTTCGACTGGCGCATGGAAGCGCCCTTGATGCTGGTTCTGAAGGCACCGGGCTCGACCACCAGTACGCGGATGCCGAGCGGCGCCACCTCCTTGCGCAGCGCCTCCGACAGGCCCTCCAGCGCGAACTTGGTCGCCGCGTAGTAGCCCGAACCGGGCGAGGCGCCGCGGCCGGCATCCGACGAGATGTTGACGATCGTGCCCGTCCGCCGCTGCCGCATCGAGGGCAGCACCGCCTTGATCATCGACACGGCGCCGAAGAAGTTGGTCTCGAACAGGCTGCGGACCTCCTCGTCCTCGCCCTCCTCGACCGCGGCGCGATAGGCGTAGCCGGCATTGTTCACGAGGATGTCGATGCCGCCGAAATGGCCGACCGCCCGGTCCACGACCGCGCGCGCCTGCGCGGGGTCGCGGATGTCGAGCGCCAGCGCCAGCGCGCGGTCCGGGAAGGCCTTGGCGACGTCCTCGACCGCTGCCGCCTGCCGCGCCGTCGCGACGACGCGGTCGCCGCGCTCCAGCGCCGCGCGCGCGAACGCCCTGCCCAGCCCCGACGAACATCCCGTGATCAGCCACGTCCGCATCCGCAACCCTTCCCTTTCGCGATGAAGATCGGCGACAGGTTCCGATACGGAGCGGCCCGCGTCTACCGCGATTTCGGGAATGGCTGTGCGAACGCCTCGCTTCCGCTCCAGCGAGCATCGCTAAGGGTGGGCAGCCAGGGCTCTCAGGTCGGCACGCATGGAATCGGGATTGGAAATATCCCGCTCGATCTCCTGCTCGGTGCGCACCCAGTGGGGCAGCGCGTCGGCGAGCAGCGCGCGGCCGTGGTCGGTGAGCGCCAGCCGGCGGCCGCGCCGGTCCTCCGCGTCGGGGGCCACCACGACAAGCCCGCGCCGCTCCAGCGGCTTCAGGTTCGCCGTCAGCGTCGTGCGGTCGAGCGCCAGCAGCAGCGCCACTTCCTTCATGCGCGGCGGCTGCGGCCGGTTGAGCGACATCAGCAGCGAGAATTGCTGGTTGGTGAGGCCGACCGGCTTCAGCGCGTCGTCGAAGCGGCGCGCCAGAGCACGCGCCGCCCGCTGCACGTGCAGGCACATGCAGTGGTCGCGCACATGGATCGTGGCTTCGTAGGAGGGGCCGCCCGGCTTTGACATCGTCAGGCCACTATGTTGATATCAACTCAAAATGTCCAGCCCGGGTGTCGGCATCGGGGGTGCCGCAACGTCCTCGGGACTGACGCAGAGCCGTGGCAGGAGGAAGCAATGGCTGAGAAGGTCGTGGTGCTGGTGGGAACGAAGAAGGGCCTGTTCATCGCCGAGAGCGACGCGGCCCGCAGGTCGTGGGACCTGCGCGGGCCCTATTGCGAGCACTGGCCGATCAACCACGCGATCATGGACCCGGCCAGCGGCACCATCTATGCCGGCGGCGGCAGCGAATGGTTCGGCCCGGCCGTGTGGAAATCGACCGATCTCGGCCGGACGTGGACGCATTCCAGCCAGGGCCTCACCTTCGGCGAGGGCAAGGAGCCGATCGGCGCGGTGTGGAGCCTCGAGGCCTCGCCCGACGGCGCGCTCTACGCCGGCGTCATTCCCGCAGCTTTGTTCAGGAGCATCGACGGCGGCGAGACATG
>JAFKJY010000133.1 GCA_017305835.1 Hyphomicrobiales bacterium
GAAGGTGCTGCTGCTCGACGAGCCGGCCTCCGGCGTGCCGAAGGGCGAGAGCGCCGAGCTGTTCCGCGTCATCGACGAGCTGCCCAAGGACATCTCGGTGCTGTTCATCGAGCACGACATGGGCATCGTCTTCAGCTTCGCCTCGCGCATCGTCGTGCTGGTCTCCGGCGGCGTCCTGCTGGAGGCCGAGCCGGAGGTGATCCGCACCGACCCGCGCGTGCGCGAGGTCTATCTGGGGCATGGCGCGCATGGCTGAGCCGCTGCTCGAACTGCGCAAGGTCAGCGCCGGCTACGGCGAGGGCATCGTGCTGGACCACGTCTCGGTCGCGCTGCCGGAGGGCGGCAGCCTGGCGCTGCTCGGCCGCAACGGCGTCGGCAAGACGACGCTGATCCTCACCGTCATGGGCTATCTGAAGCTCGCCACCGGCGCGGTGTTCTTCCGCGGCCGCGACATCTCGCGGCTGCCACCGCACCGCCGCGCCCGCCTCGGCCTCGGCTGGGTGCCGCAGGAGCGCGACATCTTCCCCTCGCTGACCGTCGAGGAGAACCTGACGGTGGCCGCCCGGCGCGGCCGCTGGGACCTCGCCGCCGTCTACGGCCTGTTCCCGCGGCTGAAGGAGCGGCGCGGCAACATGGGCAACCAGCTTTCCGGCGGCGAGCAGCAGATGCTGACGATTGCCCGCACGCTGATGACCAATCCCGCCGTGCTGCTCCTCGACGAGCCGCTGGAGGGCCTGGCCCCGATCATCGTCGAGGAACTGACGGCCGCGATCCGCAAGATGGCCGACGACGAGGGCATCGCGCTGGTTCTGGTCGAGCAGCACGCCGAGGTGGCGCTCGGCCTGACCGACCAGGCCGTCGTCATCGAGCGCGGGCTGATCGCCCACCGCGCCGGCTCGCGCGAATTGCTCGCCGACACCGCCACGCTCGACCGCCACATCGGGCTTGATCTCGGCGGGCAGCGGGACCACTAGGCGTCTGGGCTGCGGCCGCAGGGCCAGCCATGTATACATTGGTTTTCGAGGGCTTCGTTCCATGACCGCCAAATCGGCCAAGACACACGCGATGCGGGCCGTCATCGAGCTGCGCAAGCGCATCCTCGGCGGCGAGCTGCCGGGCGGCATGCGGCTGTTCGAGGTGCCGATGGCCGAGCAGCTCCAGATCTCGCGCACGCCGGTGCGCGAGGCGATGTCGCGGCTGGCCGAGGAGGGGCTGCTGGAGCGGGCGCGCAACGGCGGCTTCATCGTCCGCACCTTCAGCTTCGCCGACGTGGTCGACGCCATCGAGCTGCGCGGCGTTCTGGAGGGCACCGCGGCGCGGCTGGCGGCCGAGCGCGGCGTCTCCCCCGAGGCATTGGCGGGAATCTCGGCCGTCGTCGCCAAACTGGACGAATGCTTCGGAAACGGGCCGGAGCAGGTCGATTTCGACCGCTACGCCGAGCTCAACGCCGAATTTCACCATCTTCTGGCCGGCCTTTCGGGCAGCGACATCGTCCGCCGCGAGGTCGAGCGCGCCACCCGGCTGCCCTTCGCCTCGCCTTCGGCCTTCCTGCCGGACCGCAGCGACATCGCCGCCTTCCGGCGCTCGCTCGGCTCCGCGCAGGAGCAGCACCGCGCGATCGTCGCCGCGATCGCCGCCCGCGAGGGCACCCGCGCCGAGATGATCGCGCGCGAGCATGCGCGTACCGCCCGGCACAATCTCGACTACGTGCTGAGCGAAGACCGCAGCCTGATCAGCCGCGTGCCGGGGCTGGCCCTCGTCATCGGCTGACGGCCCTCCACGTTTTTCGCACCGTAACCGCCAGCGGAGACCCGCTCGGCGCGACTTTCGCTTGCACAAAGACGGCCGCTGCGGCATTACCATGTATACATGAACATGGTTCAGGGAGGAATTCAGATGGCAAGTTCGAGCCTGGAGAGCGTCATCAGGGAGAAGGGCAACGTCGTCGAGATGCTGCGCAACTCCAAGATCGGCATGTATGTATACCCGGTCGTGGCGCCGGAGTTCACCAACTGGCGCGACGAGCAGCGCGCCTGGCAGAAGTCGGCGGTGCTGTTCGACCAGTCGCACCACATGGACGAGCTGATCGTCGAGGGGCCGCAGGCGGCCGCCTTCCTCGAGCATGTCGGCATCAACAGCTTCGCCAATTTCGACCTGAACCGCGCCAAGCACTTCGTGCCGGTGACGCCGGCCGGCCATGTGATCGGCGACATGATCATCTTCCGCGAGCGCGAGGACAAGTTCATCCTCGTCGGCCGCGCGCCAACCGCCAACTGGGTGCAGTTCCAGCAGGCGATCGGCAAGTGGAACGTGCGGCTCCACCGCGACCCGCGCTCCGACTCCCGCCCCGACGGCCGCGCCATCTACCGGACGCATTACCGTTTCCAGATCCAGGGGCCTGACGCCAACAAGGTGCTGGAGAAGATGAACGGCGGGCCGGTGCCGGACATCAAGTTCTTCCACGTCGACTGGATGAATGTCGGCTCGCGGCGGGTGCAGGCGCTGCGCCACGGCATGGCCGGAGCGCCCGGCCTCGAGATCTGGGGGCCGTATCAGGACAAGTCCTACGTCCAGTCGGTGATCCTGCAGGCGGCGAAGGACGCCGGCGTCGACCTGCATCAGGTCGGCAGCCGCGCCTACTCCACCAACACGCTGGAATCGGGCTGGATCCCGTCGCCGCTGCCGGGCATCTACACCGGCGACGGCATGATGAAGGACTACCGCGAGTGGCTCGGCGCCAATTCTTATGAGGCGACCGGCTCGATCGGCGGTTCCATGACCTCGAAGAACATCGAGGACTACTACGTCAACCCGTTCGAGTTGGGCTACGGCTTCTACATCGGCTGGAAGACCGATTTCATCGGCAAGCAGGCCTTGGCCGCCATGAAGGACAAGCCGCAGCGCAAGAAGGTCACCTTCGAGTGGAATGCCGACGACGTGGTCAAGGTGATCGCCTCCGCCTTCCGGCCGGGCGAGGACCATTACAAGTGGATCGACTTCCCGCAGCCGAACTACGCCTCGACCTCGGCCGACATGATCCTGCACAACGGCAAGCAGGTCGGCATGTCGATGTTCAACGGCTATTCCTACAACGAGCGCTGCATGCTCTCGCTCGGCGTGGTCAACCCCGACATCGAGGTCGGCGACGTGCTGACGCTGGTCTGGGGCGAGCCGAACGGCGGCAGCGGCAAGACCTCGACCGAGCGCCACAAGCAGGCCGAGATCCGCGTCCGCGTCTCGCCGACGCCCTATTCGCGCGAGGCGCGCGAGCACTATGCCGAGGCTAGCTGGCGCGCCAAGAGCGCCTGAGTCCGACGCTGCTTCCGACGAATCCAGCGGGGCCGCCTTCGGGCGGCCCCGTTTCATTTGCAGCGAGCGAATTGCCCCGCGGCGCTTGAAATCAGGCCCTGCGATGTCGATGGTGGGTGACCGACCGGCGCGCCGGTCGCATCGTCCCCCAAGCCAGCGGAACCGCCATGCCCGAAACCAGCCTCATCCATCTCACGCCGCCCGCCATGCCGGCGCCCTTCGCCGCCTACAGCCATGGCGTGCTGGTGAAGGCCGGCCACGACATGGTGTTCTGCTCCGGCCAGCTCGGCATCGGCGCCGACAGCCGCGTGCCCGGAGACGTCGAATCGCAGGCCGAGCTGTGCTTCGCCAATATCCGCTCGATCCTCGCCGCCTGCGGCATGGACCTTCGCGACGTCGTGCGCATCAACGCCTATGTCACCGACCGGGCGCACATGCGGCCCTACATGAACGTGCGCGACAGGTTGTTCCCGCAGCCGTCGCCGGCCTCGACGCTGATGATCGTCTCGGGCTTCACGCGCGAGGAGTTCAAGGTCGAGGTGGAGGTGCTCGCCGCCCACGCGCCGCGCTGAGGCGAAGGATCAGCGGCCGGCCTGAGCGGCGGCCGCGACGACGTTCTCGAACAGGCAGGCCGTGGTGATCGGCCCGATCCCGTCCGGCACATGGGTGACGACGGAAGCCTTGCCCTCGACCGAGGCGAGGTCGACGTCGCCGACCAGGCCGGCCTCGGTCCGGATGATCGACACGTCGACCAGGATCGCGCCGTCGCGGATGTGTGCTGCACCGATCAGCCCCGCCACGCCGGCGGCCGACACGACCACGTCGACGCCCTGCAGCTCGGCG
>JAFKJY010000084.1 GCA_017305835.1 Hyphomicrobiales bacterium
CAAAACTAAAGCCGGGGAGCCTAAACAACGCGCCCGACCGGGCTGCGCAACCCCGACCAGCTCCACCCGGTCGGGCGCTTACCGTCGTGCCCCAAAAGGGGTCCCGTTTGCACGCCGATCCAGGGTCCCCATTCCGAGCCGATTGACACTCAGCCCCGATCCCGTGGGATACGGGCCGCGTGTCGGGCGCTGTGCGGCGCGGTGTCGACCGGCCCGGAAAGCCGACGAGGCCGACTTTGCGGCCGGCCCGTTGCGCCCCTGCGCCGTGGTGGCTACGCGGCCGTGGCGCGATAGGTTTTCGTCGCCCGGTCGTATGCGACTCCTCCGATCTCGCGGCCGTAGACCGACACCATCGCGCGGGCGGTGTGCGGCAGGACGCCGAACTGCTCGGTGATGTCTGCGATGGTCACGCCCGCCGGTCGCCGCAGCATCTTGGTGATCGCCTCCTTGCGGGTCGGCCCCTTCATCTTCGACTCGGCGGGCTTCTTGGTCTTGGACTCCTTCGCCAGCTTGGGCGCGGCCTCGGCCTTCCGCTGGCGCTTGGCCTTCGACGGCTTCTCGGCCGTGGTGGGCCTCTCCATCATCTTTCCACCCCGGCCGGGCACGCCGTCCCATTCGTATCCAGTCGGCGCGGCCGGCCAGTCGATGCGGACCGGGTCGAGCCCGTGGCCGGCGATTATCTTCGACGCGAGGTTCGCGGCGCTGACGGCCTCGCCGACCGTGCAGCCATTGAACGTGGTCTTCATCACGAGGGCACGCACGCGGCGGTAGGTGTTGCTGGAGCTAGTCATCGGGGTTCTCCTGTTGGCGTTGCCGATGACCGCAACACGCTTATCCGCCCGCCTTTAGCGAGCGCAATAAGCACCGCCGCAACATGATGGTTAGCGACCGCTGTCCGTCCTCCACGGCCGGCCCGCCATCGCGTATCGCAAAGCCAGTCGGGCTCCGACCGCCCTGCGATAGCGATACGGCCGTCAGTGCGCTCCTGTGGCGGCGGGAAGGCCGACAACGACGAAGGCCGGGACGTGCGCCCCGGCCTTCATTATGATGCGGGTGGTCAGTGGCGCTGACCGGCCACGAGCCGCTTATGGTTCCAGTCGGCCTCGTAGGCTCTCAGGACCATCTGCCTCGACGCGGCGTCGAGGCCATCGAACGCCATGCGCGCGGCGTCCTCGGGCTCGACCATGATGGCGGACCAGAAGAGGCCGAGACGGACGGCGTCCTCGGGCTGGAGCGACAGCGGCCTCTCCATCACGCTGCCGTCCCCTGCAGTGACCGGGCTCCCCGGCTTCGCGCAGGAAGGCGCTGCGCTTCCCATGCGTCGAAGGAAGCCGGATTGCGCGGCAGGCCGTGCGCGGCACAGAAGGCCGCATAGTTGCAGATGTCGCGGAGCGGTAGTCCGAAGAGCTTCTTCTCGACGGCCGGGTCGTCGGTCGACCGGCGGGCCGATAGATGCCAAGGTAGCGTGCGCATGTGAGTCCTCCGTCGTTGGGCGCGCGCGGGGTTGCGCGCGGACGGAGCACCGCTTAGTTCGGGGCTACTTGGAACGAGGAAGGAAGATGAGCGGTATCAACGGATTAAGCCGATCCGCAAGTCAGCTCTTACGCACGTGCTGCCTCACGTGGGCCGAAATCAGGCCGTGAACCCCGCACGTTTCGGGGCTAGAGGCCTGTCCTTGGCTCCACCAGTTCTCTTCGATAGCGAAGTCACTCCGATGACGGAGTTTTCAGCCGGGATCGCGTGAGCCGCCCTTCGGGCGGTTTTTGTTTCCGCATGCCGATCAAAGGCAGCGACCGCATCCACTCGCTTTCCTCGCGCCGAGTACATTCGTCTTGACATGAAAACAAATGTTCAATACGCCTTGGCGATCAAGCGCGACGCCGGGAGGACGCATGGCTGCGAACGTGGCTCTGATCGGGCTTGCCCGCGAACTCGATGAACGCCATCGCTCGGGCCGGCCGATCCGCATCGGCCTGATCGGCTCCGGCGAGATGGGCACCGACATCGTCACCCAGGTCTCGCACATGCGCGGGATCGCGGTCGGCGCCGTCGCCGAGATCAACCTGCCGGCCGCGAGGCGCGCCGTCGAGATCGCCTATGGCGACGCGGCCCGCGCCCGCGAGGCCCGCTCCGGCTCCGACCTGAACGCGGCGATCGAGGCCGGCTCCATCGCGCTCACCGACGATGCCGAGAACGTCATCTCCAGCGGCCTGATCGACGTGGTGATCGACGCCACCGGCGTGCCGGCGGTCGGCGCCGAGATCGGGCTGCGCGCGATGCAGCACGGCAAGCACCTCGTGATGATGAACGTCGAGGCCGACGTCACCATCGGCGCCTACCTCAAGAGCGAGGCGCGCCGGCTGGGCGTCACCTACTCGCTCGGAGCCGGCGACGAGCCGTCCGCCTGCATGGAGCTGATCGAATTCGTCTCCGCGCTCGGCTATCCGATCGTGGCTGCCGGCAAGGGCAAGAACAACCCGCTCAACATCGACGCCGTGCCGGACGACTACGCCGAGGAGGCGCGGCGCCGCAACATGAACGTGCGCATGCTGGTCGAGTTCGTCGACGGCTCCAAGACCATGGTCGAGATGGCGGCCATCGCCAACGCGACCGGGCTGGTGCCCGACCGGCCGGGCATGCACGGGCCGAAGGCGACGGTCGGCGAGCTCTCGCATACGCTGGTGCCGGTCGCCGACGGCGGCGTGCTGTCGCGCAAGGGCGTCGTCGACTATTCGATCGGCAAGGGCGTCGCGCCGGGCGTCTTCGTCGTCGCCGAGGCGCCGCATCCGCGCCTGCGCGAGCGCATGGAAGATCTGAAGATGGGCGAGGGGCCCTATTTCACCTTCCACCGGCCCTATCACCTCACCTCGCTGGAGGTGCCGCTCACCTGCGCCCGCGTCGTGCTGCACGGCAAGGCCGACATGGTGCCGCTCGATAGGCCGGTGGCCGAGGTCTGCGCCGTGGCCAAGAAGGATTTGAAGCCGGGCGACCGGCTCGACGCCATCGGCCAGTATTCCTACCGCGCCTGGATCATGCAGGCGGAAGAAGCTCGCAGGGCCCGCGCCATTCCCTGCGGCCTGCTGGAGCGCGGCAGCGTCACGAAGCCGATCGCCAAGGGCGAGCTGATCACCTACGACAACGCCGCGCCGCCGGCCGGCTCGAAGATCGCCGCCCTGCGGGCGCTGCAGGACGAGCTGGTCCACGGCAAGGCCGGAGCCTGACCATGGCCGCACGGCAAAAGCAGGCCCGCCAGCCGGCCGAGGGCCGCAACCTGCCCTTCCTCTACGCGCGCTTCGACGCGGATGCGCTGCGCGGCGCGCTGCGCAAGATGCACCTGATCCGCCAGTTCGAGGAAGGGGCGGAAGACAGCTACATGCGCGGCCTGATCCACGGCACGATGCACCTGTCGATCGGCCAGGAGGCGAGCGCGGTCGGCATCTGCCTCGGCCTCTCCGACGAGGACCAGATCACCTCGACCCATCGCGGCCACGGCCATTCGATCGCCAAGGGCGCGGACGTCAGCCGCATGTTCGCCGAGTTCTTCGGCAAGACGACCGGCTATTGCCGCGGCCGCGGCGGCTCGATGCACATCGCCGACGTCTCGAAGGGCAATCTCGGCGCCAACGGCATCGTCGGCGGCGGCATCCCGATCGCGGTCGGCGCGGCGCTGACGGCGAAGAAGCTCGGCACCGGCAAGGTCGTCGTCTCCTTCTTCGGCGACGGCGCCAACAACGAGGGCGCCTTCCACGAGGCGCTGAACATGGCCTCGATCTGGAAGCTTCCGGTCGTCTTCGTCTGCGAGAACAACGGCTACGGCATGTCGACCTCGGTGGCGCGCGCCACCGCGGTGGCCAACATCGCCGACCGCGCCGCGGCCTATGCGATGCCGGGCGTCATCGTCGACGGCAACTCGGTCGGCGAGGTGGCGGAGGCCGCCGACGCGGCGATCGCGCGCGCCCGCCGCGGCGAGGGGCCGACGCTGATCGAGTGCAAGACCTAACGCTACCGCGGCCATTCCAAGAGCGACCGCAACCGCTACCGCACCAAGGAAGAGATCGAGGAGTGGATGAACGAGCGCGACCCGATCCGCCGCTTCGAGGCGGAGCTGGTCGAGTTCGGCATCGTCGACCGGGCCGGCATCGACGCGATCCGCGACAGCGTGCGGGCCGAGATCGC
This sequence comes from Hyphomicrobiales bacterium, assembly GCA_017305835.1. Lineage (GTDB taxonomy): Bacteria > Pseudomonadota > Alphaproteobacteria > Rhizobiales > Rhizobiaceae > RCIO01. Next base: position 4,177 of record JAFKJY010000084.1, read on the forward strand.
CGAGGCGATCGCCTTCGCCAAGGAGAGTCCGGCCCCCGAGATCGCCAATCTCGAGAGATACGTCTACACGGAGCCGGCATGATGGACGCGGCGACCGCGGTGCGCGAGCTGAGCTATGCGCAGGCGATCCAGGAAGCCATGGCGCTGGCCATGGAGGCGGATGAGCGCGTCTTCCTGATGGGCGAGGACATCGGCGTCTACGGCGGCGCCTTCCAGGTGACCGGCGACCTGGTCGAGCGCTTCGGCCCCGAGCGGGTGATGGACACGCCGATCTCGGAGCTGGGCGGCGCCGGCGTCGCGGTCGGCGCGGCCGTCACCGGCCTGCGACCGATCTTCGAGTTCCAGTTCTCCGACTTCGCCGCGCTCGCCATGGAGCAGATCGTCAACCAGGCGGCCAAGATGCGCTACATGCTGGGCGGCGCCGTGTCGGTGCCGGTCGTCATGCGCTTTCCCGCCGGCTCCGGCACGGGCGCGGCCGCCCAGCACAGCCAGAGCCTGGAAGCCTGGCTCGGCCACGTGCCGGGTCTCAAGGTGATCCAGCCGGCCACCCCGCACGACGCCAAGGGCATGCTGCTCGCCGCGATCGAGGATCCCGACCCGGTGATGATCTTCGAGCACAAGCTGCTCTACAAGATGAAGGGCGCGGTGCCGGAAGGCCGCTACACCGTGCCGATCGGCAAGGCAGAGGTGCGCCGGCAGGGCCGCGACCTCACCATCGTCGCGACCTCGATCATGGTCCACAAGTCGCTGGAGGCGGCGCAGATGCTGGCGGCTGAGGGCATCGACGTCGAGGTGATCGACCTGCGCACCGTGCGGCCGATGGACCGCGAGACGGTGATCGCCAGCGTCTGCAAGACCTCGCGGCTGATGTGCGTCTACGAGGCGGTCAAGACGCTCGGCATCGGCGCCGAGGTGTCGGCCATGGTCGCCGAGAGCGAGGCCTTCGACTTCCTCGACGCGCCGATCGTCAGGCTCGGCGGCGCCGAGACGCCGATCCCCTACAATCCCGACCTCGAAAAGGCGACCGTGCCGCAGGTCGGCGACATCGTGGCGGCGGCCCGGGCACTGGTGACGGGAGCGCGCTGACGTGCCGGTCGAGGTGATCCTGCCCAAGGTCGACATGGATATGTCGACCGGCCGCATCTCGAAATGGCATGTCGCGGAAGGCCAAGCCGTCAGCCAGGGCGAGCTTCTGTTCGAGATCGAGACCGACAAGGCCGCGATGGAGATCGATTCGCCGGCGACCGGCGTGATCCGCGACATCGTCGGCGCGGAGGACGTCGACATCCCGGTCGGCCAGCCGGTGGCGTGGATCTATGTCGAGGGCGAGGCCTATGCGCCGGCACCTGCGGGACAGGCGGCGGAGAGCGTGATCTCCGCTCTCGTGGGGGAGATGCCCGGCAGGGCAGAGGGGGACGCTGTCCCGCCGACGGTCCAGGCTTCGAGTGCGCGGAGGGAGATCGGCGGTGGAGCGATCCGCGCGACGCCGCTCGCCCGCCGGCTCGCCCGCGAGCGCGGGCTGGACCTTTCGGCCGTTCGCGGCTCCGGCCCGCATGGCCGCATCGTCAGGGCGGATGTAGAGGGGGCCGCGATCACGCCTTCGTCACCGTCTTCACCCGTGGTGGGGAACGAGCCGTCGGTGAAGCTGCCGATCTCCCCCCTTGAGGGGGAGATGGCCGGCAGGCCAGAGGGGGGTGCAGGGGCGCCGTCCTCCGACCGCACGCTCTCCCTCTTCGAGCCCGGCTCCTACGAGATGGCCCAGCACGACGCCATGCGCCGCACCATCGCGCGGCGGCTGGTCGAGGCGAAGTCGACGATCCCGCATTTCTACCTCACGGCGCATTGCGACATCGACGCGCTGCTGCGGCTCAGGACCGACCTCAACGCGGCCGCGCCGCGCCGCGACGGCGAGCCGGCCTGGCGGCTGTCGGTCAACGACATGGTCGTCAAGGCGCTGGCCGTCGCGCTGGTGAAGGTGCCGGCGGCCAACGTCTCGTGGACCGACGAGGCGATGCTCCGCCACCGCCATGTCGACGTGGGCGTCGCCGTCTCCATTCCCGGCGGGCTGATCACGCCGATCGTCCGCCGTGCCGAGGAGAAGTCGCTCTCGGCGATCTCGAACGAGACGAAGGCGCTGGCCGAGCGCGCGCGGGCCCGCGCGCTGCGGCCCGAGGAATATCGCGGCGGCACCACCGCCGTCTCCAATCTCGGCATGTTCGGCGTCAGCGAGTTCGCGGCCATCGTCAACCCGCCGCACGCCACCATCCTCGCGGTCGGAGCGGGCGAGCGCCGCGCCGTCGTCGACGGCGACCTGATCCGCGCCGCGACGATGATGACGGTGACGCTGTCGACCGACCATCGCGCCGTCGACGGCGCGCTGGCCGCCGAGCTGCTGGCGGCCTTTCGCGAGACGATCGAGCACCCGCTCGGCCTCGTCGCCTGACGGGATCAGTTGCGGGCGATCGCCTTCGCGGGCGCGTCGCGGTCTTCTTCGATCGCGGCGTCCGGCCGCATGCCGAGCTGGCCCGGAAACGTCCAGTCGGTTTCCCGCCCGAGGAAGCGGTCGAAGAAGGCGGCCGCGAGCGCCGGGTCTTCCGCGACGTTCTCGCGGAACGACCACCATGTCCTCAGGTCGTCGAGCGAGGGATCGAGCGGCGGCGGCGCGCCGAATTCCTGCTCGAACACCGCCGACACCACGCTGATGCAGAAATCGACGTAGAGCAGGCCTTCCGGCCAGAACCGCGCGATCCGGTCGGCCGCGAGCTCCTGATCTCCCCGCGATGCCGGCCTGCCCGTCGCGTGCGCCCGCGCCGGGGCGCTGCGCACCAGCCCGGCGAGCGCCAGCCCGCCGCAGAACAGGGTGAAGTCGGCGCGGTTCGCCCGCGCGCCGTCCGCCTGCGCGCCGATCGCGTCGATCCAGTCGAAGAACATGCGCGCCAGCGCCTGCTCGTCGATGTCGTAGCGCCAGCCGTGGCGGGCGCCCAGCCGCCGCGCGTCGTCCTCGAAGGCGGCGCGGAACTGGCCGAGCTTGCGCATGCCGTGCGCGAGGTCCGGCGTGGTCGAGAGCGCGGCGGTGAAGTCCTGCATCGCGTGCCGCTCCCGTCAGATCAGATGCAGCAGCATCGAGTGGAAGGCGGCCGCCAGCTCCTCGGCCGGGCGCTCGGACGCGGCGGCCGTGGCGAGCCGCTCCCGGCGGGCGCCGACCGCCAGCATGGCCAGCTCCAGCGTCTGCGGCTCGTAGGCGCGTCCGTCGACGCTCGACCATGCGCTGGCGAGCAGGCCCGGCGCGTAGCAGCCCGCGCGGACCTCGGTCGCCTCCCGGTCTTCCGTGGCCGCGCCCGCAGGCGTGGCGAGGATCGACCCGAGCAGCGCCGCGCACAGCCGCGCGGCCTCGCCGGCCCTGTCCTCGCCCGCCTTGTCTCCCCAGCCCTGGGAGGCGAGCATGGCGATGCTTTCCGCGCACTGGCGCCGCGCGGCGGCATAGGCCTCGGACAGCACGCCCTCGCGCACGAGAGCGGCGGTTTCCGGCCCGATGCGGGCACCGGCGATGCGGGCTGCGCGGTACATGTCGTGGCGGAAGCGGCGTTCGCCGCCGCCGGCACCGAAATACCGGTCGAGCGGCAACATCGCCAGATGCTCGTCCGACAGCTCGGGGAACAGCGAGTGCGACAGGCTGCGCGCCGCGATCATCGTGTCGTCGACCATGCTGGCCGCCTGGCCGAGCAGGCCCTCGATCCCGGGCGGCAGCAGGCGCGTGCGCTGCTGCCCGCCCTCCTCGCGCCGGCGTGCCTGCACCCGGTCGCGCAGGTCGCGCAGCCGGTCGCGTGCCTGCGACGAAATCCCGCCGGAAATCTCTCTGAGCATGGTCGCGTCCTCGCTGCGGTTCCCAGCCGATCGCTGTTGACCGCCGATGCCCATAATTGTTTTGATTCACGCCGCAATCAAGCAGGCGCGCCGCGCAGGCGGACGGCAGCGACGGTTTTCGGGGGCCATATGAGCGGACGCAAGGGAAGGACCGGGGCGGACGAGGACGTCGCGGCGGCGGAAGCCGGCCCCGGCGCCGGCGCGGCCGGGGCGACGCGCAGCGACAGCCTGCGCATCCGCGCCGCCTGGATGTATTTCGTCGAGCAGAAGACGCAGTCGGAGATCTCCGAGATCCTCGGCATCGGCCGCGTCAGCGTGATCCGCCTGCTCGCCGAGGCGCGCGCCCGGCAGGAAGTCAAGATCACCATCGAGAGCGAGCTTGCCGAGACCACCGCGCTTGAGCGCGCCCTGGAGGCGCGCTTCGGTCTTCGCCGGGCGCTGATCGCCCCGCTGGCCTCGGCCGAGGCCGACCCGACCCCGGTCATCGGCGCGGCGACGGGCGGCTACGTCTCCGAGCTTCTGGCGCCCGGCATGTCGGTGGGCGTCGGCTGGGGCCGCACGCTGTTCTCCTCGTTGCCCCACATCCGCGCGCGGCCGCTGCAGGACCTGCGCGTCATCTCGCTGCTCGGCGGCGTCGGCGTGGCGCGCCATTTCAACCCGGCCGAGTTCGCCTGGCGCTTCGCCAGCCTGTTCCAGGGCGAGGGCTACCTGATCCCGGCGCCGGCGCTGGTCGACAGCGTCGCCACCAAGCAGGCGCTCGTCGAGCGCTGCGGGCTGAACAAGGTGCTGGCGCTCGCCGATCGCCTCGACATGGTGCTGCTGTCGGTCGGCAGCATCCTGTCGGCCACCACCTTCTACCGCGGCGGTTACCTGAGCGACCGCGAGCAGAAGGAGCTGGGCGACCAGGGCGCCGTCGGCGACGTGCTGTTCCACTTCTTCGACCGCGACGGAGTGCTGCTCGACCACCCGATCAACGACCGCGTCATGTCGGTCGACGTCGACCGCCTGCGCCGGGCGGGCCGCCGCGTGCTCGCCTCTGGCGGGCAGGACAAGACCGGGGCGCTGCTGGGCGCGATGGCGCTGCTCGAGCCCACCGACTTCATTACCGACGAGCAGACCGCGCGCCGGCTGCTTGCGGCGCGCCACAGGGCCGCATGATGCCGGTGTTGAGCGCGCCGGCCGGAGCGCCTATCATCGGCGCGATCGGAGAAACGCCATGCACGCAGAGAAGCCCGAGAGCCTGCCGTCGGCCGTGGGCCGCACGCTCGGCCGGGTGCCGGCCGACGTCCGGCTGATCGTCCAGCGCTTCCAGGACCACGCGCTCGACCCGCGTTCGTCGCCGTCCGAGACGGTCGAGCTTGTCCGCGCGCTCGGCTATCGCGACGTCGCCGCCTTCTGCGCCGCCGCCGGCCTGCCGGCCCATCTCGCCGAGCGCTGGGTGCGCTTCGGCATCTCGACCGAGATGCGGCAGGTGCTGATGCTGATGGCCTCGCACCGGCGCGCCGTCGCCGACGCAGTCGAGGAGTTCGAGGCCGCGACGCATGCCGGCCTCGACGACTTCATGGCCGAGCGCGGCCTGATCTGAGCTCCGGCGCCGCCGCGCCGGGCGCCGCCTCCAGCATCTCGGCCGCCGTGGCGGCGTCGGTGATCAGCACCTTGACCGGCACCGCCTTCAGCGCGGCCAGGATCGCCTCCACCTTGTGCGGGCCGCCGGCCGCCAGGATGATGTGCGGTATGCGCGCGACTTCGTCCAGCCCGATCGCCATGATGCGCCGGTTGATCTCGTGGTCGACCAGCCGCCCCTCCGCGTCGACGAAGTAGCACAGGAGGTTGGCGACGGCGCCGCGCCGCCTCAGCGGCTCGAGCAGCGCGTCCGGCACGATGCCGTGGCGGAAGATGGTGGCGTCGCTGGAATGTTCGCCGACGGTGAGCAGCGCCATGTCGGCGCCTGCCGCCCGCTCCCGCACCTCCTTCAGGGCGGACTGCCGCCACAGCCGCTCGCGCAGCTCGGGCTCGTCCACCACCACCGGCGCGGTGATCTGGTAGCTGTCGATGTTGAAGCGCTCGGCCACCTTGGCCGCGACGATCGACGGGTTGATCCAGCGCGAATGCGGCAGGCTGCCGACCAGGCTGACGATGGTCGCGCCGGCGAGCTCGCGCCGGGCGAGGAAGGCGAGGCTGCCGTTGAGCGTGGCGCCGCCGCCGATGGCGAGCGTCATGCCGTCGCCCATGTGCTCGCCAAGATATCGGGCGACCGCATGGCCGAGCAGGCGGCCGAGATTGTCGGCATCGGCCGGCGCCGGCACGACGACCGCGCTGCGCAGGCCCCAGCGCGCCTCCAGCGCCCGCTCCAGCGCGATCTGGCCGGTGGTGTCGGCATTGACCGTGGTGATCACCATCTGGTCGCGCGCGATCGTCGCCAGCTCGCGGATGACCTTGACGCGGGTGACGCCGACGAGCTTGGCGATCCGCGCCTGCGTCAGCCCCTCGACATGGTAGAGCCAGGCGATCTTGGCCCTGAGATCGGCCGACGCGAGCGCGCCGCCAGCCTCCTGCTTCTTCCGGTTTCCTGCTGGCAATCCAAGCTTCTCCTGTGCGCCGGACGCGGCATGATCTAGGCTTTGCCGCCCGTGCCCGCGCGCAGGATGGACCGGCGCGGGGCGAAAGTCACCATCGTGTTCTTTTGTCATTGACGAAGAACATATGTTCATGCTGAATTGCGTCGCGCTTTTGTAGCGGTATTGTCACATCGCGCGTGCATGGGAGGAGTCCGGGGCCCACTCCCGGAAGCAAACGAGAGGAGATCATCTCGATGAGAAACACCGACCGATTCCGCCGTCTCGCATACGCGACGGCCCTTCTGACTTCGCTGTCCTTCGTCGGCGCTGCGTCGGCCGAGGACCTGGTCCTCTACACCTCGCAGCCCGACGCGGACGCGGCCAAGACCGTCGACGCCTTCAAGGCGGCCAATCCCGGCATCGACGTGCAGATCTTCCGCTCCGGCACCAGCGAGCTGCTGGCCAAGCTGGCGGCGGAGTTCACCGCCGGCAGCCCGCAGCCCGACGTGCTGCTGATCGCCGATGCCGTCAGCATGGAGAGCCTGAAGAAGGACGGCCACCTGATGGCCTATCCCGAGGCCAAGCTCGACGGCTTCGACAAGGCCGCCTACGACCCGGACAAGACCTATTTCGGCTCCAAGCTCATCACCACCGGCATCGCCTACAACACCAAGGCGGCCGAGCGTCCCGAGCACTGGGCCGATCTCGCCAAGCCGGCCTACAAGGACCTGCTGATCATGCCGAGCCCGCTCTATTCGGGCGCCGCCGCCTATCAGCTCGCCGCCTTCGCCGACATGCCCGACCTCGGCTGGGACTATTTCGGCAAGCTGAAGGACAACGGCGTCGTCGCGGTGAAGGGCAACGGCGCGGTGCTGAAGTCGGTTGCCAGCGGCGAGAAGGCCTACGGCATCCTCGTCGACTTCATGGCCATGAACGCCAAGAAGGACGGCTCGCCGATCGAGTTCGTCTTCCCGTCGGAAGGCGTCACCGCCGTCACCGAGCCTGTGGCGATCATGTCGACCGCCAAGCATGCCGACGCAGCCAAGAAGTTCGTCGACTTCATCTTGTCCGACGCCGGCCAGAAGCTGGCGCTGAGCCAGGGCTACCTGCCGGCCAATCCGGCGGCCGGCCGTCCGGCCTGGATGCCCGAGGGCACCAAGGTCAACATCATGTCGGTCGACGTCGGCAAGGTCGTCGGCGAGATCGACGGCGCCAAGAAGAAGTTCTCCGAGATGTTCGGCGGCTGAGGGCAGCACCGGATGTCAACGGCCGGGAGGAGCCGTCAGGGCCAGGATCTGGTCCTGACGGGCGGGATCGTCGCGATCATCGTCGTCTTTTCGCTGCTCCCGATGGCGCGGCTCCTGCAGGAGATCGTGCTGCCGCGAGGCTCCTTCTCGCTTGACGTGGTGGCGTCCGGGCTCGTCTCGCGGACGACCTGGATCGCCACCTGGCACACGCTTGCCGTCGGCATCGGCGGCACGCTGTTCGCCTTGGTCGCCGGCGTCGCCGTCGCGCTGCTGGTCTCCCTCACCGACGTGCGCGGCCGCCAGGCCTTCGTGCTCTGCTACGTCACCCCGCTGATGATCGCGCCGCAGGTCACCGCGCTCGCCTGGCTGCAGGTCGCCGGCCCGTCCAGCCCGCTGCTCAACGCGCTCGGCATGGCGCCTCCCATCGGCACCCGCAACCCGCTCTATTCGCCCGAGGGCATCGTCTTCCTGCTCGGCATCCAGTACGCGCCGCTGGTCTTCCTCATCGTCAGGGCCGGGCTGCGCAAGCTGCCGCGCGAGCTGGTCGAGGCCGCGCAGGCCGGCGGCGCCGGCCGGTTCACCGTGCTGCGCACCGTCATCCTGCCGCTGATGACGCCCTCGATCGTCGGCGCGGCCGCGCTCACCTTCGTCTCCTGCGTCGGCAATTTCGGCATCCCCGCCTTCCTCGGCATCCCGGCCAACTACCTCGTCCTGCCGACGCTGATCTACCAGCGGCTGGCCGGCGGCGGCCCGGCCGTGCTCTCCGAAGTGGCGTTCCTGTCGGTGCTGATCGGCATCATCGCCATGGTCGGCATCGTGCTGCAGGACCGGCTGAGCAACCGGCGCGACTTCCGCATCACCTCCACCTCGCTGCCGGCGGCGCCCTATCCGCTGGGGCGCTGGCGCTGGGTGGTCGAGGTCGCTATGTGGCTGCTGATCGTCTTCATTCTCGTCCTGCCGCTGCTGGGTCTCGTGCTGACTTCGCTGGTGCCGGGCTACGGCGTGGTGCTGAGCTCGGCCACCGCGACGCTGGAGAATTTCCGCTTCGTGCTGTTCGATCATGTCGCGGCCCGGCGCGGCTTCTTGAACAGCCTGACGCTGTCGGCGGTGTGCGCGGTGTTCGCCGTCTTCGTCGCGATCCCGCTCGGCTACGTCATCGCCTGGGGCACGCGGCGCTGGGTCAAGGCGCTCAACCTTTCGGTTGAGCTGCCCTACGCGCTGCCGGGCGTGGTGCTGGCAATCGCCTCGCTGCTGTTGTTCCTGAAGCCGATCCCGCTGCTCAACGTGCAGATCTACAACACGGTCTGGATCATCCTCTACGCCTATCTCGCGCGCTTCCTGGTGCTCGCCGTGCGCCCGACCATCACCGGCTACCACCAGATGGACCGGGCGCTGGAGGAGGCTGCGCAGGTGGCCGGCGCCGGCCTGTTCACGCGCCTGCGCACCATCGTCTTCCCGCTGATCGCGCCGGCCGCGATGGCCGGCGGCCTGCTGATCTTCATGACCGCGCTGTGCGAGCTGACCGTGTCGGCGCTGCTGTGGTCGTCGGGCTCCGAGACGATCGGCGTGGTCATCTTCTCGTTCGAGCAGGGCGGCGATTCCAAATACGCGGCCGCGGTGTCGGCGATCATGGTCGCCGTGACCTTCCTGCTCATGCTGTTCGCCGGGCTGTTCGCCCGCAAGCTTCCAGACGGAGTCCTCCCATGGCGGGATTGACGATCGACGGCGTCACCAAGAAGTTCGGCGAGATGGTCGCGCTCGACCGCGTCTCGATCGACGTGGCCGACGGCGAGTTCCTCGCCGTGCTCGGCCCGTCCGGCTGCGGCAAGACCACGCTGCTGCGTCTCATCGCCGGCTTCGAGGCGCTCAACGGCGGCTCGATCCGCATCGGCGACAGGCTGGTCTCCTCCGAGACTACGAACGTCCCGCCCGAGAAGCGGCGCGTCGGCATCGTCTTCCAGAACTACGCGCTGTGGCCGCACATGACTGTGGCCGAGAACATCGGCTACGCGCTCAAGGTCGCCGGCGTCGGCCGCGCCGAGCGCGACGGGCGCGTGGCCAAGGCGCTGGCGCTGGTCAATATGGGCGAATATGGCGAGCGCCGGCCGGCCAACCTGTCGGGCGGCCAGCGCCAGCGCGTCGCGCTCGCCCGCTGCCTCGTCGCCGAGCCGCGCCTCGTGCTGTTCGACGAGCCGCTGGCCAATCTCGACGTGCACCTGCGCGCCTCGATGGAGGACGAGTTCGCCGACTTCCACGAGCGCACCGGCACGACCATCGTCTACATCACCCACGACCAGGCCGAGGCGATGGCGCTGGCCGACCGCATCGCGGTGATGGACCACGGCCGGCTGATGCAGCTCGCCACGCCGCAGCGGCTTTACCACGAGCCGGCCGACGAGATGGTCGCCGCCTTCATCTCGCAGGGCATGGTGCTGCCGGCGGACGTCGAGAGTGCGGAGGCCGGCGGCCGCTGCCGCGTCCGCGTGCTCGGGCAGGAGCTCGTCGTGCGCTGCAGCCCAGGCGAGGCGCCGCGCGCCGGCGCCTCGGTCTGCTGCCGTTCCTCGCAGCTCGCGCCGGCGGCGGCAGGGGCGCCGGGCTTCGACGGCAGCATAGCCCGCGTCATCTATCGCGGCGGCTCCGCCCGCATCGAGTTCGTGCCGGACGCGCAGCCGGACCTCGCGCTGCATTTCGACCAGCCCGACCCGGTCTCGCTCAACCCCGGCGACCGGCTGCGGCTGGCGCTCTCGGACGGCTGGCTGATCCCGGCGGGCGGGCGCGGCTGATGCTGTCGCTGCATCTCCAGGGCGGCTTCGGCGAGAAGGGCCGGACCAGCCTCGGCGTCGACGACGGCCGCACCCGCATCGTGCTCGACGCCGGCATCAAGGTGGGTGCTGCGGGCGACGAGTACTACCCGCTGCCGCTGCTGCCGCCCGACCGCGTTGACGCGCTGCTGATCTCGCATGCCCACGAGGACCATGTCGGCGCGCTCTGCCGCCTGCTGGCGCGCGGCTATCGCGGCCCGGTCTTCATGACGGCCCAGACGCGCGCGGAGATGTTCGCCACGCTCGCGCAATATGCCGACGCGGACGAGTTGCGCCGCTTCCCGCCGCCCGACGGCAGCATCGAGCTGTTCCTCCCCGGCGACACGCTCGCCATCGGCAGCCTCTCGGTCGCCACCGGCGCGTCGGGCCATGTCGCCGGCGGCGTCTGGTTCGCGGTCTCGGCCGGCGAAAGCCGCGTCGTCTACGCCGCCGACATGGTGCCGGCGAGCCGCGTCTTCGACATGGCGATGCCGCCCGCCTGCGACGTGCTGGCGCTGGACGCCTCCTACGGCACCGACCCGGTGACGGCGGCGACGCGCGCCGCTGAGATCGCCGCCTGGGTGGCGAGCCACGCCGGCGGCTGCCTGATGCCGACGCCGCTGTCGGGCCGCTCGCTGGAGCTGATGGCCGTGCTCGACCGGCCCTTCGCCATCGCGGAAGGCATGCGGGCGCCGCTCGCCGCCCAGATCGAGCCCGGCGTGCTGCGTCCCGGCATGGCCGATCTGCTGCGCGCGCGTCTCGCGACGGCGATCGACTGGCAGGTCGGCGCGCCCTTCCCGGCCATGCCGCTGCTCGTCCATGACGGCATGGGCGTGGCGGGCCCCGCGCGGCCGGCGCTGGAGGCGGCGGTCGCGGCCGGCCTGCCCATCCTGCTCAGCGGCCATCTGCCCGCCCGCTCGCCCGGCGCGCGGCTCGCGGCGGAGGGCCGCGCCGACTGGATCCGCATGCCGACCCACCCGACGCTCGACGAGAACGTCGCCCTGTGGCAGGCGCTGGGCCGGCCGATGGCGCTCGGCCATTCCTGCGACGCGGAGACGCTGGCCGAGCTCGGCCGCTTCATCCCGGCGCTCCAGACCGGGGCGCGGACCGGACACACGATCGAGATCGGCAAGGAAGACCGCCGTGCGCATTCTCATCGCCAATGACGACGGCATCGACGCGCCGGGGCTGGCGCTCGCGGTCGAGGCCGCGGGCCGGCTGAGCGACGACGTGTGGGTGGTCGCACCGGCCGCCAAGCGCACCGCCGCCGCCAACTCGCTGACGATGGCCTCGCCTGTCACGATGAAGCGTCTCGGCCCGCGGCGCTTCTCCTGCTCCGGCACGCCGGCCGACTGCATCGTGGCGGCCATGGCCTGGCTGTTCCGCGACGGCGGCAGGCCCGACCTCGTGATTTCCGGCATCAATGACGGCCGCAACGTCGCCGAGGACCTCGCCTATTCGGGCACGCTCGGCGTGGCGCGCGAGGCGACGTTCTGGGGCCTGCCGGCGATCGCGCTGTCGCGCGTCAAGAAGCCGAACCTGCGTCCGGGAGACGTCGACTGGCTGGCCGGCCTGCTGCGGACGCTGTGGGACCGCCGCGCAGAATGGGTGGCCGAGGCGCACTGGCTGAGCGTCAACCTGCCGACGGATCTGCCCGCCGCCTTCGCGCAGCCGTCGATCGGCCGCGACAAGATCGCCCGGACGGCCGAAGTGGTCGGCGAGAGCGGCGACACGGTCGAGCTGGTCTTCCCGCGCGGCCGCGCGCATGCCTCGACGCCGGGCGACGAGAACTCCCGGATCGACGCCGGCATGGCCACCATCAACCGGCTGAGCTGGATCGGCGGCAGCGCGCTGGATGTGGCGCTGGTGGAGCGGCTTCCCGGCCTCTGAACGGCTCCGGAAGGCGTCCGGCCGGGCTTCCGCCGGACCGTTATGTTGCGAAACGACTCCAAACGTGACCGGCGCGGGCTTGCGCCGCCGCGCGTGTGCCCGATTCATACCGGAGGTGCGGCGGCAGCAAGATTTGAGGGAATATCCGATGAGCCGTACTCTTCCGGGGATCGCCGTCCTCGCCGCCGCCGCGACCATGTCCGCAGCCGTCCCCGCCTCCGCCGCCTCGCAATGCGGCACCGCCTCCTGGTATGCGCTGCATTCCAGGACCGCCTCGGGCGAGCGCATGAACCCCGCCGCCATGACCGCCGCGCACCGCTCGTTGCCCTTCGGCACCAGGATCAAGGTCACCAACCAGCGCAACGGCAAGGCCGTGCTGGTCAGGGTCAACGACCGCGGGCCGTTCGTGAAGGGCCGCGTGCTCGACCTGTCGAAGGCGGCCGCCGCGGCCCTCGGCTTCGTCAGCTCCGGCCACACCAAGATCTGCATGGAAAAGCACTGACCGCCGGGCGGCAGCCCGCCGCGTTCAGGGGGTGACGTGCGGCTCGAAGCGGCCGCGCACCGGCAGGTCCACCAGGAACGTCTTGCCGCCGTCGGGATCGGCGACGCGCTCGGCCGGGCTCATGTTCTCCAGCGCCGAGGTGACCGCGATCCGTTCGGCCGTGCGGCCGACGAAGGCCGGGCAGGACGTCTGCCGCGCCGGCAGCGCGATCGAGCGCAGCAGCCTTCCTTCCGGCGCATAGGCGTCGAGCCGCCCGACGCCCCAGCGGGCGTTCCAGATCACCCCTTCGGCGTCGCAGACCGAGCCGTCGATGCCGCCCGGCTGACGACGCTGATCTAGGAAGAGCGCCGGCTCGCCCGCCGGCAGGCCGGTGGCGGGATCGACCGCGACGCGGTTAAGCATGTTGCGTCCGGTGTCGGCGAAATAGGCAACGTCGCCCGCCGGCGAGAAGCAGATCGAGTTCGGGATCGATATCTCGCCGAACAGCCGCGTCACCTTGCCGGCCCGGTAGTGGTATATGGCGCCCGCCCGCGCCTCGGCCTTCTTGCCCATCGTGCCGATCCAGAAGGCGCCGCTCCGATGCACGCGCGCGTCGTTTGAACGGGTTGCGGGGTCGTCGGCTTCGATCGGTGCCAGCAGCTCCAGCCGGCCCGTGGCGGGCTCGCGCCGCTCCACCCCGCGCTCCGTCGCCACGATCTGCCGCCCGTCGCGCGTGAAGGCGATGGCGCTCGCCATCACCGGCAGCGCGTGCACGCGCGTCGGCCCGCCGGGGAACGGATGCTCCAGCAGCCTGCGGCCGACGATGTCGAACCACCACAGCGTGCCGGTCGCAGGGTCATAGGACGGCCCCTCGCCCAGCTCGCAGGCGATGTCCGACAGGATGCTGACGTCCGGCTCCACGCGCGTTCCCCCCGCTCTCACGGAGGCGAGATTAGCCGATGCGCCGGGGGAGTCACCTCCCCTCGGGAGGCGGCTGCAACGTTTCAGGCGCTGCGCACGCGCAGCGCGCCGCGCAGGCTGTCGCGCAGGTAGCCGAGTGTGGCCTCGGCATTGGCCGGCTTGCCGAAGAAGTAGCCCTGGCCGCCGCCGCAGCCGAACTGCACCAGCCGGCTCGCCTGCCCCTCCTGCTCGATGCCTTCGGCCACGACGTCCATGCCGAGGCCCTCGCACATGGCCAGGATGGCGCGGATGATGTGCTCCGACGGCTTGTCCTCGAGGATCGAGGAGACGAAGGCGCGGTCTATCTTGAGCTTGTCGAAGGCGAACTCACGCAGCCGGCCGAGCGAGGACTGGCCGGTGCCGAAATCGTCGAGCGAGACGCGGATGCCGACCCGCTTCAGGTCCTCGACGATCTTCTCGGCCGAGGCCGGGTCGGTCATCAGGCCGGTCTCGGTGATCTCGATCTCCAGCCGGCGCGGGTCGAAGCCGGTCTTGCTGAGGATCGACAGGATCTGCAGGCCGGTGTTCTGGTCGACGAGCTGCGACGGTGACAGGTTGAACGACAGGAACATGTCGTCCGGCCAGTTGCGGGCGGCCTCGGTCGCCTTGCGCAGCACGAGCTGCGCCAGCGGCCCGATGATGCCGCGCTCCTCCGCGATCGGGATGAAGGTGGCCGGCGAGACGAAGCCGAGGTCGCGGTCGGTCCAGCGCGCCAGCGCCTCGAAGCCGATGGTGCGGCGCGTCTTCAGATCGACGATCGGCTGGAAATGCGGCTCCACCTCGCCGGCGGCGACCGCGCGGCGGAGCTGCTGCTCGATGCGGGTGACGTGCTTGGCCGCCTGCTCCATCTCGCGCGTGAACACGACGACGCGGCCGCGGCCGGAGCGCTTGGCCTGGTAGAGCGCGGTCTCGGCCTTGTTGAACAGGACTTCCGTGGTCTCCTCGCCGGAGAAGAACAGCGAGCAGCCGACCGAGGCCGAAAGCCGCGCCGTGCGCTCGCCGACGTCGTAGGGAGCTGACAGGATCTCGATCAGCATGCGCGCCTTGGCGGCGACCGCGTCCTCGCTGAACACCATCGGATAGAGGAAGGCGAACTCGTCGGCGCCGACGCGCGTCACCGTCGCGTTGCCGTCCATCGCGGCCGACAGCCGCAGTGCCACCTGCTGCAGGATGTAGTCGCCGGCCTTGCGCCCAAACAGGTCGTTGATCGGCTTGAAGCCGTCGAGGTCGAGCAGGCCCACGGCGAACGGCGCCGGGTCCTCCGCCCGTTCCTTGATGAGCCGGTCGACCTTGTCGAAGAAGCGCCGCTGGTTGCCCAGCCCGGTCAGCGGGTCGGTCAGTGCCAGATCCGACTGTTCGCGCCCCGCCAGGCCGTTCGCCATCAGGTCATGCATACGCATCCCCGCGTTGTTTTTCGTGCCCCAACGGGCACTGTGGCATCAATTGGTTGAGGATTCGTGTCATTTGCAGCATCGCTAATGGACACATTTTCGAGATGAACTTGCCCGGATTTATGGGTCAACTGCGAACATCTGCGCCCGCCACGCGGTAGATTGCCATGGACCCGTCCCCGGACTGGCCGGCCGGCTCCAGCCAGCCCGGTGCCTGGCTTGCGGTGAGCCGGGCCAGCAGGCCCGCCGGCGCCTGCCCGGCGAGGAAGGCGCTTTCCGGGTTGCCGGCGCAGACGGCTATGTAGTCGACGCCGTAGCGGGCCGCGAGATCGCGCGCGGCGGCGGGATCGGCCGTCATCATGTCGAGCACGGCGGTATTGCCGGCGATGTTGCGGTGGTAGGGACCGGCGAGCGCCCGGTGGGGCGTCAGCGCCAGGATCGGCGCGCCGAGGTTGGAGACCGCCGCCACCGTGCCGGCGGGCAGCGCGGCAAGCCCGCCATAGGCGGCGGCCGCCTCGCAGCGGTCGGCGCCGGCGACCTGCGGCGCGATGCCGCCGGCGGGTCCGGCGAGCTGCGCCGCCGCCAGCCCCCACACGACGTTGAAGCTGACGAGCCAGGCGCCGACGAGCCGCAGGCTGCCGGCGTTCGACGGCCGTTCCGCCTGGCGCGCGCGGATCTCCCCGACCCAGGCCGCCAGCGGCAGGATGGCCAGCGCGATCGCGAAGCTCGCGCCGCGTACCTGCCAGGCCGAGACGGCGAAGGCGGTGGCGAGCAGCAGGCCGGCGACGAGCATGCCCCGGTCGAAGCCGCGCCGCGCCAGCCGGATGGCCGCGAATGCGAGGCCCAGCGCCGGCGTGACGTAGTAGAGCGCGACGGCAGCCGGGTCCTCGGCGACCAGCCGCCACAGCGGCTGCGCCTCGCTCACCCGGTCGAGCCACAGCGTCTTCAGCCGCCCGTCGAGCGCGGCATAGGGGTCTGCGAGGCATTGCGGATAGGCGATCAGCAGCCAGGCCGCGCTGACCACCGCCAGCCCGGCGAGCGCGGCGAGCCGCCGGGCCCTGCCGGCCTCGCGCCAGGCGCAGGCGATGACGGCGAGCTCCAGCCCGCCGAGCAGCGCCTGTCCCGCCTGCGCGCCGGAGAATGCGTCGCAGGCTGCGACCGTCCATTGCGACGGCCGCACCGTGGCGAGCAACAGCACGGCCGATGCGGCCGCCAGCCCGGCCCCGAAGCCGGTCGCGGTCGGCGCCTCGCCGGCGCCGCGCAGCCAGAACAGCAGCGCCACGACCGCGCCGGCCGCGGCGACATAAGGCAGCGTCTCCATGCCGATGGCGAGGCTCGCGGCGGCCGCGGCACCCGCGCCGAGGCCGGCGACGAAGCCGCCGGACAGGAGCAGCGCGCAGACGGCGAGGATCAGCGCGAGCTGGATGTTGTGGTGGTCGAGCGAGCCCGGCGCGAAGATGTAGAGGAAATGTAGCCCCGTCGCGCCCAGCACCAGCGCCGGAAACCGCGCCGCCTCGCCGCCGAGCAGCCGTGCCGCGCGCAGGATGAACCACAGTGCGGCCGCCATGGTCAGCGCCGGCCAGGCGAACTGCGCGGCGAGCTCGGCCCGTCCCTCGCCGATGAAGGGCCGCAGCAGCAGGATCAGCCCGGCCACCGGCGCGTCGACCAGCCGCGACCAGTGCATGACGAAGCCGCCCTCCAGCCCCATCCGGTACTGGTGGAGGTCGAACCAGCCCTGCCCGGCCAGCAGGTCGCGCACCTGCGCCAGCCGCATCAGGCTGTCATTGTCGCTGCCGGGGAAGGCGAGCTTGGGGAAGCCGGCGACCGCCGAGGCGCCGACCGAGGCGAGCGTGGCCAGCAGCGCCAGCAGCGCGTCGCCCGCTGGCCTGCGCGGCGCCGTGGTCTCGGCTTCGCCGATCTGCCGCGCCATCGCCATCGCGCTCAGCCCCGTTCCGGGCCGGCCTGCGCCGGAAACACCCACAGCAGCGACAGGAGCAGGCTGACGGAACTGGCAGCGATAGTCGCGGCCGCCGAGGCGAGGCCCGTATCGAGGCCGCCGGCGGATGCTGCATGCGCGACCGCCCCGGACGTCAGCGCCGCGAGCGCCTGGCTCGCGAGGTAGCGCGGCAGCGCGTGGCCATGCGCATGGCGGCCGCCGAAGGACCAGCCGCGCTGGAGCAGGTAGGCGACCGCGAGCGAGACGGCGTAAGCGGCGATGCCGGCCCCGAAGGGCGGCAGGCCGGCTTCCGTCAGCAGCCAGGTGAGGGAAAAGAGCAGCGCCGCGGCGCCGAGGCCGACGCCGGCGAAGCGCGCCAGCGTTGCCGCGTCGTGCGTGGCCGCCGGCCGCCTCATGGCGCCGGGGTCTGGCCGCGGCCGCGCGACAGCGGGATCTCCAACACGCCGAGCAGGAAGGCGGAGAAGAAGAGCTGCAGGCCGATGACGGCGAGCGTCAGGCCGAGCGTGACGACGCGCGGAATGGCGGGGTCGGCCAGCGGCCCGAAGCCGAGGCTCGCCCAGTCGGCCACCGCGTAGCCGAACAGCGCCAGCCCGCAGGCGAGCGCCAGCCCGCCGCCGAGCGCCAGCCGGTCGGTGGAGAGGTTGCGTTGCAGCCAGTCCGCCCCCGGCGTCGCCGGCAGCATGCCGGTGCGCGCCGCATAGTGGCGCGACAGCGCGCCGAAGGTGACGAGCTGCGTGCCGGTGACCACCATGAAACAGGCGGCCACGAAGCTGTTGAAGTCGAGCGAGAGGTCGCCGGTGACCTGCAGCGGCCCGACGAACAGGGCAGCCGCCAGCAGGATGCCCAGCCCGGCCAGCATCGTGCCGGGAATGAAGAACAGCCAGCGCGGATTGTACATCAGCAGGAACTTCAGGTGCCGCCAGCCGTCGCGCCAGGTCTTGAGGTGCGGCGGGCGGCTGCGCCCGTCCGGCTTCAGCGTCGTCGGCACCTCCTCGATGGCCAGCCCCGACAGCGCCGAGCGCACCACCATCTCGGAGGCGAACTCCATGCCGGTGGTCCGCAGCCCGAGCGCCCGGATCGGCTCGGCGCGGAAGCCGCGCAGCCCGCAATGGAAGTCGCGCGTGCCGGTCGAGAAGAACAGCCGGCCGATGAAGGACAGCACCGGATTGCCGAGCCAGCGGTGCAGGAAGGGCATGGCGCCCTTCTCGATGCCGCCGGCGAAGCGGTTGCCCATGACGAGGTCGGCGCCGCCGCGCAGCTTCTCGACGAAGCCGTCGAGCGCTGTGAAGTCATAGGAATCGTCGGCGTCGCCCATGATGATGAAGCGGCCGCGCGCCGCCGCGATGCCGCCCTGGAGCGCCGCGCCGTAGCCGCGCTCGGCGACCGGCACGACGCGCGCGCCCAGCCCTTCGGCGATCGTCTGCGAGCCGTCGGTGGAGCCGTTGTCGGCCACCAGAACCTCGCCCGCTATGCCGGCGCCGGCGAGGTAGCGCATCGCCTTCCACACGCAGATGCCGATCGTCTCGGCCTCGTTGAGGCACGGCATCAGGATGGTCAGCTCGAGCTCGTCCGTCTGGGCCTGGGGCGCGGCGCGCCGCGAGCGGCTGGCAATCGTCATCTGGCAGGGCTTCCCGGAAGCTGGCGCGCCTCGCGCGCAGGTTTGCCGGACCATACCCCGCCAATGCTTGGCGCGTGGTTAATGCCGGCGCATCGCCGGCCCGCCGGGGCGAATGTCTCTCGACGGATTTCCGGCGATGGGCTAACTCCGCTTCGCCTGCCGCAACAGGGGAGCCTTCCATGCCGCTTCGCGTCGCCGTCCAGATGGACCACGTCTCGACCGTCAACATCATGGGCGACACGACGTTCGCCCTGTCGCTCGAGGCGCAGCGACGCGGCCACCGGCTCTTCCACTACACGCCCGACCGGCTGACGCAGGAGAACGGCCGCGTCTTCGCCCGGGTCGAGGAGATGAGCGTGCGCGACGAGAAGGGCAACCACTTCTCGCTCGACGAGCCGGTGCGCACCGACCTGTCGGAGATGGACGTCGTCCTGCTCAGGCAGGATCCGCCCTTCGACATGAACTACATCACGACGACGCACATCCTCGACCGCATCCATCCGAAGACGCTGGTGGTCAACGACCCCGCCTGGGTGCGCAACAGCCCCGAGAAGATCTTCGTCACCGAGTTCCCCGACCTGATGCCGGAGACGATGATCACGCGCGACGCGGCCGAGGTCGCCGCCTTCCGGCGTGCGCATGGCGACATCATCATCAAGCCGCTCTACGGCAATGGCGGCGCCGGCATTTTCCACATGCGCCAGGACGACCGCAACCTCGCCTCGCTGCTGGAGATGTTCTCCCAGATGTTCCGCGAGCCGTTCATCGTCCAGCGCTATTTGCCCGAGGTGCGCAAGGGCGACAAACGCATCATCCTCGTCGACGGCGAGGCGGTGGGCGCGGTCAACCGCGTGCCGGCCGAGCACGATTCGCGCTCCAACATGCATGTCGGCGGCCGCGCGGAGGCGACCGAGCTGACCAGGCGTGAGCGCGAGATCTGCGAGGCGATCGGCCCGTCGCTCAGGCAGCGCGGCTTCATCCTCGTCGGCATCGACGTGATCGGCGACTTCCTGACCGAGATCAACGTCACCTCGCCGACCGGCGTGCGCGAGGTGAAGCGCTTCGGCGGCGCCGACATCGCCGCGCTGTTCTGGGACGCGGTGGAGGCCAGGCGCGCCTGATAAACCGCTGCATTTGCCGGTATCGGTGCGATTCCGGTTTGTTCACTTAATGTTCTTGCAAGATCATTCCGACTGTGCTTCCCTGACCGTCGCTTGACGCAACGACAGCAGCGGGCGCGCCCTTCCGGGGAACGGGCGGCCGCGGCGGGGAGGGCGCTATGGTCTCGCGCGTGCGCACGGTCGCGTTCCAGGGCATCGAGGCGGTGCCGGTCGACGTGCAGGTGATGGTGGCGCCGGGCAAGGTCGGCATGCAGATCGTCGGCCTGCCGGACAAGGCGGTGGCCGAGAGCCGCGAGCGCGTGCAGGCCGCGCTCCACGCCTCGGGCCTGTCGATGCCGGCAAAAAAGGTGACCGTCAATCTCGCGCCCGCAGACCTGCCCAAGGAGGGCAGCCATTATGACCTGCCGATCGCGCTCGGGCTGATGGCCGCGCTCGGCGCCATCCCCGGCGACCAGCTCGCAGACTATGTGGTGCTGGGCGAATTGTCGCTCGACGGCACCATCGCGCCCGTCGCCGGCGCGCTGCCGGCCGCGATCGGGGCGAATGCCGACGGCAAGGGGCTGATCTGCCCGCATGGCTGCGGCTCGGAAGCCGCCTGGGCCGGCGCCGGGATCGACATCCTCGCGCCGCGCAGCCTGATCGCGGTCGCCAACCATTTCCGCGGCACGCAGGTCCTGTCGCGCCCCGAGCCGGCGGTGCGGCAGGCGGGCGCCGCGCTGCCGGATCTCGCCGAGATCAAGGGCCAGGAGAGCGCGAGAAGGGCGCTGGAGGTGGCCGCGGCCGGCGGCCACAACCTGCTGATGGTCGGCCCGCCCGGCTCCGGCAAGTCGATGCTGGCGCAGCGCCTGCCCTCCATCCTGCCGCCGCTCGGCCCCCGCGAACTGCTCGAGGTCTCGATGGTCGCCTCGATCGCCGGAGAGCTGGCCGACGGCCGGCTTTCCGACCGCCGCCCCTTCCGCGCGCCGCACCATTCGGCCTCGATGGCGGCGATGGTCGGCGGCGGCCTGCGGGTGAAGCCCGGCGAGGTGTCGCTCGCCCATTGCGGCGTGCTCTTCCTCGACGAGCTGCCCGAGTTCCAGCCTTCGGTGCTCGATTCGCTGCGCCAGCCGATGGAGGGTGGCGAGGCGGTGCTCGCGCGCGCCAACCACCGCGTCGTCTATCCGGCCCGCTTCCAGCTCGTCGCGGCGATGAATCCGTGCCGCTGCGGCATGGCCGGCGAGCCGGGCCATCGCTGCCTGCGCGGCCCGCGCTGCGTCGTCGACTACCAGGCGCGCATCTCCGGCCCGCTGCTCGACCGCATCGACCTGCGCGTCGACGTTCCCGCCGTCAGCGCCGGCGACCTGATCCGGCCCGGCCGCGCGGAAGCCAGCGCGGCGGTCGCCGCCCGGGTCGCCCGCGCCCGCGACGCCCAGCGGGAGCGCCACGCGGCGCTCGGCCTGCCGGCGGAGGCGACCAACGCGCATCTGTCGAACACGGCGGTCGAGCGGGTCGCCGCGCCCGACGCGGCGGGTGCCGCGCTGCTCGCCGATGCCAGCGAGAAGCTCGGCTTCTCGGCGCGGGCCTACCACCGGGTGCTCAAGGTGGCGCGCACGCTGGCCGACCTCGACGGCGCCGGCACGGTCGGCCGCATCCACCTGGCGGAAGCCATCTCCTACCGCATGGTCGGCGAGCGCCTGGCCGCGCAGGCGGCCTGAGCGGCCGGCGGATGGAGAGCGGCAGATCGAACGCGATGGTCGAACGGCCGGGGGCGCATCAGGCACGGTTCCGTGCCGCAATGTCGGTGGATCGCGCAGGATGAGGCCCGGCCGGGCGGAGGAAGACGGTTCGTCGGGATAAGCGGCGGCGACGCGACACCGCCAAGACGGCGCTACTTCAGCGAGCCGACCAGCGTGTTGTTGTCCTCGATCAGGCTGACCCAGCGGCCGGTGTTGTAGCTAGCCTGGCGCTTGAGGAACTTGTAGCCCGTCTCGCGCCAGGGCTTCACCTTGTCGGACAGGTTGTCGAGGATGAAGTCGCCCTTGTCGGAGCGCAGGGTCAGCACAGCATGGCCCTCGCCGTCCGGCTTGCGCACGACGGTCAGCAGCAGGTTGGCGAGCGAGATGCCTTTCTCGTTGAGCAGGCGGCGCTTCAGCAGCGCGTAGTCCTCGCAGTCGCCCTTGCCGTTGTCGGGATAGGTCCAGACCTCGTCGAGGCCGTAATTGTCGATGTCGTTGGTCGGCTTGATCGCCTTGTTGACGTCGATGTTGACCGCCGTCACCAGCGTCCACTCCGCGTCGGTCATCGCGAGCACGCTGGTGTCGCTCGGCCGGATCGCGCATTCGGCCGGATTGGCCTTGCAGAACTCGTAGTGCCCGATCGGCTGCGAGGTCTGCCGGCCCACCGCCATCGAATCGGCGGCCGCCTTGCCCTGTCCGGTCGCGGCCAGCAGCACCAGCGTCAGAGCCGCGCCGAGACGCGCGCACAAGGCCCCCCTGCCGAAATCCATCCGCGCCCGATCCCCGATCCGCCGTTCTGCTTCGTTAAGCAAAGGTTAAAGTGCGGATCTGAGGAAAGTCAATTCACGCCGCCGTGCGAAGCGCCGGCATGGTTACCCGGCGCCGGCCGACTGTGGCCGATAGCGCACAGAATGGGGCGCCGGCCGGCTCAGGCCTTGGGGGAGGGGACGACGCGCGCCTTGGCCGGCTGGCCCGCGGCCTTGCCGTGCGACTTCATGAAGTCGCTGATTCGCGGCACGATCTCTGAGCGGAAGCGCGAGCCGTTGAAGACGCCGTAGTGGCCGACCGCCGGCTGCAGGTAGTGCGCCCGCCGCGCGTCCGGGATGTTGACGCACAGATCGTGCGCGGCCTGGGTCTGGCCGACGCCCGAAATGTCGTCGTTCTCGCCCTCGACCGTCAGCAGCGCGGTGTTGCGGACGGCGGCGAGGTCGACCGGCTCGCCGCGATGGCGCATCTGGCCCTTCGGCATGGCGTGACGCACGAACACGGTCTCGACCGTCTGCAGGTAGAACTCCGCCGTCAGGTCCATCACCGCCAGGTACTCGTCGTAGAACTCGCGGTGCTTCTCGGCCGGCTCGCCGTCGTTCTTGACGAGGTGCAGGAAGAAGTCCTTGTGGGCGATGATGTGGCGGTCGAGGTTCATGCTCATGAACCCGGAGAGCTGCAGGAAGCCCGGATAGACGTCGCGGCCGAAGCCGGGATGCGGCCACGGCACCGGCATGACGACGTTGTCGCGGAACCAGTCGATGCCCTTCTCCTCGGCCAGCAGGTTGACGGCGGTCGGGTTGCGGCGCGTGTCGATCGGGCCGCCCATCAGCGTCATCGTCGAGGGTGCGCAGGGATCGCCGCGCTTCTCCATCACCGCGACCGCCGCGAGCACCGGCACCGAGGGCTGGCAGACCGCCACCACATGCGTGTCCGGGCCGAGCCGGTGCAGCATCTCGATCACGTAGTCGATATAGTCGTCGAGGTCGAAGCGGCCTTCCGACAGAGGCACCGTGCGGGCGTCCGCCCAGTCGGTGATGTAGACCTCGGCCTTCGGCAGGAAGGCCTCGACGGTGCCGCGCAGCAGCGTCGCGTAGTGGCCCGACATCGGCGCCACGATCAGCATCTTCGGGTCGGGCCGGCGCCCGGCCGGCAGGCCGCGCTCGAAATGGATCAGGTCGCAGAAGGGCTTCGACCAGGCCACCTTCTCCTGCACCGGGACCGGCTGGAAGTCGACGCGCGTCTCGGTCAAGCCGAACGAAGGCTTGCCGTAGCGCCGCGTCGTACGCTCGAACAGCTCGGCCGCGCCCGCCACCGAGCGGCCGAAGGTCGTCCGGGCCACGGGGTTGAGCGGATGGGTGTAGAAGAGGTGGACGGCGTCGGCGAAGGCCCGGTAGGGCTGCAGCGCCGCATGGTTCAGTTCGTAAAGCTGGTAGAACATCAATACCCCGCACCGCCTCGGCCGACAGGACTGTCGGTGCCGGTCGGGGCATTTTGTCACGCGCAGGCTAGCAGCGTTTTGCTGCGACGCAACATGTTTCGCGCGACGTTGCGGAAGCCATGCTGCGCCCGAACCGTTGACAATCCGTTGGGGCGAAAGGCCGGCGCGGGGCGCCGGCAGGCGGGAAGCCGGCTACTCGGCGCCTTCGACGATCACCATCTCGGCGTCGGCCACGGTGATGCGGATCGCCTTGGCGGCCTGGTACTCGGCCGAATTGTAGCAGTCGAGGGCCGCCTGCATCGACGGGAACTCGATCACCACGTTGCGGCCGCGCCCCTTGCCCTCCATCGCCTGCCACTTGCCGCCGCGCGCGAGGAACTTCGCGCCGTGGCGCTCGAAGGCCGGCTTCGCCGTGGCGACGTAGTCCTTGTAGCGCTCGGGGTCGCGCACATCGACATGCGCGATCCAGTATCCCTTTGCCATCTCGTTCCTCCCTCTCCGTCCTTTTCGTTCAGGCCGCGGCCATCTCGGCGAGGATCGCGCGCGCCGCGGCGAGCCGGTCGCTAGCAGCCACGACCGGGCGGGCCACCACCAGGTGGCTGGCACCGGCGGCCAGCGCGTCGGCCGGCGTCATCACCCGCTTCTGGTCGCCATGTGCCGCACCGGCCGGGCGGATGCCGGGCGTCACCACCGCCATGTCCGGCCCGACGATGCGGCGCACGGCCAAGGCCTCGGATGCGGAACAGACAATACCGCCCATGCCGGCGGCCAGCGCCTGCTCGGCGCGGCGCAGCACCAGCGTGTGCGGGTCGTATTCGTAGCCGGCGTCGATCACGTCCTGCTCGTCCATCGAGGTCAGCACCGTCACCGCCAGCAGGCACAGGTCCGAGCCGCGCGCGGCCTCGACCGCGGCGCGCATCGCCTTCGGATAGGCGTGGATCGTCAGCATGCTGACGCCCATCCCGACGATTGCTTCGACGCCCTTGGCCACCGTGTTGTCGATGTCGAGCAGCTTCATGTCGAGGAAGATCTTCTTGCCGTCGGCGGCGAGCTCGCGGGCCAGCTCCAGCCCGCCGGCGAAGGCGAGCTGGTAGCCGATCTTGTAGAAGGTGACCGCATCGCCCAGCGTCGCCACCACCGCCCGCGCCTCCGCGATGGTGGGCACGTCCAGCCCGACGATCAGCCTGTCCCGCGCTGGTCCGCCTGCATTCATCCTTCCGCCCTCCTCGACAGGGTGCGCGCCATGCCGATCAGGCTCTCGCATACCCGCTTCATCGACTTCGCGTGCCGCTCCTCGCGGAAATTGCCGTCCTCGTCGAAGGCTTCCTTGCCGTAGGGGATCGAGCATTGCGGCGAGATCACCTCCATCTGGATGTGCGACAGCACGGCGCGCAGGTGGCCGGCGCTGCGGATGCCGGCGAAATGGCCGTCGGAGGACGAGCAGATAGCGACCAGCCGGCCCGGCAGCGGCCGCAGCGGCTTGCCGCCGTCGCTCTTGACGCGGCTGATCCAGTCGATCGTGTTCTTCACCAGCGGCGGCATCGAGCCGTTGTATTCCGGCGTGGCGATCAGGATGCCGTCATGGGCGGCGAACAGCCGCGCCAACCGGACTGCGTTCTCCGGCACGCCCTTCTCGCGCTCCAGGTCCTCGTCCATGATCGGCAGCGGATAATCGGCGAGCGAGATGCGGGTCACCTCGGCGCCGCCGAGCGCCAGCTCGCGCTGGGCGACGTCGGCCGTCTTGCCCGAATAGGCGCCGGACCGGGTCGATCCGGCGAAGACGAGGATTCTTGGCGTCATGCTTCGCGCGCTCCCTCACAGGCTCCTGCGGCTATAGGACAAGCCGGCGGCAAGAGGAAGAACGGCTTTCGGCTCAGCCGTGGCGGGGACGCGAATAGATCCACAACGTGGTCGGCGGGATGTTGCGGATGACGAAGTCGAGCTTTTTCACCTCGTAGTTGCCGCCGCCGGGCGGCACCGGCGAGCGCGGCCCGTAGGTGAGCTGCACGATCGGCCGGCCGGCGGGAATGCGGTCGAGTATGTCCTCGACATAGGCGATGCGCCGGGGCGTCGGGAAGTTGAGCAGCGGCACGCCCGACACCACGCTGTCGAAGGTCAGGTCCTTGTGCGCGCCGAGCGTGGCGTCGAGGTCGAAGGCGTCGCCTTGGATGAAATTGACGCCCGGATAGTCGCGGCGCAGGAAGCGGACGAAATCCTCCGAATATTCGATCGAGTAGAGGTTTTCGGGCGCCACGCCGCGCTCGAGGATCGCCCTGGTGATGACGCCGGTGCCGGGTCCGAGCTCGAGCACGGGCAGGCCCGAGGCGGGGTTGACGACCGAGGCCATGCGCCGCGCCGTGACCGAGCTCGTCGGCAGAATGGCGCCGACGGCCTTCGGCTTGTCGACCCAGCCCTTCAGGAACCGCAGCTCCTCGTCGAAACGTTCGCTGATTGCCTTGCGCAGGGCGTGACGGGCGCTCATCGGCATTCCTTTCGCCTTCCGGGCCGGCAGAAGGCGGCCGCGATGCTTTCTTACGTCCTGACGCAGCGGAAACAAGGCGAAGGCATGGCGATCGCGCGGCTATTCACCGAAGGATTCGAAAAAATCCTTCATGCGGCTGAAGAACCCGCTCGACTGCGGGCTGTTCTCGGTCGAGGAGAGCTGCTCGAATTCCTCCAGCAGCTCGCGCTGGCGCTTCGACAGGTTCTGCGGCGTCTCGACCGCCACCTGGATGTAGAGGTCGCCCATCTGCGGCTGGCGCAGCACCGGCATGCCCTTGCCCTTGAGGCGGAACTGGCGACCGTTCTGCGTGCCTTCCGGCACCTTGACGCGCGTCTGCGTGCCGTCGAGCGAGGTTACCTCGAACTGGCCGCCGAGCGCGGCGGTGGTCATGGAGATCGGCACCTTGCAGTAGAGGTCGGCGCCGTCGCGCTGGAACAGCTCGTGCGGCTTGACCGACAGGAAGATGTAGAGGTCGCCGGCCGGCCCGCTGCGCTGGCCCGCCTCGCCCTCGCCGGCGAGCCGGATGCGGGTGCCGTCCTCGATGCCGGCGGGGATGTTCACCGAGAGCGCCCGCTCCTCGGTCGTCCGGCCCTGGCCGGCGCATTTCGGACAGGGGTCCTTGATCGTCTGGCCGCGCCCGCCGCATTGCGGGCATGTGCGCTCGATCGAGAAGAAGCCCTGGCTCGCCCGCACCCGCCCCGAGCCGGAGCACATGGCGCAGGTTGTCGGCTGCGTGCCGGGCTTGGCGCCCGAGCCGGAGCATTCGTCGCAGGTCACCGCGGTCGGCACGCGGATCTGCGCGGTGCGGCCGCTGAAGGCCTCCTCCAGCGTGATCTCCATGTTGTAGCGCAGGTCGGCGCCGCGCTCGCGCCCGCCCGACGAGCGGCGCCGGCCGCCGCCCATGATGTCGCCGAATATGTCCTCGAAGATGTCGGCGAAGCCGCCCGCGCCCGAGAACGGATGGCCGCCGCCCGCGCCCATGCCCTGCTCGAAGGCGGCGTGGCCGAAACGGTCGTAGGCGGCGCGCTTCTGCGGGTCCTTCAGCACCTCGTAGGCGAGGTTGATCTCCTTGAAGCGGATTTCCGCCTCGGCGTTGCCCGGATTGCGGTCGGGGTGGAACTGCATGGCGAGCTTGCGGAAAGCCGCCTTGAGAACCTTCTCGTCGGCGCCCCGTTCGACGCCGAGCGTTTCGTAAAAGTCCGCCTTCGACAAGAATACCTTCTCCGAAACCGCGAGCCGGCCACCCGGCAGTCCGCCGTGCCGGCTGAAAGCCTGTGCCCCAGATGGCGATTCGCGCGCCCCCGCGCAAGATGGGAAAGGTCAATAGCAGGCCGCGCGCGCAAGGCAAAATCGTTCCTCGCGCTGTCCTGCTTGTCAGGCGCGTCGGCTTGACCTGATAATACTTGACTATGATAGTCTACTTATGTCGGACGATCCTGAGGCCGGGAAGATGAAGCTGCCGCGCCACCTCCTGCTGGGGAAGGGCGGACCGAGCATCGTGCTGCTCAACGGCGCCGGTGCGCGGCTGGGCTACTGGGACCGGGTGCAGCCGGGCCTAGCGGCGATGGCGGCGACGCTCGCCTACGACCGCCGCGTGCCCGAAGACCCCTCCCGCCCCGATTTCGGCGCCGCCACGGTGCGCGAGCTGCGCGGCCTCGCAGCCGCCCTCGGCCTCGCGCCGCCCTTCCTGCTGGTCGCCCATTCGATGGGCGGCCTCTACGCCAACCTGCATGCGCGCATGTTCCCTCGCGAGGTCGCGGGCGTCGTGCTGGTCGATTCCACCCATCCCGAGCAGGAGCGGCGCTTCGCGCCCGGCGCCAACCTGTCCACGCGCGGCCTGCGCGCGGCGGTGGCGCTGTGGGACCGGCTGCTCGGCCCCGGCGCCATGACCGAGGTGGTGCGCATCGAGGCGATCGCCGAGGAGATACGGCGCGCGCCGGCCTTCCCGGCCGTTCCGCTGACGGTGGTGACCGCCGGCATCGCGCCGCCGCGCTGGCAGGTGCCGGCGCATCTGTGGGAGATCCATCTCGACAACCAGCGCGAGCTCGCCGCGCTGTCGCCGCTGGGGCGGCAGGTGATGGCCGAGCGCTCCAACCACTACGTGCCGAAACGCCAGCCGGAGATCGTCGTCGAGGCGGTGCGGGAGATGGTGTCAGGCCTGCGCGGGGACGCTCGCGGCTGAGGCGCCGCGACTCACGGCGCCCGCACCACCGAGATCCAGGAATAGCCCCGGTGCAGCCGCTGCTCGCGCGCGGTGCCGCCGAGCGACGAGGCGAGGCTGGACGCCACCTCGAACAGGTCGGGCCTCGGCGTCACATGGTACCAGCCGAGCCAGCGGTACATGGCCGTCCGCGTCCAGCCGGGCAGTTCGGCCATATCGCCGAAATCGGCGACATGCAGCTCGCCGCCCGGCGCCAGCCGCCGCACGGCATGCGCCATCACGGCCCGCCATTGCGGGATCATCGAGGCCGCATAGGAGATGAAGATGCGTTCGTAGCTGTCCTGCCGGAACGCCCGCCTCGGGTCGAAGGCGGCGGCGTCCGCATGGGCGAGCCGCACCCGGCCCGCCAGCCCCGCCCGCTCGACCGCCTGGCCGGCCGCAGCCAGCATCTCGGTGGAGATGTCGATGCCGTGGAAGCGGGCCCCGGGATAGCGCTGTGCCGCCAGCACCAGGTTGCGCCCGGTGCCGCAGCCGATCTCCAGCACGGTCGCGCCCTCCGGCGGGGCGAGCCCGGCGATCAGCGGGTCGCGGCCGAGAAGGTAGTATTTGCGCGTCGCGTCATAAAAACCCCAGCGCCGCTGCCAGCGGTAGACGCGGTTCATCAGGGCCGCGTGGTCGAGCCCGTCGGCCATGGCGGTCATCCCCTGAAGACGTGGAGGTGGAAGCCGCCATAGATGGAGGAACGGTCGCGCGCATGCAGCGCCCGCGACTCGGCCTCGCGGTAGTCCCAGCGCGCCAGCACCGCGGCATCCACCCGGCCCGGCAGCAGGTTCTCGGCCGCCGCCGTGCGGAAGATGACGCGGGCGCCGGGGGCGGCCGTGCGCGTGATCTCGCGCCACAGCGCGTCGAGCTGGGCGTCCGACATCCAGTCCTGCGCGTCGAGCAGCGCGATGCGGTCGACCGAGCCGGCGGGCCTGGCGGCCAGCAGCTCCGTCACCGAGACGTTGTCGATCGAGATGCGGCCGACGCGGGCGCGCAGCGCCGCGTGGTTCTCGCACCGCAGATAAGGCGGCAGCGGGCCGTCCATGCCGGCGGCATAGCCGCGGCCGAAGGCCTGCCAGGCGAAATAATTGTCGGCGAGCGGGAAGCCGCAGGCGAGCCGTTCGAGCCGCGCCCGCAGCACCTGCGCCATGTCGCCACCGCCGACCAGCACGTCGTATTGCTGCGGCGGGATGCCGAGGCCGAACAGCGAGGATTTGCGCGCCGTCGCCCAGCGCACCAGCCGCTTCTCGAACAGCGGCGCCAGCACCTCGTCGAAGATGCGGCGCTGCTCCTGCGGCGTGCGGGCGGCGAGCAGCCGGCGCGGGTCGACGCCGTGCAGCCGCGCCACCGCGTGGCTCCAGCCGATGAAGCGGCCGAGCAGGCCGGTTCGGTAGAGCCCGCGGGCGAACGCCGAGATGCGGCGGCGGCCCGAGAGCGTGCGGCCCTCCCACCAAGCTCGGCTCTGCGGGTCGAGCAGCGGCCGCACATGCCGCTCATAGGCGTCGAGATTGGCCGGGTCGGCGCCGTGCCCGTAGAAGCGGAAGAAGGCGCCGTGGTCGGGCAGGCCGGCGAGCGCCGCGAATTTCAGGCGGTTGAAGGCGATGTGGGCGGGGTTGAGGTCGACCGTCTCGACGCGGGCCGGGTCGGCGACCAGGTAGGAGAGCGCGTTGCAGCCGCCCGAGGCGATGGCGACGACGTGGTGGCCCGGCCCGATCTCCAGCGCCTCCATGTCGACCTCCGGGTCTTCCCAGATCTGCGCGTAGACGAGGCCGTGGAAGAGGCGGGCGAAGACGTATTCGCGCAGGCCGGCCGCCGTCAGCAGCGAGCCGCGGCGCACCGCCTCGTCGAGCCGCATGCCGGCGCTGCGGCGTCGCGGCTGGAATTCGGCTGTTGCGGTGGCGTTCATCGTCGGGACCTCCTCCGGGAAAGGGCGCCGCGCCTGCCGCTCAGGCCGCGCGCCGCCAGGGCCGTCCGATCGCGATCGCCGCCCGGCTGGCATTGAGCGTGCGGCTCTGCGCCGGCCAGGCGATGATCTCCATGCGGCCGTCCTCGTGCTCGACGACGGCCGTGCAGCTTTCGACCCAGTCGCCGGTGTTGATGTAGGTGAAGCCGTCGAAGTCGCGCATGGCGGCGCAATGGATGTGGCCGCAGATGACGCCGTCGACCGCGTGGCGCGCGGCCTCGGCGGCCAGCACCTCCTCGTAGCGGCCGATATAGCTGACGGCGTTCTTGACCTTCAGCTTGGCCCAGGCCGACAGCGACCAGTAGGTGAAGCCGAGCCTGCGGCGCATCCAGTTGATGCGGATCGACAGCGCCAGCGCGATCTCGTAGGCCCAGTCGCCGAGATAGGCGAGCCACTTGGCGTGGCGCACCACCATGTCGAACACGTCGCCGTGGATGACGAGGTAGCGCCGGCCGTCGGCGGCCTCGTGCACCGCCGTCTCGCAGACCTCGATGCCGCCGAAATGGGTGCCGTAGAAGCCGCGCAGGAACTCGTCGTGGTTGCCGGGCACGTAGACGACGCGGGTGCCCTTGCGCGCCTTGCGCAGCAGCTTCTGAACCACGTCGTTGTGGGATTGCGGCCAGTACCAGGCCGAGCGCAGCCGCCAGCCGTCGACGATGTCGCCGACGAGGTAGATGGTCTGCGCCTCGCATTCGCGCAGGAACTCCAGCAGCGCGTCGGCCTGCGCGCCGCGCGTGCCGAGATGCAGGTCCGAGATGAACAGGCTGCGGTAGCGCCGGGTCCCGGCTGGTTCGCTCGAATCGCTGGTCTGTCCCGTCGTCATGCGCAGCCTTTGAACAGGCGCCCATGACACGCGAATGACGGCGGGCGAGGGCCGGCAGGGCCCCGAAAAGGAAAAGGCCCGGATCGCTCCGGGCCTTCCTGTGTTCCTGCTGCGCGTTCGTGTCAGGCGGACTTCTTCTTGTCGTCGTCGTCGATTTCCTCGAAATCGGCGTCGACCACGTCCTCGCCGGCCTTCGCGGCGTCGGCCTTGGCATCGGCCTGAGCGGTCTCCGCCTGGCTCGCCTCGTACATCGCCTGGCCGAGCTTCATCGAGGCTTCGGCGAGCGTGTTGGTCTTGGCCTTCATCGCCTCGACGTCGTCGCCCGCGATCGCGGTCTTGAGGTCGGCGATGGCGTCCTCGATCGCCTTGCGGTCGTCGGCCGAGACCTTGTCGCCATATTCCTTCAGCGACTTCTCGGCAGAATGCACCAGCGCCTCGCCCTGGTTGCGGGCTTCCGCGCTCTCGCGCCGCTTCTTGTCGGCCTCGGCGTTGGACTCGGCGTCCTTCACCATCTTCTCGATGTCGGCGTCGGAGAGGCCGCCGGAGGCCTGGATGCGGATCTGCTGCTCCTTGCCGGTGCCCTTGTCCTTGGCCGAGACGTTGACGATGCCGTTGGCGTCGATGTCGAAGGTGACCTCGATCTGCGGCACGCCGCGCGGTGCGGGCGGGATGCCGACCAGGTCGAACTGGCCGAGCAGCTTGTTGTCGGCCGCCATCTCGCGCTCGCCCTGGAAGACCCGGATCGTCACCGCCGACTGCGAATCCTCGGCGGTCGAGAAGACCTGGCCCTTCTTGGTCGGGATCGTCGTGTTGCGCTCGATCAGCCGGGTGAACACGCCGCCCAGCGTCTCGATGCCCAGCGACAGCGGGGTCACGTCGAGCAGCAGCACGTCCTTGACGTCGCCCTGCAGCACGCCGGCCTGGATGGCCGCGCCGATGGCCACGACCTCGTCAGGGTTGACGCCCTTGTGGGGCTCCTTGCCGAAGAACTGCTTCACGACTTCCTGGACCTTCGGCATGCGGGTCATGCCGCCGACCAGCACCACCTCGTCGATCTCGCCGGCCTTGACGCCCGCATCCTTGAGGGCGGCCGCGCAGGGCGCGATGGTGCGCTGCACGAGGTCGTCGACGAGCTGTTCGAGCTTGGCGCGCGACAGCTTCATGGTCAGGTGCTTCGGCCCGGAGGCGTCGGCGGTGATGAAGGGCAGGTTGATCTCGGTCTGCGTCGAGGACGACAGCTCGATCTTGGCCTTCTCGGCGGCTTCCTTCAGCCGCTGCAGGGCGAGCTTGTCGTTGCGCAGGTCGATGCCCTGCTCCTTCTTGAACTCATCGGCCAGGTAGCCGACCAGACGCATGTCGAAGTCCTCGCCGCCGAGGAAGGTGTCGCCATTGGTCGACTTCACCTCGAACACGCCGTCGCCGATCTCCAGCACCGAGATGTCGAACGTGCCGCCGCCGAGGTCGTAGACCGCGATCGTGCCGGCCGTCTTCTTGTCGAGGCCGTAGGCGAGCGCGGCCGCCGTCGGCTCGTTGATGATGCGCAGCACCTCGAGGCCGGCGATCTTGCCGGCGTCCTTGGTGGCCTGGCGCTGGGCGTCGTTGAAGTAGGCGGGAACGGTGATGACGGCCTTCTCGACCTTCTCGCCGAGATAGCTCTCCGCCGTCTCCTTCATCTTCTGCAGGATCATGGCCGAGATCTGCGAGGGTGAGTAGGACTTGCCCTGCGCCTCGACCCAGGCATCGCCGTTGGGGCCCTTGGTGATGTTGTAGGGGACGAGCTTCTTGTCCTTCTCGGTCACCGGGTCGTCGTAGCGCCGGCCGATCAGGCGCTTGATGGCGAAGAAGGTGTTCTCGGGATTGGTGACCGCCTGGCGCTTGGCCGGCTGGCCGACGAGACGCTCGTCCGAATCGCTGAAGGCCACGATCGACGGCGTGGTGCGGGCGCCTTCCGAATTCTCGATGACCCGCGCGTCCTTGCCGTCCATCACGGCGACGCAGGAATTGGTCGTTCCAAGGTCGATGCCGATTACTTTTGCCATTGTCTTCTCTCCGTCTAGGCAGGCTTTCAAGGACCCGATCCCGGCGTTCCGGCGAAAGCCCCCGTTCACACGAAATTCCGCCTCACCAGCCTGCTTCGGCCGGATTGCGGTGTCGCGGCGTATATAAGAAGCACCATTTTGCCGCGCAAGTCGGCGCGAGGCGGCGTTCCGCGATTCTCCGCGGCGCGGCAGGCGCGATCCGGGCCGCTTCCGTACGGCACAGAAAGCCTCTAGTCTCGCTGCCGTGCGGAGCGGCGGAAACCTGCGTGGCGGGCGTGAAGGTAAGGACACCGGTTGCGGCGCTGGGGCTGGCCCTCGCGCTCTTCCTGCTGATCTTCGTGATCGGCGGCCTGTCGGTCTGGCAGGGCTACCGTGATTCGCTCGAGCGCGGCGAGCAGCGCGCCGCGGTGGCCGCCCATACGGTCGCCGCGCATTTCCAGTGGATCGTCGAGGCGAGCCGCCAGGCCCTGCGGCGCATCGACGACACGCTGGATTTCCGCCCCGCGCTCTGGAACACCAGCGGCATCGGCGACATAAGCGGCGCCATCGCCGGCCTTCCCGACACGGTGGAGGTCCGCGTCTTCGACGCGCAGGGGCAGGAGGTGCTGACCACCAATCCCAGCGCCGGCGAGCTCAGCGTCGGCGACCGCAGCTATTTCATGGAGCTGCGCGACGGCCAGTCCTTCGTGATCTCGCCGCTTCTGGTCGACCGCGTCACCGGCAGGCACAGCTTCGTCGTCGCGCAGCGGCTGGAGCGCAACCGCGCCTTCGCGGGCATCGCTGCGATCGTCATCCCGTCAGACCTGATCTCGGGGTTCTGGGCCTCGCTGGGGCTGGGGCAGGATTCCACCGCCAGCATCATCCGCGACGACGGCTGGATCGTCGCGCGCCACCCCGCCCTCGGCGAATCCATCAACATCGCCAACAGCCCCCTGTTCACGCGACTGCTTCCGAAGGCGCCGGCCGGCTCCTACCGCTCGCCGGCCTCGCCGGCCGACGGGATGGCCCGGCTGGTCGGCTACTACCGCGTTCCGCACGCGCCGCTGGTGGCGATCGCCTCCGTCTCGACCTACACGACGCTCGCCGAGTTCAGGACGCGCCTGCGCCGCTCGGCGATCGCCGGTGTGCCGCTGCTGCTCGGCCTGCTCGGCTTCGCCTGGTGGGTGGCGCGGCTGCTGGCCACCGACGAGCGCCGGCGCACCGAGATCGAGCAGGCGCTGGAGCAGAACCGGCTCCTGCTGCGCGAGGTGCACCACCGCGTGAAGAACAACCTGCAGACGGTGGCCTCGCTGGTGCGCCTGCAGCCGATGGCGCCGGAGGCCAGGCGCGACCTCTCCGACCGCATCGCGGCGATGGCCTCCGTGCACGAGCAGATCTACCGCTCGAACCGGTTCGGCGACGTCCAGCTCGACGGCTACCTCGAAAACATCGCGCGCAGCGTCGCCTCCGGCTACGACAGCAAGGTCGAAATCGTCTTCCGCGGGCATGACGTCGCCATCGATCCCGACCGCGCGATGATCCTCGGCCTGATCGTCACTGAGCTGGTCTCCAACTCCATCAAGCATGCTTTTCCGGACGGAAGGCCCGGCGAGATCCTGATCGAGCTGGAGCGCGGCGAGGACGGCAAG
>JAFKJY010000085.1 GCA_017305835.1 Hyphomicrobiales bacterium
CCGGGCGCCTGCAAGGACGCCTGGGACGGCATCCTGAAGGCGCAACTCGACTACCGCCACATGCCCTGCAATTTCGTGGAGATCATGCCGCGGCTCGACGAGCACCTGAAGCGCGGCGCCGGGCAGGCCTGAAGCGCGCGACGCGCTTCAGGTTCTTGTTCCTAAGCATGTCGTTGTCCCGAAACCGGTTTCCACTTTCGGGCGACATGCTCTGATCACGCCTTCCGCGGCGCCGGCGAGATCTCCGCCCGCAGCCGCCGCATCGCCAGCCCGCGCGCCAGCGCGGACGCGTCGCCGCCCGGGCGCGCCAGCGCAGCCGCCTGCCGCTTCGAGATGACCAGACCGTCGGCGAGCGGCCCCGGCCTGCCGACGAGCCGCGACAGGAACGGCGCGCGATGCGCCCGCGAGCGCGAGAAGCAGGCCGGCATCGTGGCCGTCGCGGCGTGATCTAGCACGGCCGCCATCCAGTCGCCTTCCAGCCGCGCGCCGGGCTCCAGCAGCAGCAGCCAGTCGCCCTTCGCCCGCCGGATGCCGGCGGCGATGTCGGCGTTGGCGATGAAGGTGCAGCCGGCGTGGTCGGCCACGGCCGCCGTCGCGTCCGTCGAGCCGCGGTCGCAGACCACGACCTCACGCACGACGCCCTCGACCGCCGCGCCGACGAGCGAGGACAGCGTGCGCGCCAGGCCCTCCCCGTCGTTCATCGTCTCGATCAGCACCGACAGCATGGTCCCCTGCTTCTGCGCATGTCGTTATCCCGAAACCGGTGCCCACTTTCGGGCGACATGCTCTACCCGAAAGCGAGGTGGCAGGCCATATCGCCGGCCTTTGTAGAAAGTTCTTGCTTTGTTCTCATCTGCGGAATAGGAATACATTCATCGAATCGAAC
Organism: Hyphomicrobiales bacterium; assembly: GCA_017305835.1. Lineage (GTDB taxonomy): Bacteria > Pseudomonadota > Alphaproteobacteria > Rhizobiales > Rhizobiaceae > RCIO01. The sequence continues at coordinate 887 of JAFKJY010000085.1, forward strand.
CCGAATCGCTACTGGCCCCCGCCTCCCACGGAGCCCAAAAATGGAACAGATCAGCCGCGCCGACATTGCTGCCTTCAATGGTGGAGGTGCTGCCATGGCCAATGCGATGATCGATGACAGCGGGCTGCGCGTCGGCTTCGACCGCCGGCGCGGCCGCGGCGCGGGCGTCAACCCGTCCGGCCGCTACGAGGCGCTGTCGCGCCACGTCTTCGACGACGGCTGGGAGACGCTTGAAGAGCTGCCGCCGTTCAAGACCGAGGTGCAGGTCGAGCGGCCGCGCAACATCATCACGCGCAACGATTCGCCCGACATCTCCTTCGACCGGTCGATCAACCCCTATCGCGGCTGCGAGCATGGCTGCATCTACTGCTTCGCGCGGCCGACGCACGCCTATATGGGCCTGTCGCCGGGGCTCGACTTCGAATCGAAGCTGTTCGCCAAACCCGACGCGGCGAAGCTGCTCGAACGGGAGCTGGCCAAGGACGGCTACCAGCCGAAGACGATCGCGATCGGCACCAACACGGACCCCTACCAGCCGATCGAGCGTCAGTGGCGCATCATGCGCGAGATCCTCGAAGTGCTGGAGGCCTACGACCACCCCGTCGGCATCGTCACCAAGTCGGCGCTGGTCACCCGCGACATCGACATCCTGTCGCGCATGGCGGCCAAGGGGCTGGCCAAGGTGGCGCTGTCGGTGACGACGCTCGACCGGCGGCTCGCCCGCACGATGGAGCCGCGCGCGGCCACCCCGCCGAAGCGGCTGGAGGCGATGCGGACGCTCTCGGAGGCCGGCGTGCCGGTCTCGGTGATGGTCGGGCCGGTGATCCCCGGCCTCAACGACCAGGAGATCGAGCGCATCCTCGATTCGGGCGTGGCGGCCGGCGCGAAGGAGGCGGGCTACGTGATCCTGCGGCTGCCGCTGGAAGTCAGCCCGATCTTCAAGGACTGGCTGTTGCGGCACTATCCCGACCGGTTCCGGCACGTCATGTCGCTGGTGCGTTCCATGCGCGGAGGCAAGGACTACGATTCGGAATGGGGCAAGCGCATGCGCGGCAGCGGCCCCTATGCCTGGCAGATCGGGCGCCGCTTCGAGATCGCGGCCAAGCGGCTCGGCCTCAACACCGAGCGGCGGTCGCTGCGGACGGACCTGTTCCACTCGCCCGCCAAGCAGGGAGAGCAGCTCGTCCTTCTCTGAAGCCTGTTCGCAGGCAGACGCGGCGCGGCCGCGCAACGAAATCCGTCCGGCGTTCCCCGTTCCCCATGCCGACGGTGGCCTTATCGGCGCCCCCCAGCCGGTAAGGCTTGCGGAGAATCGGAGCCGGTGCGAGTAATCGCCGCTCAATGGCTCGCCCGGTTTCCGATTCTCCCACTCTTTTCGAGCTGCCCTCGCGGCCCGACTTCGCGCTGGAAACGCGCGCGCGCAGCGCCGGCCAATGGCCGGTCGCCGGCCTAGACGAGGCCGGACGCGGGCCGCTCGCCGGCCCGGTCGTGGCGGCCGCGGTGATCCTCGATCCCGACTGCATCCCCGAGGGGCTGGACGATTCCAAGCGGCTCACCGCCGAGGCGCGCGAGCGGCTGTTCGCCCAGCTTTCCGACTGCGCGCTGGCGATCTCCGTCGCCTCGCTGTCGGCCACCGCGATCGACCGCATCAACATCCTGCGGGCGAGCCTGGAGGCGATGCGCCGGGCGCTCGCCGGCCTGTCGATGGCGCCGGCGCTGGCACTGGCCGACGGCCGCGACGTGCCGCCCGGCCTGCCCTGCCCCGCCCGCGCCGTGGTGAAGGGCGACCGCATCTCGCAGTCGATCGCCGCCGCCTCGATCGTGGCCAAGGTGACGCGCGACCGCATGATGACGCGCACCTGCGGCGTGCATCCCGGCTACGGCTTCTCGAGCCACATGGGCTACGCGACCGAGGTGCATCGCACGGCGATCCTCGCCCGCGGCCGGCTCACCCGCATCCACCGCATGACCTTCGGGATGCTGCGCGAGGACGAGTAGTCCTTTCGCCGGCGCGTTCCCGGCGCCCACCGCCCTCAATTCACATGCCCCAGAATGCGAAAACGCCGCGGACGGGCCGCGGCGCTTCAATTCGTCGACCGTATCCGACGGCGGCTCAGTTGAGCCGGGTGCGGACGTCGTTGAGGGCTGCCTTGAACAGGCCGGCATCCGCCTTCGCATCGACCTTGTCGGCGAGCAGCCGGCCGGCCGCCTCGACGGCGATGTCGACGGCGCGCGAACGCACCTCGTTGACCGCGTCCTGCTCGGCCTGCGAGATCTTCTGCTCGGCGAGCGCGGTGCGGCGGACGACGTAGTCCTCGGTGCGCTGGCGGGCCTCGTCGGCCATCAGCTTGGCCTCGCGCTCGGCCGCGGCGACGATGCCGGCGGCTTCCTTCTCGGCCTCCTGGCGCTTGCGCTGGTATTCGGCCAGGAGCTGCTGCGCCTCCTCGCGAAGCTTGCGCGCCTCGTCGAGCTCGTTGCTGATGCGCTCGGCGCGCTTGTCCAGCGTGTCGTTGATCATCGCCGGAACCTTCAGGTAGATGAAGATGCCGATGAGGATCGCGAGCGAGATCGCCGCCCAGAGCGTCGCCAGTGATGTCGCGTCCATGTCCGTCTCCTAGCGCGCGGAGGACTTCACGGCGGCGGCGACGTCCTTGCCGTCGACGCGGGTGCCGAGAAGCTGCTGGATGATGGCGGAGGCCGTGTCGGACGCGATCTGGTCGACGTCCTTCATGGCGGTCCGCTTGATCGAGGCGATGCGTTCCTCGGCGGCCGCGAGGTCGCCGTTCAGCTTGTCCTCGACCTTGCGGCGCTCGGCTTCGGCCGCGGCCTTGGCCTTGTCGCGCGCGTCCTGGCCGATCGTGTTGGCCTTGCGGCGGGCCTCCGCGAGCTCCTGCTCGTAGGCGGCCACGGCGGCGTCCGCCTCGTCCTTCATGCGCGCGGCCTGGTCGAGATCCTGCGCGATGCGGTCGCGCCGCACCTCTAGGATGTTGCCGATACGGGGCAGCGCGGCGCGCTTCAGGAACAGGTAGAACAGCCCGAAGGTGATCGCCAGCCACAGGAGCTGCGAGGGGAAGTGAGTCGGATCGAACGGCGGGAAGACCTCCGCGCCGCCATGACCCGCCTCGGTAGTCGTGTGCACGGCCTCGCCACCGCCCTGCTGGGCAGCGGTGCTATCCTGCGCGAATGCGTTCGTCACGAACATGACCAGACCTTCGGAATCCGACCCGCCCGCGCCATCCGCGGGCGGTCCATGTCAAGGTTCGCGCGAAATCAGACGGCGAACAGCAGCAGCAGCGCGATCAGCAGCGCGAAGATGCCGAGCGCTTCCGTCACCGCGAAGCCGAAGATCAGGCGGCCGAACTGGCCGTCGGCAGCCGAGGGATTGCGCAGCGCACCCTGGAGGAACTGGCCGAAAAGATTGCCCACGCCGATGCCGGCCGCGCCGGTGCCGATGGCCGCGAGGCCCGCGCCGATGAGCTTTGCTGCTTCTGCTTCCATGTCATTGACTCCTGTATGGCTTGTGCTGGTTCAGCAGGAAGGGATGACGGTTGCCCGCCGGTGATCAGTGCCCGCCGGGATGGAGGGCGTCGTTGATGTACATGCAGGCCAGCATGACGAACACATAGGCCTGCAGGAACGCGACGAGCAACTCGAGCGCCGTCAGCGCCACCGTCATGCCGAGCGGCAGGATGGCGCCGGCGACGCCGAGCGCGCCGAAGCTGGAGAGCGACACCACGAAGCCGGCGAAGACCTTCAGCGTGATGTGGCCGGCCAGCATGTTGGCGAACAGACGGACGGAGTGGCTGACCGGGCGGGTGAGGAAGGAGATGATCTCGATCGCCACCACCAGCGGCATCAGCGCCAGCGGCACGCCCGACGGCACGAACAGCTTGAAGAAGCCGAAGCCGTGCTTGGCGATGCCGACCACCAGCACCAGCACGAACACCAGCAGCGCGAGCGCGACGGTGACGATCAGGTGGCTGGTGACGGTGAAGAAATAGGGGAACAGGCCGACGAGGTTGGCGACCAGCACGAAGACGAAGATCGCGAAGACGAAGGGGAAGAACTTCTGGCCGTGCGGCCCGGTCGCCTCGCGCAGCATCGAAGCGATGAACTCGTAGAGCATCTCCGAGATCGACTGCAGCCGGCCGGGCACCAGCCCGCGGCGCGACGTCGTCAGGTAGAGGAAGCCCGCCGACAGCACCACGGTGATGACCATGAAGGCGGAGGAATTGGTGAAGGAGAAGTTCATCCCGCCGATGTGGATGGGAATCCATTCCACGAGGTGGAACTGGTGGATCGGATCCGTCTTGTCTGGCGTCACGTTCTACCCCTGCCAAGCCCGCGCGGCCCGCGCGGTCCAATCGTCATTTCCCGTCGCGGTCCTTCTTCGGCAACCTGGCGTCGATATCCTGCACCAGTCCCGCCGACCGCATCACGTTCAGCACGCCCGCCGCGAAGCCGAGGAGAAGGAACACGATCATTCCCCACGGACGCGTGCCGGCCAGTTCGTCGAGCACCCAACCGATCAGCGCGCCGCCGAGAACGCCGGCGATGAACTCGCTGGACAAGCGCATCGCGTTGCCGAAGCCGCCCAGTCCGCTCGTCTTCCCGCCGCCTTCCGCCTCCGGCTTTTCCGGTGTCCTGGCCGCCAGCGCCCGCTCCAGATCAGCACGACGACGATCGAGATCGTCCGGCTGATTCCGGTTGGACACTGGACCCTCCAAGTTCCGGCTGGCCGGGTGCGGCTGCCCGCTCAAAAATCGAGCGCAACATAGTGAGGGGCCTTGCGCCAGTCAACCCGCCGGAGCGAACGAGTTCTGGATGAATTTTTTCTTTGATTCCAGCCGCTTAGGGAAGTGCGACAAAGAGCGCCGCGAGTCCGGGCGCCGGGCGGGGCGCAGAAACGGGCAAAGCCGCCGCGCGCGACACGCGCGGGCGGACGTCTCGCCGGTCAGTTCCAGCCGCCGCCATAGGTGCGGTAGAAGATATGGAGGCCGATCTTCTTGACCTTCTCCATGGCGCGAGCCCAGCGCGGATGCACGTAGGTCGCGTGGTAGTGGGTGGCCGAGCCGACCTCGGGCAGGAAGATCTTGCCGGCCGTCACCGCCATCGCCACCTGGCGCGCCACCTCGTAATTGTAGGGGCTGCGCACGCGCGGGCGGGTGCCGTCGCAGGCGAACGAGAACTGGCAATGGTTGAGCCAGGTGCGGTTCTGGTAGACGACGCCGCAGATCGTGCTCGGATAGGCGGGGTTGCGGACGCGGTTGAGAATCACCTGCGCGACGGCCGCCTGGCCCTTGAGGCTCTCGCTGCGCGCCTCGAAGTAGATGCCCTCGGCGAGACACTTCTGCTCCTTCTCGGAGAAGACGCCCGGCGGCAGCGGCTGCGCCATCCAGGCATGGTCCTCGGGGCCGAGCGGCGGCACGAATCGGCCGCCGGCGGCATCCTCCTCCTTGAGCAGGCTGGCGAAGGGCGAGGCCTTCGCAAAATCGGGTTGCGACGGCGCATAGGCCGTCGCAAGGACATCGGCACGATCGTTGTTGACCAGCGAGGCCAGGTAGACCGGCACGCCGGGGTCGGGCTCGTCGGGCCGGTGCAGGTAGAATTCCTGCGCGATCTGGATCTCCTTGCCGCCGAGCGCCGGCGTCTCGAAGGCCATCTCGACCGCCTCCTTCATCGAAGGCTGGAGGAGGGAGGAGGTGCGCTGGAGCACGCTGCCGGCGTTGAACGATTTCGGCGGCGCCACCGGCGCGACCTTGACGATGCGGCCGCGCTTCTCGGTGCGGTTGATGCGGGCCTCGTCGGGCGTGGCGGCCTCGGCCCCCTCCTTGGCGCGGAAGGCGACCTCGCCGATGCCGGGGATGGCGACGCCCGAGCCCGAGATCGAGCCGGTCTTCAGGTCGCCGTCGGCGAACGGCATCTCGGCCTGGTGCACGGAGCCGGCGACGGAGCGTTCCACCACCGCGTTCCAGCGCGGCGCGCCAGCCTCGAGGCCGGAGACGAGGCTCGTCATGTCCTGATAGGCGGCAGCGGTCGGAAAGCCGATCCACAAGGCCATGCCGATGACGAACTGGGCAAGGAACGAACGCTTCTGGCGCGGTGCGGACCACTGCCGCATCACCTTACGACCGGGCACGGAAACTCTCCGAACGCTAAAGAACTCAGTGTCGTGAAGATGATCGATTAACCTTGCCGAGCGGTTAACAATGAGGCGGCTTTCGGTCGGCAATGCGGCATCCGGCGGAACCGCTTGCGCCGCCCCTCCCCCCACCCTCTCCCCGTGAAGGACGGGGACAGGGGGTCGTCCACGTTGCGACAAGTCCCCTTCTCTCCGTTCTTCACGGGGAGAAGGTCCCGGCAGGGGGATGAGGGGCGGCGGAACCGTCGGAAATTCAGCGCTGGCGGGCGCGGCCGGCGTAGGGGTTGTCGGAGGCGCGCACGGCCACGCGCACCGGCACGCCGGGCAGGTCGAAGGCCTCGCGCAGTCCGTTGACCAGGTAGCGCAGGTAGGATTCGGGCACCGCGTCGGGGCGCGAGCACGACAGCACGAAGCCGGGCGGGCGCGTCTTGACCTGCGTCATGTATTTGAGCTTGAGGCGGCGGCCGGCCACGGCCGGCGGCGGATGCTGCGCGACCGCCTCCTCCAGCCAGCGGTTGAGACGGCCGGTCGAGATGCGGCGGTTCCACACCTCGTGGGTGCGCACCACCGCTTCCATCAGCCGGTCGAGGCCGCGGCCGGTCTCGGCCGAGACGGTCACGGCCTGCACGCCGCGCACCTGCGGCAGCAGCCGCTCGGTCTTCTCGCGCAGCTCGGCGAGCGTGGCCTGCGGCGTCTCGATCAGGTCCCACTTGTTGAAGGCGATGACCAGCGCCCTGCCCTCGCGGATGACGAGGTCGGCGATCTGCAGGTCCTGCTTCTCGAAGGGAATCGTGGCGTCGAGCACCACGATCACCACCTCGGCGAAGCGGACCGCGCGCAGCCCGTCGGCGACCGACAGGCGCTCCAGCTTCTCCTGCACGCGCGATTTGCGGCGCATGCCGGCCGTGTCGAACAGCTTGACCGTGCGGCCGCGCCAGCTCCAGTCGACGGAAATCGAATCGCGGGTGATGCCGGCCTCGGGCCCGGTCAGCAGCCGCTCCTCACCGATCAGCGCGTTTATGAGCGTCGACTTGCCGGCATTGGGGCGGCCGATCACGGCGATCCGCAGCGGCCGCGTCGCGTCGTAGGCCGGCACCTCTTCCGAATCGGGATCGTCGATGTCGTCGCCGATCAGCGCTTGCTGCGGCGCGGGACGCGGCGCCGGCTCGTCGCGGGCGAGCGCACGCTCCTCGCCGATCGCCTCGACGATCGCGTCACGCAGTTCGCCCATGCCGAGCCCGTGCTCGGCCGAGACCATCACCGGCTCGCCCAGCCCGAGCTCCCAGGCTTCCAGCGCGGCCGTGTCGGCGCCGCGCGATTCGGTCTTGTTGGCGACGAGCACGACCGGCTTGCCGGTGCGGCGCACCAGCTCGGCGAAGGCGCGGTCGTCGGGCAGGATGCCGGCGCGGGCATCGACCATGAAGGCGATGACGTCGGCCTCGGCGATCGCGACTTCCGTCTGGCGGCGCATGCGGCCGGCGAGCGACTGCGGACCCGCGTCCTCGAAGCCGGCCGTGTCGATCACCTCGAAGCGGAGATCCTGCAGGCGCGCGTCGTGCATGCGCCAGTCGCGGGTCACGCCGGGCGTGTCGTCGACCAGCGCGAGGCGGCTGCCCGCCAGCCGGTTGAAGAGGGTCGACTTGCCAACGTTCGGCCGTCCGACGATGGCGAGCCGGAAGCCCATGGCGGTCAGGACCCCGTGCCCGAACCGCGGATGAGCTCGGCCATGACGGAGGCGCGCTGCTGGAGGTTGCGCGGCGCGGCGGCGTCGGAGGCGATCTGCTCGAACAGCTTCAGCGCGTCGTCGTTGCGGCCGGCCTTCCATGCGGCCAGCCCCAGCGTCTCGCGCGCGGAATGGCGCAGCGCGTTGGTGTCGGCCGTCAACGGCTCGACGCGCGAGGCGACGTCGTCGTAGCTGCCGGTGTCGACGAGGATGAAGGCGGCGCGCAGCCGCGCCATGTCGCGGATGGCGTCGGGGATCGCGCGGTCGGCGGCGACGGCGTCGAAGCCGGCGACCGCGTCGGCCTGCTTGCCCTGCGAAGCGAGCAGGGTGGCGATGCGCAGGCGGGCGAGAACCGGATAGGTGCCGTAGCCGTCCTTCTCCAGCGCCTGCAGCGCCTCCATGGCCTTGTCGGCGTCGCCGTCCTTGGCGAGCTGCAAGGCCTGCGAGAAGCGGTCGCCCGAGGCGTTGGCCTGGCTGCGCGTCCAGTAGTCCCAGCCGACCCAGGCGGCGGTGCCGAGGATGACGAGCACGACGGCGCCGATGATGAACGGCCCGTAGCGGTCCCAGAGCTTCCGCGCCTGGTCCTGGCGCAGATCCTCGTTGACCTCGCGAATGAAACTGTCGTCGGACATCTGTCGCCTACCCGTGCGCGCCCCGTGCCGCGGCCTTGCGTGCGTACGCGGCGTTTGGGCCAGCCTTTTAGCCGAATTTCGGCGGCATGGAAGGGGCGCGCCGAAAATAGCGGCCCGCCACAAGCCGTGCGCGGCCGATCCAGATGCGGCCACATTCGGCTGGCAGCAATCGCGGCAAAAGGTCGACTGGAGAAGGGATGAAGACGCTCCGCCTGCCGCTTGCCGTCCTGGCAGGCGTCGCCGCCACCGCTCATGCGCCTGCCGCCGAGCCTGCCGCGCCGCCGCAATATGTGGTGATCTCGTTCGACGGCGCGGGGCCGATCGGCCAGTGGGAGCGCAGCCGCGCGCTGGCGCGCGAGACCGGGGCGCACTTCACCTATTTCCTCTCCTGCGTCTACCTGCTGACGCCGCAGACGAAGACGCTCTACCAGCCGCCCGGCATGAAGCCGGGGCGCTCGAACGTCGGCTTCGCGGAGAGCCGCGACGACGTCGCCGCCCGGCTCTCCGAGATCTGGGCGGCGCGCGGCGAGGGCCACGACATCGGCAGCCATGCCTGCGGCCATTTCGACGGCAAGGACTGGTCCGCCGCCGACTGGACGGCCGAGTTCGACGCCTTCCGCCGCATCCTGCGCGATGCCTGGACGATCAACGGGATCGACGGCGAGCCGGAGGGCTGGCGCGCCTTCGCCACCAGCGGCGTCGCCGGCTTCCGCGCGCCCTACCTGTCGACCGGCAAGGCGCTCGACGCAGCGCTGGCGGCCAACGGCTTCCGCTACGACGCCAGCGGCGTGTCGCGCGGGCCGGTGGAGCCGGTCGAGCGCGGCGGGCTCGCCCGCTTCTCGCTGCCGCTGATCCCCGAGGGGCCGAAGGCGAGGCCGATCATCGCCATGGACTACAACCTCTATGTCCGCCATTCGGGCGGCGTCGAGGAGCCCGACAGCGAGGGCGCGTTCGAGCAGCGCGCCTACGCCGCCTTCCGCGACGCCTTCGACAAGGAATACGGGGGCGGCCGCACGCCGCTCCAGCTCGGCTTCCACTTCACGCTGATGAACGACGCCGCCTACTGGCGCGCGCTCGAGCGCTTCGCCCGCGAGACCTGCGGCAAGCCCGACGTGCGCTGCGTCAGCTATGCCGAGCTCGCCGACGCGATCTTCCCGCGCGCCACGAGCGCGGTCGGCGGCGCCGACTGAGCCGGCGCCACCCTTCCCCGCAGCTCCGCTAGGCCGCCGGCTGGTCCTCCGGGTCGATGCCGGCGCGCGCCCGCTCCAGGTAGCGGCGGTCGATCTCCGGCAGCGGCTCGCCCCCGATCGAAGCCTCGAAGGCGCGCAGGCGCTTGTAGATCGACAGGAGCTCGACGATCGTCGGCCAGGAATTGACCAGGTACTGGAAGGACGAGGTGACCTGCACGAAGGCGCCGACGATGCGCTGGAAGATGCCGAAGGTGATGACGCCGGCGGCGATCGTCGGCACCATCAGCATGGTCGGCACGATGACGTCGGCCTGCAGGTAGAGATAGCGCGCCACGTCGAAATAGACGTAGTGGAAATAGAGCCGGAAATAGTTGCGCCGCACGTTGCGGAACAGCTCGTTGAGCGTCGGCGGCTGGGCGCGCGTCTCGTCGTCCTCGCCGAACACCAGCTCCTTGCGGAAGGCCGCCTCGACGCGCTGGTTGCGGAACTCCAGCCCCGGCAGCTTGACGCCGACGATGGCGAGCAGCAGCGTGCCGAACAGCGACCAGGCGATGGCCGCGAAGACCAGCGGATAGGGGATCTCGCCGACGATCGGCAGCGCGGTGACGCTGGCCGACAGCAGCGCGAGCACCGGCAGGAAGGCGATCAGCGTCATCACCGCGTCGATGAAGTTGACGCCCAGCCCCTGCACCGTCGTGGAGAAGCGCATCGTGTCTTCCTGCACGCGCTGCGAGGCGCCCTCGATGTGGCGCAGGCGCAGCCAGTAGGAGACGTAGAAGTCGTTCATGGCGGTGCGCCAGCGGAAGATGTAGTGGCGCACGAAGAACAGGTTGAGCACGCCCACCGTGACGCCCACCAGCGCCAGGCCGAGGAAGTCGAACGTGCCGGTATAGAGCGCGCCCGGCGTCACCGACCCCTTGGTCGTCAGCGCCTGCTGGATCATGTCGTAGAAGGGACCGCGCCAGTTGTTGACGGCGATCTGCACCTGCACCGAGAAGTTGGTGATGAACAGGATCAGGCCCGAGCCGAGCACCGACCAGCCCTGCCAGGGATGCGGCGCGTACCAGGCCCAGAACAGGTAGAAGAGCAGGATCGCCACCCAGAAATACAGGTAGAACCAGAGGAACGGCGCCGACCAGAAGACGTCGACGCCGATGATCGGGTCGGCGCCGGCCGCCGCCGGGCCCATGCCGAACACGGCGCCCAGCTCCTCGCCGCCGAAGAACCAGCTCAGCACCACCACGAGCGCCCATGCCGCGGCGGAGAGGAAGAACGCTTTCGGGCGGGGGAAGAAAGAGACGAACACGGGCGGGTCCTTTTCCGGCTCGGGCACCGCCTCGCTGCTGGAGGCGGGGATCGCTACCTAGCCTGACGGCGGAAACGCGACAAGGCGCGCCATTTCGGCGGAAATGAGCGCGGCGGCCGGCGGATCAACGCGAAGTGATCGGGCGGGCGGGCACGACGGCCCGGTCGCGCGCGGCGAGCGCCACCAGCGCGGCAGCGAGCAGCACCGCCGCGGCCACCACCGAGGCGACCGTGAAGTCGCCCGTCCAGTCGGCCAGATGGCCGGCCACGACCGGCCCGATCACCTGCCCCAGCCCGAAGGCGGCCGTCATCAGCGCCAGCGCGCGGCGCGGCGCCTTGCCGGCGAGCTGGCGGCCCAGCGAAAGGCCGAGCGAGGTGACGGCGATGAAGGTGCCGCCCAGGAGGATGCCGCCGAGCAGCGGCCCGGCCGGCCCGGGAACGAGCACGCTGGCGAGCACGCCCGCGGCTTCGGCCGCGCAGCCGAGCGCGTAGGCGGCAACCACGCCCACCGGCCGCGCGATCCGGTTCCACAGCCAGACCGAGGGAATGCCGGCGAGCCCGGTGGCGAGCCAGACGGCGGCCTCGAACAGCCGGCCGCCGTCGCCATGCCGCACGATGGCGACGAGGAAGGTGGCGGTGACGATGTAGCCGAAGCCGAACAGGCCGTAGGCGACGATCATCGCGGTCAGCGCGCGGCTGCGCGGCAGCGGCGGCTCCGCCGCGCGGCCCGACGGCGCAGCCGACGCCCGGCCGAGAAGCGCGGCGACGAGGACCGCGCCGGCGAGCGCGATCAGGCCCGACCAGTACCATCCTGCGCGCCAGTCGCCGCCATAGGCGACCAGCAGGCCGATCATCACCGAGGAGACGGCGATGCCGACGCCGACGCCGCCGAAATGCAGTGCGCCAAGGCCCTGCCGCCCGCTCGCAACCACCCTCGCCAGCACGATCGCGGAGAAGAAGACGAGGGCGAAGGCGCTGGCGACGCCGGCGAGGAAGCGGACGACGATGAACAGCGTCAGGCTGGAGCCGATCCCCATCGCGCCGAGCAGGAGCGCGGTCGAGAACAGCGCCGCCAGCACGACGCCGCGCTCGCGCCCCTGCGCCCAGGCGCCGGCGGCGAGGATGGCGCCGAGCAGGTAGCCGAGATAGTTGGCCGAGGCGAGCAGGCCCGCCTCGAAGGCCGACAGGCCGAGGCCGGCCATCATGCCGGGCAGGATCGGCGTGAAGACGAAGCGGCCGAGCCCCATGGCCACGGCCAGCCCGACCATCCCGGCGAAGGCAATGCGCAGCGGCGACGGTTCCTGCCTCATGCGCCCACCCTATCCACCGATGCCGCGCCGCAAACCATGGCAGATGGGCGGGAAAGACTGAGCCTGCCGGAGGCGCCGCTCCCGGACGCGGCCGCTCAGGCGACCACGCCCTCGGCCACCAGCCGCTCGATCTCGGCTTCGGGCCGGCCGAGCAGGCCGGAGAGCACGGCGCGCGTGTCGGCGCCGAGCACGGGCGGCGCGATGCGGTAGGTCGCCGGCGTCGCCGACAGCTTGGCCGGAAACGCGACGGTGCGGATCTCGTGGCCCTCCGGCCGCTCCAGCGCGACCTCGACGCCGCGCGCCAGCGCATGCGGCTCGGTGAACACCTCGGAGACCCCGTTGATCGGGCCGCAGGGCACGCCGGCCGCCTCGAGCGCGGCGATGATGCGCGCGCGGGTGAAGCCGGCGAGCTTGGCACGCAGCGCGTCCTCCAGCGCCCCGCGGTTGGCGACGCGCGCGCTGGGCACGGCGAAGCGCGGGTCCGTCGCGAGCTCGGGTGCGCCCAAGACCGCGCACAGCTTTCCGAACTGGCGGTCGTTTCCGACCGCGATGATGACGTGGCCGTCGCTCACCGGATAGGTGGCGTAGGGCACGAGGTTGGGGTGGCTGTTGCCCATGCGGCCGGGGTTCATGCCGCCGACCAGCCAGTTGCTGGCCTGGTTGGCCAGCATCGCTACCTGCGTATCGAACAGCGAGCAATCGATGTGCTGGCCTTCGCCGGTGCGCTCGCGGTGGCGCAGCGCGGCGAGGATCGCCACTGTCGCATACATGCCGGTGAACAGGTCGCAGACCGCGACGCCGACCTTCACCGGGCCGCCGCCCGGCGCGCCGTCGGGCAGGCCGGTGATGCTCATCAGGCCGGCCATGCCCTGGATCAGGAAGTCGTAGCCGGCGCGCGAGGCATAGGGTCCGCTCTGCCCGAAGCCGGTGACGGAACAGTAGACGATGCCGGGATTGACCTTGCGCAGAGAGGCGTAGTCGAGCCCGTATTTGGCGAGCCCGCCGACCTTGAAGTTCTCGATCACGATATCGGCGCCGGCGGCGAGCTCGCGCACCAGTGCGGCACCCTCCGGCCGCGAGAAGTCGATGCAGACGGAGCGCTTGTTGCGGTTGCAGGCCGTGTAGTAGGCCGCGTCCGCCGGCCTCCCGCCCTCGGGCTCGCAGAAGGGCGGCCCCCACAGGCGCGTGTCGTCGCCGTCGAGGCTCTCGACCTTGACGATGTCGGCGCCGAGGTCGCCGAGATTCTGCGAGGCCCACGGCCCCGCCAGCACGCGGCTCAGGTCGAGCACCCGCACACCTTCGAGAGCGGCGGGCGTCTGCGGCAGTTCGGTCATGATCGAGGGATCCTGCGAGATGGGATTCGGGGCGGCTGGCGCAAGCCGGCCGGCGGTGTGATAGCCTGCCTCGGCAACAGAATCACCGGCAATTCGCGACGCACGGCCTCGGGCCGGCCAGATGTCGCCCCGCCAGCCTGGAGACCTCCGCATGACGCCGGTTTGGGCGATCGGCTTGATGACGGGCACCGTGCTCGACGGCAATATCGACATCGCCATGCTGAGGACCGACGGCGAGACGATCGCCGCGTTCGGCCCGTGGGAGCTGGCGCCCTACCCCGCCGGGGTGCGCGAGCTGCTCGGCCGCACGCTGGAGGCGGCGCGCGCCTGGCGCTTCGAGGGACCGGAGCCGGCGATCTTCCGCGAGGCCGAGCGCGTGCTGACGGAAGGCCAGGCACATGCCGTCAACGCCTTCCTGAAGAAGCACGGATACGCGGCGGCCGACATCGCGGCTGTCGGCTTCCACGGCCAGACCGTGCTGCATGCCGCGCCTTTAGACGACCGCAGGGGACGCACTCGCCAGCTCGGCGACGGTGCGCTGATGGCGCAGATCATAGGCGCCGACGTCGTCTACGACTTCCGCTCGGCCGACGTCGCGGCCGGCGGCCAGGGCGCGCCGCTGGCGCCGGTCTACCACCGCGCCATGCTGCGGCGCATCGGCGCCGGGCCGGAGACCGCGATCCTCAATCTCGGCGGCGTCGCCAACGTCACCTGGTGCGACGGCGAGACGATCGCCGCCTTCGACACCGGCCCGGCCAACGCGCCGGTCAACGACTGGGTCGGCCGCCACGGCATGGGCGAGATGGACCGCGACGGCCGCATCGCCGCCTCCGGCAAGGTCGACGAGGCGCGGCTCGCCGATCTGCTGCGGCATCCGTGGCTTTCAGCGCCCTACCCGAAGTCGCTCGACCGCTTCGACTTCCCCGCCGCGATGGCCGACGGCAAGGACCTCGCCGACGGCGCGGCGCTGCTGACGGCCTTCTCGGCCGCCGCGGTCGGCAGGGCGCTCGACCTGCTGCCGCGGCGGCCGACCCGCCTGATCGTATGCGGCGGCGGGCGGCGGAACCCGGTGCTGATGCGCGAGATCGCCGCGCGTGCCGGCGTCGAGGCGACCCCGGCGGAGGCCGTCGGGCTGCGCGGCGACGCGGTGGAGGCGGAGTGCTTCGCCTATCTCGCGGTCCGCTCGCTGCGCGGCCTGCCGCAGAGCTTCCCGTCGACGACGGGCGTGCCGAAGCCGATGGCCGGCGGCGTGCTGGCGCGAGCAGGCGGCTGAGGCCTGCGCGGGCTCACACCCGGTTGCGGATGAACGGGTTCCACTGGACCGTGCCCAGCCGCACCTTTTCGCGCAGCAAAGTGAGCAGCCCGGCGCCGGCGAGCACGGCCAGGCCGACGAAGGCCAGCCCGTCCGGCACCTCGTCGAAGAACACCGCGCCGATCAGCACCGCCCAGCCGATCTGCGAATAGTGCATCGGCGCCACCACGTTGGCCGGCGCGAAGCGGGCGACGCGCAGCAGGATGATCTGGCCGCTCGCCGAGCAGATGCCGATCGTGGCGAGGCGGGCGAGCTGCGAAAGGTCCGGCACGACGAAACCTGCGGCGAAGGCGACGATGCCGTAGGCGGTGATGTTGTAGAGGAAGCCGGTGCCGAACATGGCGGTGTAGCGCTCGCGGCTCGCCAGCGAGCGCAGCAGGATCTGGCTGATCGCGAACATCGAGGCGACGGTCAGCCCGCCGAGATGGCCGAGATGAAGCTCGCGAAAACCCGGCCGCACGACCAGCAGCACGCCGGCGAAGCCGGCGACGACCGCCGCCCACCGCCACGGCCCGACGCTCTCGCGCAGCACCACCACCGACAGCACCGTGATGAACAGCGGCGCGAGGAAGATCAGCGCATAGGCCTCGGCCAGCGGGATGGTGGTGAAGGCATAGACGCCGCAGAAGCCGGAGATCACGCCGGCCGCCGCGCGCACCTGGATCACCCAGGGCCGCTCCATGCGCCAGAAGTCGCGCCAGCGCTCCTCGCGCGGCCGCGTCAGGATGATCGTCAGGGCCGAGAAGCTGGAGATGAAGAAGACGATCTCGAAGACCGGCAGCTCGCCGCCGAGCGACTTGGTGAACCCGTCGCCCCATGCCCATACGGCATAGGCCAGCAGAGCCAGCAGGATCGCCTTCGTCACGCCTCGGAACCCCGGAAGGATGCGGCGCACGATGCGCGCGCCGCCCTCGCCTTACGACGAGTCCCGCAACCGCGCCAGTGGGCGCATCCGCCCTGCGCGCGGACCGATGGCCGCACGCAGGACGCGCCGCCTCAGGGGTGCGTCGCGCCCTGCCGGGCGGGCACGGCCGGGCGGTAGCTCGACGCGTCGCTCTCGAAATGGGCGTGGCCGAGGGCTGCGAGCTGCCGCTCGATGGTTGCGACCAGTCGGCGGTCGGCCAGCCCCGCGAGGAAAGGCAGCCGTCCCGCGAGCCTGTAGGCGCCGAGCCGCGTCGCGATGATCGCCGCGCAGGCAGCGAAGGCGAAGCGGTCGAAGCCGCCGATGCGCACGCCGATTTCGGCCGCGCGGCCCATGTCGCCGGCCAAGAACTGCTTGACGAACAGGATCTTGGAGAAGCCGCGCTCGAACGTGTCGAAGAGGCGCGAGCGCCACGTCCTGTCCGACGGCAAATAGGCGCCGATGGTGGCGCGCAGCAGCGCGCCGCAGGTGGCGTCGTCGAAGCCGGAGCGCAGCGTCGCCTGCCGCGCCGCCATCAGCGTGACGATCTCCTCCGGCGTCGTGCCGAGCAGCGGCTCGGGCAGGCCGAGCAGGTAGCAGCGGTAGCGGCTCAGCTCGACGCGGGCGCGCTCCTGCCGGGTAAACTCGGTGCGGCCGGCCTGCACCATCTTGGTCGCCATCAGCGTGATGCCGATGAGGCCGGCCGGCATCTGGTCGACCTGCGGAATCGGCACGCCGTAGACCGAGACGTCCCAGCGGCCCTTGCGCATGGCGTTGAAGCGCACCATCGAATGCATCAGGCGCACCATCGCGGCCGCCTTGAAGCCGGCGCCACCGCGCGCCAGCGCGCCCGGCAGCACGGAGGTCGAGAAGAAAGTCGCCGTCTCCTTGACGCGGCGCGCGGCGTTCTCGTTCGACAGCGTGCCGGTGAGCGCCATCGGCAGCGCGGCATATTTGTTCATGAAGGTGGCGATGAAGGCGGCGCGCAGCGAATACGGGCTGACGACGGCGACCTCCGCACGCTCGACGCGGGCGCCCTCCTCGACGAGGTTCATGTCGAGCCAAGCCGGCACGCGCTCCATCGCGCCGATGAAGGCGGCGAGTTCCTCGGGCGCGTCCTTGACCGCCTCGATGCCGCCGTCGCAGGCCTGCACCAGCATCTGCACGAGGCCGCGGAAGCCGTATTGCGGCATCAGCGCGGCGTAGCGGTCGGCGATGCGGTCGCCCATGAAGGTGTAGGCGCGCATGCGGTCGACGAGGGCCGTATCGGCAAGGATGCGGTTGCGGATCTCCTCGCCGGCCGAGGAGAGGTCGTTCGGCTCGCCGGGCGTGCCGGTGAAGCGCTCCGGCAGCATGTCGAAGTCGACCGCGCCGTAGACGGCCGGCGTCAGCTCGGCCTGCGCACGCACCTGCGCCCAGATTTCCCCGTTCGTCATGCCCAAGTCCCCCATGCCCGCCGTCCCGCATCGGCAGGGTGCCGACGCCAGTCCGGTGAGACGGAGGCTATGCAGCCGCCATTACCCGCCGCTTAAGGCAGGCAGACGCGTCGCATTCGCGGTTAACGAACAGTTTCGGGCAGGTGGCGCTGAGCGCGCACCTACTCCCACTCGATGGTCAATAGGCTTGAGTTCTCATTGTAGTTGTTGAGCTTTCCGCTCGTGCTCCAAACTCATACCAACTGCGATACCACCAAGCCAAGGGGGCGGGATTCGCGGATTCTATATGGCGACCCTTCCGCCATAAACGCGCGCGCATCATAAACGAGCATCGCGAGAATGTAGTCCAAGAAGGTGGAACTTCGAGAGCGGATGCCTCCCCGCGCGCGCCGGAAGCAGTGTCCGACGAGGGAGCGTTAGCGAGGATAGGCATATGCAGAGCCGCGCCGGAGCCAGGTTGCCGTATCATATCGATGAATCCGCTCTGAAAGCGGATTTCCAAGAATGATACCGCAGGACTACATCACCATCTGGAGCTTGTCGAGTGTCGATTATCACCCTACACTTCCCCCGCTAGGTGAATGCGAATCGACAGGCGATGCACCCAGGAACGACAATCCGGCAGGATTGCCTTGAGAAGAACGGGTTGAGCGTCACCGATGCCGCGAAGGTTCTCGGTGTTGATCGGCAGACCCTCAGCAACCTGCTGAACGCCCGGTCGGGCATCTCGCCGGAGATGGCCGTCAGGCTGGAAAAGGCGTTCGGCACGCCCGCGCGCGAATGGCTGATCCGGCAGCTCGATTACGAGCTGGCCGAGGTCATGCGCCGGGCCAAGAAGATCAAGGTCGAGCCTTTCCGGCCAACGACCACGGAATGCGGGGGAAACGATGAACGCAGTTGAGATTGAGGAGGCAATATCCAGGCTCGCCGAGCAGCCGTTCGACGCCGAGGAGTTCCCCTATCTCTTTCTGCAAGCCTTCGGGAACAAGGATACCACGATCAAACGGCTGCGCGCCGGATCGACCAATGCGTCCGACCTGCCCGATGGCGTCCTCCAACGAAACAACATTCACATTGCCGTCGCAGCCCCCGGCACGGTAACGCCAACTCTTGCCGCGCTCCGAGCCAGCCCCGCCACCGCGAAGGCAAAGGCCAAGTTCATCCTCGCCACGGACGGCGATACTTTCGAGGCCGAGGACATCGAGTCCGGTGAAACCGTCGCCTGTGCCTATGCTGCGTTCCCCGACCATTTCGGCTTCTTCCTGCCGCTTGCCGGGATCACCACGGTCAAGCAGGTGCGGGACAGTTCATTCGACATCCGCGCCACCAGCCGCCTTAACCGGCTGTATGTGGAGCTGCTGAAAGACAATCCCGAATGGGGCAGCGCCGAACGCCGCCCCGACATGAATCATTTCATGGCCCGGCTGATCTTCTGCTTTTTCGCAGAGAATACAGACATCTTTCACCCCAGCTATCCCTTCACCGGCACCATCGAGAAGATGAGTGACCGGGATAGTTCCAACACCCATGAGGTGATCGGCGAACTGTTCCGCGCGATGAATACACGGAAGGAGGATCACGAAGCCGCAAATATCCGCAATTGGGCGCGACCCTTCCCCTACGTAAACGGGGGACTATTTTCTGGCAGTCTCGACGTGCCGAGATTCAGCCGTATCGCGCGGTCTTATCTGCTACACATCGGTAGCTTGGACTGGACCAAGATTAACCCCGACATCTTCGGGTCAATGATTCAGGCCGTCGCCGACGATGAGGAGCGCGGCGCACTGGGGATGCACTACACCAGCGTTCCCAACATCCTGAAAGTCTTGAACCCGCTCTTTCTGGACGATTTGCGCGCGCATTTGGCCGAGGCCGACGATAACCCGCGCAAGCTGTTGAACTTGCGCAACCGCATGGCAAGAATCCGCGTGTTTGATCCTGCTTGCGGCAGCGGCAATTTCCTTGTCATAGCCTACAAGGAAATGCGGGCCATAGAGGCCGAGATCAACCGGCGGCGTGGCGATGTAGGCCGCGCGTCCGATATTCCACTCACCAATTTTCGCGGCATCGAGCTGCGTGATTTTCCCGCCGAGATCGCACGCCTCGCGCTTATCATCGCGGAGTTCCAGTGCGACGTGATGTATCGCGGACAGCGGCTTGCCCTGGCCGAGTTTCTGCCGCTCAACGCGCAGAACTGGATTACCTGCGGCAACGCGTTGCGGCTGGACTGGCTTAGTATCTGCGAACCAGCCGGACGCGGTGGAGGGAAGATTTTTTCGGACGACTTTTTTGGTGCGCCCCTCGATCAGGCGACGGTGGGTTTCGCCAATGAGGGTGGGGAGACTTACATCTGCGGCAACCCGCCGTATCTCGGCTCCACATGGCAGGACAACGAACAGAAGTCGGACCTACAGGCCATTTTCGAGCATCGTACGAAAGGCTGGAAGTCGCTCGACTACGTTGCCGGGTGGTTTATGAAGGCGGCGGACTACGGTACGCACACCAATGCGGTAGCGGCCTTCGTGTCCACCAACAGTATCTGTCAGGGCCAGCAGGTGCCGATTCTCTGGCCACTGATTTTTGACACCGGCCATGAAATCGCTTTCGCGCATACCTCATTCAAATGGGCGAACCTTGCGAGTCACAAGGCTGGTGTCACCGTCGTCATCGTTGGCATATCCAATCACGCGGGAAAGCTGCGACAGCTTTTCTCGCCGGCCGACAATGATGCCTCTATAGTCAAAGATGTCGAGAATATTAACGCCTATCTCGTTTCTGGCCCCAATATTGAGGTTAGTCAGGCGCGATCCACCATATCAGAACTTGCTCCTATGGTGAGAGGCAATATGCCCTACGATGGAGGGCATCTGCTACTGAAATTCGACGAGGTTCACAAGCTCAGCCTAAGTAAAGATCAGCATGATCGTTTCATCAGGAAAAACTATGGCGGTGCCGAGTTCATTCGCGGAATAGAGCGATATTGCCTCTGGATTGAGGACTCCAACCTAGATGAAGCGATGCGTATTCCGGGTATAGAAATCCGGATTGGGGCCGTGCGTCAAATGCGCTTAGCCAGTCCCGACAAGGGCGCGAATGAAATGGCATCACGCGCCCATCAAATGCGTGAAATGAACATCGGACGTTCTCATACAGTGGTGGCTGCTGCAATTTCTTCGGAGAACAGACCATATTTGCCATGCGGTCTGATCGACAATCGCACAACCGTCAACAATAAGAATTATGCACTTTACGACGCGCCCCTTTGGAACATGGCGTTGATCGCATCACGCCTGCATTGGGTGTGGATTGGCACCGTCTGCGTGCGGATGCGCACGGACTTTTCCTATTCCAACACCCTTGGCTGGAACACCTTTCCGGTGCCGACTCTAACCGAGAAAAACAAGGCGGACCTGACCCGTTGCGCCGAGGACATCCTGCTGGCGAGGGAGGCGCATTTTCCCGCCACCATCGCCGAGCTTTACGAGGTCAAGAATGGCGAGAGCAAAATGCCCGATAACTTGCGTGAAGCGCACGAGCGCAACGATGAAGTGTTGGAGCGCATCTATATCGGACGGCGATTCAGGAACGACACGGAGCGGCTGGAAAAGCTGTTCGAGCTATACACTAAGATGACCGCAGGCGCGGGAGCGGCGAAGAAACGCAAGGCGGGGGCAAGCGCGTGACCATTGACAAGCGATCAGTTCCGTCTGTTTCGGTTTCCTATGCCCGCAACGGCAGCTCGACCAAGGCCAATGCCCTTGGCATGAGGCCGATGCAGGAACGCGCCTACGAGAAGCGTGGCGAGCAATACTTGCTCATCAAGTCGCCGCCCGCTTCCGGCAAAAGCCGTGCTCTCATGTTCATCGCGCTCGACAAGCTGGCCAATCAGGGCTTGAAGCAGGCCATCATCGTCGTGCCGGAAAAGACCATCGGATCGTCCTTCGCGGATGAGCCGCTGTCCAGGTTCGGCTTTTGGGCTGACTGGCAGGTGCAGCCGAAATGGAACCTGTGCAATGCGCCAGGTGCCGATAATGGCGGCAAGGTCAATTCCGTTGGCGCGTTTCTGGAAAGCGACGACACGGTACTGGTCTGCACCCATGCCACGTTTCGTTTTGCCGTGGATAGGTTCGGCATCGAGGCGTTCGACAACCGCCTGATCGCTGTGGATGAGTTCCACCATGTTTCCGCCAACCCCGACAACAAGTTGGGCCTGCACCTGGGCCAGTTCATTGCCCGCGATAAGGTGCATATCGTCGCCATGACCGGCTCGTATTTTCGCGGCGACGCCGAGGCTGTGCTTGCCCCGCAGGACGAGTCCAAGTTCGATAGCGTTACCTATACCTATTACGAGCAGCTCAACGGCTACGAGTATCTGAAACAGCTCGACATCGGCTATTTCTTCTATTCCGGCGCCTATGCCGACGACATCCTTGCCGTCCTCGATCCTGCCGAAAAAACCATCGTCCACATCCCCAACGTCAATTCGCGCGAAAGCACGAAGGACAAGATCAGGGAGGTGGAGCATATTATCGAGGCGCTGGGCGACTGGCAGGGAACCGACCCCGCGACCGGCTTTCAGTTGGTCAGGACGCCCGAGGGGCGCACGTTGCGCATTGCCGACCTTGTGGACGACGATCCCGGTAAACGGGACAAGGTGGCTTCCGCGCTCAAAGACCCCGTGCAGAAGAACAACCGCGACCATGTGGACATCATCATCGCCCTTGGCATGGCCAAGGAGGGCTTTGACTGGATTTGGTGCGAACACGCGCTGACTGTCGGCTACCGCGCCAGCCTGACCGAAATCGTGCAGATCATCGGGCGCGCCACCCGAGACGCGCCGGGCAAGACCCGCGCGCGCTTCACCAACCTGATCGCCGAGCCGGATGCGGCGGAATCCGCCGTGACCGAGGCCGTCAACGACACCCTCAAAGCTATTGCCGCCAGCCTGTTGATGGAACAGGTGCTGGCCCCGCGCTTCGAGTTTAAGCCGAAGAACCCCACCACCAGCACAGCCACGCCGGGCTTCGACTACGGCGAGGGCGGCTACGATCCCGACAAGTGCAATGTCGGATTCCACGAGGAGCGCGGGGTATTCCAGATCGAGATCAAGGGCCTCGCCGAACCCAAGTCTCCCGAGGCCGCGCGCATCTGCCGTGAGGATTTAAACGAGGTGATCGCCACCTTCGTCCAGGACAAGCCGAGCATCGAACGCGGGTTGTTTGACGAGGAGCTGGTCCCCGAGGAGCTGACGCAGGTGCGCCTTGGCAAGATCATCAAGGACAAATACCCCGAACTGGACGAGGACGACCAAGAGGCGGTGCGCCAGCACGCTATCGCCGCCATCAATCTCACCCAGCAGGCCAAGAAGGTCGCCCTTGGCGATGATGGCGGGGAGCCGAGCGCCAATACCGCGCTGATCGACGGCGTGCGCAAGTTCGCAATGGACGTGCGCGAGTTGGACATCGACCTGATCGACCGCATCAACCCCTTTGGGGAGGCATATGCCATCCTCGCCAAGACCATGAGCGAGGACAGCCTGAAAACCGTTGCCGCCGCCATCGCCGCCAAGCGCACCAGCCTGACGCTGGAGGAAGCGCGCGATCTGGCCAAGCGCGCCTTGAAGTTCAAGCAGGAACGCGGACGCCTGCCTTCCATCACGTCGCCCGACGCATGGGAAAAGCGCATGGCCGAAGGTGTCGCCTTCCTGGCCCGCATGAAGGCGGAGGCCGCCCGTGGCTAACGGCTTCACCGATGACGATGATGCCCTGCTGGCGGAGCTTGGCGTTGAGGTCGAGGCGAAGAAGGATTCCGTGCGCACCCCGCGCGAGGAACGCATCATCGCTGGATTTGAGGAAATCCAGCGATTTGTCGAACAGCACGGCCACAACCCCCGCCACGGCGAAGGACTCAACATCTTCGAGCGGTTGTATGCCGTGCGGCTCGACCGGCTGCGCGCCCAGCCGGACATTCGCGCCCTGCTGGAACCACTCGACCATCAGGGATTGCTGGACGGTGCCGCGCCAGTCATTGCCGAAACCCTTGAGGACATCAGCGATGACGAGCTGCTGACGCAGCTTGGCGTGGACGCCGAGGCGGACGACATCACAGCCTTGCGCCATGTTCGTTCCGCCGCCGAAAAGCGCGCCGCCGAGGAGATCGCCAATCGGGAGCGGTGCGAGGACTTCGACCGCTTCAAGCCGCTATTCGACGCCGTGCAGGCCGACATCGGCAGCGGCGCACGCATCACCCAGCCCATCCGTAAGGATGCGGGATTCCTGAAAACTGACATCCGGGCCGGGGAGTTTTTCATCCTTAGCGGCCAGATCGCCTACGTCGCCGAAGTCGGCGAACCCTTCAAAGCACCCAATGGTGAGAGCGATGCCCGCCTTCGCGTCATCTATTCCAACGGCACCGAGAGCAACCTGTTGCTACGGTCCCTGCAACGCGCGCTCTACAAGGACGAAACCAGCCGCCGCGTGTCCGAGCCGAGCGCCGGTCCTTTGTTCGCAGGGGAGAGCGACGATAGCGACTTGGCCAGCGGCACCATCTACGTGCTGCGCAGTAAGTCCGACCATCCGACCGTCGCGACCAACCGCGAGGTGCTGCACAAGATCGGCGTGACGGGCGGTGACGTGGCGCGTCGCATCGCCAACGCCAAGTTGGATGCCACTTTTCTTCTGGCGGACGTGGAGATCGTCGCCACCTACACGCTCTATAATATCAACCGCACCAAGCTGGAAAACCTGATCCACCGCATCTTCGCGCCCGCGCAACTGGACATCGAAATCAAGGACCGTTTCGGTAATCCTGTCATTCCGCGCGAATGGTTCCTCGTGCCGGTGTTCGTCATAGATGACGCTGTGGAGAAGATCAGGGACGGCACGATCACGCATTATATATACGACCCGAACGCCGCCCGACTGGTGCGGCGGGACAGCCATTCGGCAGGCGGTGCGTAATGCGCATCAGCCGCCTCACCATTGAGAATTTCCGTTCGATCAAGGCGCTCGACCTTGATCTCAATGAAACCACCGTCCTGATCGGCCCGAACAATGCCGGTAAGACCGCCATCCTCGATGCCATCAGAATTGTTCTGACCCGTCGCTGGGGTCAGCGCGGCACCGGCTTTGCGGAATACGATGTTCACCTTGCCGACGAAAATGCCGATCCCAAGGCTCCGCCGGGCGTCTCCATTGAAATCCGCGTCGAAGAACAGGCGGCGGGCGAATGGCCCGACGCACTTCAGCAAGACCTTGACGAGATCGTTCAAACCGACCCCACGACCGGCAAGACCTTTATCATCCTGCGTGCGAGCTGCGCATGGAACGAGGCCGAAGGGAACTTCGAGCCTTCATGGATTTTCCTGAACGCTGGCCGTGCGCCGCTGGTCGGCGGCTCCGCACGGCGCATGAATCTCGAACGCTTCTGGCAGTATCTGCCGGTATTCTATCTCGGTGCCTTGCGGGACGTGGACGACGAGTTTTCGCCGCGCTCCCAGTTTTGGGGCCGCTTGCTCAAGGCGATGGAGATTCCATCGGCGCTCGAAACCAAGGTTCAGCGCGTCCTTGACCTTCTCAATCGCAAGCTCTTGCAGGCTGATCCCCGCCTTGGGCAAATCGCTGGCACCCTGTCGGGCGCAACGCGCGTTGCGGCGCGCGACCGCGACGGCGGAGTCGATTTGCGCCTTGTCCCTCTCAAATCGTGGGACTTGCTCTCCAAGGCCGAAATCATCCTCCGCAACGAGCCTGATTGGCCGTGGCTCCCGCTGCAACGGCACGGCCAAGGCGTGCAGAGCCTATCCGTCATCTTTCTGTTTCAGGCGTTCGTGGAACATCTGCTGACCGAACTATACGAGGCCGATAGCGCGCCGGTGCTGGCGCTCGAAGAACCGGAAACGCACTTGCATCCGCAGGCTGCTCGCACCCTGTGGAGTCATATCAACGCGCTGCCGGGTCAGAAGATTATCACGACACACTCGCCTTACTTCGTGCAGCATGTGCCGTTTCGTGACTTGCGGCTTGTCCGCCTGACCGACAACGGCACCGAGGTTTGCTCGCTGCCGTCGAGCTTTTCCGCGCGCATCCCGCACGTTGCTGACTTGGATGCCGTGATCGCCGGTAGCGGCGGCACGATGGAATATGATCGTGCGGCAGAACTGCTGACCGTTCACGGCAAGCTCGAACAGGCCCCCTACCGGGCCTTGCTGGCTTGCTACGGCACCCATGCCGACAGGGCCGTGATCCACGGCGTTCTGCGCGACCTGCACGACCGCGCCTTGCTCTACATCAGCGACGACGAGTTGAGATCGCTCGAGACCTTCGCGCGCCGGATTCGCGGTGAAATCTTCTTCGCCCGTCGCTGGTTCATCGTGGAGGGGCAGGCCGAATATCTACTGGTTCACGCAATGGCGCGTGAACTCGGCTATGACCTTGACGAGCATGGCGTTGCGGTGATCGACGCCCAGAACAACGGCAATCCTGCTATCTTTGCCGCGCTCGCTCGCGCGCTCTCGATTCCGTGGCTGGCGGTTTTCGACGGCGACGGCGCAGGACAGGGATATTGCAGAAGCATCGAGGTGAGGGATTTCCCTCCCGCTTTCGTGGCGGCCCACTGCCGCACTCACGTCGCCGACGATATTGAGGCACAGATGATCGCCGATGGTCTTGAGGTAGAACTCAGGGCCGCATTGACGCAGGCAGGAGTGGCCGCTGCGACGACGGCAGATGCAGCAGCGTTGCTCGACCTATTGCGCCACCACAAAACCGGATATGCGGCCGCTCTCGTGGACATGATGCGCGGAAACGCGGCGCTCGCTGGCCGTATGCCACAAGCCTTCCGCGACTCCATCGCAGACCTACGGGGGCTAACATGATCGATAATCCCCTCGAAACCGCACTTGCGAAGCTGACCGAAATCCAGCGCCAAGCCGTTGGCTGGGGTGAAGGTGCCATGCTGGCCCTTGCGGGGCCGGGGTCGGGCAAGACGCAGGTGCTGACATGCCGCATCGCGCGCTTGTTGGATGAGGGACGCGATCAGTCTTTCCGCGTTCTGGCGCTCACATTCACCAACAAGGCCGCCGATGAAATGAAGGAGCGCGTTGCGAACTTCGTTCCTGGCCTTGAGGAACGCGCCAATATCGGCACCTTCCACAGTTTCTGCGGACAGGTGCTGCGCCAGCACGGCATCCATCTTGGTATCAAGCCGGACTTTGCAATCTATTCACAGGACGATGACCGCAAGGCAGTGCTTGAGGATGCACTGAAACGCGCGGACATGGGCGCGGACGGCATGCGCTATCTTGGTCTGATCGACCGCATGAAAACGCTGCTGATCGAACCCAAGGATGTGGTGTCGCGCCTCACGCGCGCGGCTGACGCCCAAGCCATCGCGCAAGCCTATGAGGCTTACGAAAGCGAATTGCGCCGGTTGAACGTCCTCGACTTCAACTCTCTCATCTTCGAGGCATTTCGCCTGTTCTCGACATTCCCCGCCATCGCCGCCCGCTATCGCCGGTCCTATCCTTATTGGTTGCTGGACGAGTTTCAGGACACGAACGATGGCCAATACCGGCTCATTCGCACGATGGCGGGCAACGACTTCAAAAACGTGTTTGCGGTCGCCGACGACGACCAGATTATCTACCAGTGGAACGGAGCAAGTTTCCGGCAAATCCAACGCTTCCGCGCCGATTTTCAGCCGGAGCTGATCCAACTCCCGACGAATTACCGTTGCCCACCTGCTATCGTCGCCGCCGCGAACCGGCTTGTGGCATATAACGTCCAAAGGACAGAGACGAAGAAGCCGCTGGTTGCGGGCAAGACCGACCTGAAACTCCCGGAGCAGGACCACATCCAACTCCGCGTCTTTGAAACCGATGAGATTGAGGCCGAGGAGATCGCCGAGGAGATCGCCGCGCGCGGCAGGGACCAATGGAGCCAGACCACCGTTCTCGCCAGAACCCGCGCGTCACTCGAAAAAATGCTAAAGGCGTTTCAAGCTGCACAGGTGCCTGCCGTCATCGCGCAGCGCCGCGACGATTTCCTGTCTGCTGAAATTCGATGGATGGTCGCCTGTCTTGTCCAGACTGTGCGCCCATTGGACCGGCGCAATCTTGCTGTTTTGATTGACGCCTTTAATCGCTTTGCCGATATACAGATCGCCGTTGGGCAGGTCTTATCAGATGCCGAGGCCAGCGGTTCGGGCTATTTCAGCACATGGATTACCGCAGCCACTGGCGAGATCGGCGCTTCCTCGCCACACGCCAGGCTGCTTGAGACCGCAGGCCGTCTTGATCCAGCTTCCGCAAAGAGCGTCATCGACACGATGCTGACGGAGTTGGACGCTCGGGCGTCCGGCGATGATCCTGACCCTGATTTGGTGGAAGATCTCGCCGCATGGCGTGAGATTTCCTCCGACATCAGGCGGCACTTCGGCAGCATCATCTCGCTCGACGAGTTTTTGCAACAGCTTCAACTCCGCTCGAAAGCACCATCGCCTCAAGCACACACAGTCACCTTGATGACGGTGCATGGCGCGAAAGGCCGCGAGTTCGATTTCGTTTATCTGATCGGCTTAGCGGAGGACATATTGCCTTCGTTCCAGAGCCGCCAGAAAGGCGATAATAGCCCGGAAATGGAGGAGGAGCGCCGCAACTGCTTTGTTGCGATCACGCGCGCAAAGGAATCCCTTATCCTCAGCCGTGCCAACAGCTATCGCGGTTGGACCAAACAGCCGTCACGGTTTCTGGTCGAAATGGGCCTTGCCACTCCGAACAGTTGAGTCGTAACAGCCGGCGCGGTTTTCACATTTGAGAAAACGCTAAGCTTAACTTTGCGAAGTTGGAAATTCATAAACCTAGACATAGGTTTGAAAATCTATCAAAATGCTAAGCATGGATATGCGTTCTGGCAGCAAGCTAAACCGGCTCCAGCAGGAACTCCCCGAGGGTCTCCTTGTCGATGCCGCATGGATGGAAGCCCACGGCTACTCGTCGGCGCTACGTAGCCAGTATGTGCGCTCCGGCTGGCTCCACAGTCCAGCGCGGCGTGTCTATCGCCGCTCGCTCGCGCCACTCACCTGGCAGCAGGTGGTCGTCTCTCTCCAGGCGGTACTGGACCTTCCACTAACCGTTGGCGGGCGCACCGCGCTCGAACAGCAGGGTTACGCTCATTACCTTTCGACAGCGATGCGCGAGGTCCATCTTTACGGGCCGAAGCGTCCGCCGACCTGGCTGGCCAGCTTGCCGCTCGACGTGGCCTTCCATTGGCACAACAGCCTGCGACTATTTCCTAGCGATGCCAACGCACCGCCCGAGCCCAACCCTGTCATGGTCGGTGCCGGCGGCCTAACCTTACCCATCCGCTATTCCAGCAAGGAGCGCGCCGTTCTAGAATTGCTCGATGAACTGCCCGAGCATGAGAGCTTCCATCAGGTAGATGCGTTGATGGAAGGGATGAGCGATTTAAGTCCGCGCCGCCTGCAAACACTGCTTGAGGCTTGCACCAGCGTGAAGGCGAAGCGGCTCTTTTTCTTCTTTGCCGACCGCCATCGCCATGCGTGGCGATCCCGGCTCGATATGTCCCGCGTCGATTTGGGTTCGGGCAAGCGCGTCCTTGTCAAAGGCGGCAAGCTCGACCCGCGCTACAATATCACTGTGCCGTCCGATCTTGGGGGCTCATGAATCTCATGGCCTTCCTCGACACATATCGGCAGCAGGTCGCTCTTCTCATTCGTGTCCTTCCTTCCGTCGCGGAGGAGCGAACTTTCGCGCTCAAAGGTGGCACTGCGATCAACCTATTCGTGCGCGACATGCCGCGCCTCTCCGTGGACATCGACCTGACCTATCTGCCGGTCGAAGATCGGGCCGCATCGCTAGCGGCAATTGACGCTGCAATGCTGCGGATCAAGGAACGGATCGAGCAGGGTATACCCGGCGCGAAGGTCAATGCTTCGCGTTCGGCCGGCGAGAATATCGTCACCAAGCTGATCGTTCGCGCCAGCGACGTACAGATCAAGATCGAGGTGACGCCGGTGCTGCGCGGCGCAGTCTATGATCCCATCGCGATGAGCGTGGTCCCCACTGTCGAAGACGCCTTCGGCTTCGCCGAAATGCAGGTTGTGTCCTTCGCCGACCTCTACGCGGGCAAGATCGTGGCGGCGTTCGACCGCCAGCATCCTCGCGACCTCTTCGACGTGCGCGGCCTTCTGGCAAACGAGGGTGTGAGCGACGAACTGCGCCGCGCTTTCCTGGTTTACGTCATCAGCCACAATCGGCCGATGGCCGAAGTTCTGGCCCCGACCCGCAAACCTCTCCGCGAGGAGTTCGAGCGGGGCTTCGCCGGCATGACAAAGGAACCTGTCGCCCTCGCAGACCTTGAAGCCGCGCGGGAAGAGATCATCGCTACGGTGGTCGCCGACATGCCAGAAGATCACCGGCGCTTCCTTCTCGGCTTCAAACGAGGCCAACCGGTTTGGAAACTCCTCGGGATACCGAAGGCCCAGTATCTGCCTGCCGTTATGTGGAAACAGCGCAACCTGGATCGGTTGCCCGACAGAAAACGGCGTGAACTGGCCGATGCGTTGGAGCACGTTCTTTCACTTTGAGCTTTGCGCGCCAGGCAGCGCAATGGCGGGTGGCGCTGCGATATGTGGGGGCTCCGCGCCACCCGCCATCGGTTACGCCCAATCCTGCTGCGGTTGAGTTCCGTCATGTGCGCCTGCTGGCCGTTCCGCTGCGAACGCCTCTTGCCCCAATCTGGCCCAAAGTTCCCGCGCTCGTTCGCCGTCCTCGCTGTTGAGCTTGTCGGCCATCCAGAGCATCGCGCCGTAGATCATGGTGCGGTCGTCATTGGTCAGGTCCACGACGCCCGCCTTGACGACGAGGCCGCCGAGTTCGATCAGATGGCGCGTTCGCTTGCGGCGTTCGACCTGCCATGTCCGCATGTCATGCCGCGCCCGTTGCGCCTGATGCCGGTTGCGCGCTGTCCGGTTGCGTTGGAGCGCCGCCAGTGTCGCGGTCAGATGCCGGAGCAGATCGCCGCGACCGGCCCTGAAAGAACGCAGCGCCGCGTTTCGCCCATGCCTCCCGCTTTCCGGTATCGTTGGTTTCCGCCAGCGCGACGAGCACACCGGCCAGTTCATCGGCGGTGAGCGCATCGGCCCCGGTAGCGATCACCAGTTCGCCAAGCTGCTGCACCTTGCGGGTTTTCAGTTCCCGCGCCTTGTCTTCGAGCGCCTTCAGTTCCGCATCAAAGTCCCTTGGTTTGCGCATCATCGTCTCCATAAGCTGTTGATGCAGCGATGATAGTTGCGCGGACGGCGGAACGCAGTATTGTTGCCGGGACGGTGTGGCACGGCCCGGTCCATCCCGAGATTTTTTCGAGGGAGGGCGCGCTTATACGTCGTTCCGACGTGCGCTTGGCCGTGGCAATGCTTGATCGCAATGGCGATCTATCATCTTCACGTCAAGGTCATCGGCCGCAAGGCCGGATCGAGCGCGGTGGCATCCGCCGCCTACCGTTCGGCTTCGCGGATGCGCGACCAGCGTATCGACCGCGTGCAGGATTTTTCCAACAAGCGCGGTGTCGTCCATTCCGAGGTCATGCTGCCGGATGGTGCGCCCGAGCATCTTAGCGACCGCGAACGGCTCTGGAACGATGTAGAGGCGTCCGAGGTCAGGAAGGACGCGCAGCTTGCCCGCGAGGTGGAGTTTTCCATTCCGCGCGAGATGACGCAGGCGCAGGGCATCGAACTGGCGCGCGACTTCGCCCAAGCCGAATTTGTCGATCAGGGCATGATCGCCGATCTGAATGTGCATTGGGACATCGGCGAGGACGGGATGCCGAAACTCCATGCCCATGTCATGCTCACCATGCGCAGCGTGGACGAGAACGGTTTCGGCCCGAAGGTGCGGGATTGGAACCGCACCGAGATGGTGGAGCGGTGGCGCGAACGCTGGGCCGAGCATGTCAACGAGCGGCTGGCAGAACTCGACATTGACGCGCGCATCGACCATCGCAGCCTTGAGGCACAGGGCATCGGGCTTGAGCCACAAAGCCAGATCGGCGCACCGGCGCAGCGGATCGAGGGCGAAGGGATCGAAGCCGCAGACCGCGCCGACATGCACCGCGAGATCGCGCGGAACAACGGCGCGCGGATCATCGCCGATCCATCGGTGGCGCTGGACGCGATCACGCATCAGCAATCGACCTTCACACGGCGCGACATGGCGATGTTTGCGCACCGGCACAGCGACGGGATCGAGCAGTTCAACGAGGTGATGGGCGCGATGCGCAACGCGCTCGATCTGGTCGAGCTTGGACAAGACGGCCGCGGCGAGGATCGGTTCACCACCCGCGACATGATCGAGACCGAACAGCGGTTGCACCGCGCGGCCGAGATGATGGCGGAGCGCGAGCGCCATGAGGTGAACGAAGCCGATAGAGAGGCAGCACTTGCGCGCGCCGAACAGCGCGGCCTTGTCCTTTCCGGCGAGCAGACCGACGCGCTTTCGCATGTCACGGACGGGCGCGATCTTGGCATTGTCGTCGGCTATGCCGGGACCGGAAAGAGCGCCATGCTCGGCGTGGCGCGCGAGGCTTGGGAGGCGTCAGGCTACGAGGTTCGCGGCGTTGCCCTGTCCGGCATCGCTGCCGAGAATCTGGAGAGCGGATCGGGCATCGCGTCCCGCACCATCGCCAGCATGGAACACGGCTGGAAGCGGGGCCGCGACATGCTGACCGCCCGCGATGTGCTTGTCATCGACGAAGCTGGCATGGTCGGCACGCGGCAGTTGGAGCGCGTTTTGTCCCATGCCGCCGATGCCGGGGCCAAGGTCGTGCTGGTCGGCGACCCGCAGCAACTGCAATCCATCGAAGCGGGCGCGGCGTTCCGTTCTATCCACGACCGCCACGGCGGCGTCGAAATCCATGAGGTCCGTCGCCAGCGTGAGGACTGGCAGCGTGACGCCACCCGCGATCTGGCAACCGGCCAAACCGCCAATGCGATCCATGCCTATGACGCGCACGACATGGTGCATGAGGCGCAAAGTCGAACAGGCGCGTGACGATCTGATCGACCGTTGGGACCGTCAGCGGCAGGCAGCGCCGGACAGCAGCCGCATCATCCTCACCCACACCAATGCGGAGGTGCGCGAACTCAACGAGGCCGCCCGCGACCGGATGCGGGAGGCTGGCGATCTTGGCGAGGATGTGCGCGTGACGGTCGAGCGCGGAGAACGCAGCTTCGCCGCCGGTGATCGCGTCATGTTCCTGCAAAACGAGCGCGGGCTTGGCGAGGATGGTGGTGGCGTGAAGAACGGCACACTTGGCACCATCGAGCAGGTCAGCGCGCAGAGCATGACCGTGCAGACAGACGATGGCAGGTCCATTGCCTTCGATCTGAAAGACTATAACCGCATCGACCACGGCTATGCGGCGACCATCCACAAGGCGCAGGGCATGACCGTGGACCGCACCCATGTTCTGGCGACACGGGGCATGGATGCCCACGGCAGCTATGTCGCCCTGTCACGCCACCGCGACGGCATCGACCTGCACTATGGGCGCGACGACTTCGCCAGTCAGGACAAGCTCATCAACATCCTGTCGCGCGACCGGGCAAAGGACATGGCATCCGACTACGAGCCCGCGCAGAGCTATGCCGAGCGGCGCGGTATTGCTTCCCATGCCCGTGATGCTGCCATTGAACAGATACGTGTGCCGAGCAATGCCGTTGATCGGATCGACGACATTATCTTCGGCGTGCGCGAACTTCGTGACGGCGCAGAAGGGCCGGCAAGGGAGACGACCGGCAGGGGGATAAGGCAGGAGATCGAGGCGGTGGCACAGGAGGCCGGGATAGATTCGGAGGATGCCTTGCGCCACGCCCGCAGAATGGCGCTCATCCGTCATGCCCATGCCATTGGCCAGGTCTTCAACGCCGAGGACGCTGGGGGCAAGGCAAGCCCCGCACAATGGGAGGAACTGGTCGATTCCCGTAAGGTGTTCGATGGGGTGCGCCCCTATGGCTGGCAGGACGCGGAAGCGGCCTATGCCAAGGATGAGAGCCTTGCCCATGAGGCGGGATCGGGCAAGGTCAATCGCGCCATCCGCGCCCTCCAGCTCGAAACCGAGATTCGGACCAGCCCGGAACGCCGTGCGGATCGTTTCGTGGAACGCTTTCAGGAACTCAAACAGTCTGGCGAGCGCCGATATGCGGCGGGCGACTATTCCGGTCACAGGGCGGCGCGGGCGGAAATGGGCAACATGGTTGCAAGCCTCGAACGCGACCCGCAGCTTGAATCCCTGCTCGAAGGCCGCAAGAAGCAACTCGGCATCAGCATGGATTTCGACTCAGGGATGAGGCTTGGTCGGCAACTAGCCCTCAGTCACGGCCTCGGCAGGGGAAGGAGCATCGGATTGTAGGACGTACAACCATCCTATTTACCGCCATTTCTACGCCACACTACTACGACACCTAAATATCTATTGCACAATGATAATTCGTTGCTCTCACTGGTCTCTGCGATCGTCAGAAACAACCAGCAGGAGGCAGCGCAGCCATGCGTCAACCAGACCGTATCGTCCGCCTGAAAACCGTTCTCGCCCGCACCGGCCTGTCGCGGTCCACCATCTACCGCAAGATCGCCGAGGGCACGTTCCCGCCCCAACTCAGGATCAGCATCAACGGTGCAGGATGGCATGAATCCGACATTGACCGCTGGATCGCCGATCCTGCCGGCTGGCGGCCACCAATGACAACGGCTGACAGAATGGACGCGGGCCGCATGTAATTCAGAGATCGTCGTCCAGTTCATCATCATGGACTTCGGCGGCACGTCGCTTCGCGTCGGCGATCAGCTCCCTCGCGGATTCGCCCTTCACCCAAGCATCGAGCATGTCAGCCCAGCATTGAATCATGATCTTCCGCTCGGCGAGGTAGCGGTTCACATTGTAGATCGCCGCGATCCG
This sequence comes from Hyphomicrobiales bacterium, assembly GCA_017305835.1. GTDB lineage: Bacteria > Pseudomonadota > Alphaproteobacteria > Rhizobiales > Rhizobiaceae > RCIO01. Next base: position 35,142 of record JAFKJY010000085.1, read on the forward strand.
GTTCCGAGGCGCATGGGCCAAGCTCATCTCGATCCAACGATCATCGAACTTGGCGCGATTTAGGCCGGTCGAAAACGTGCGGCGCAGGTCGTGAACACCGAAGCTCTGAAAGTCAGGATCAGTCTCCCGGATACGTTCTACAACCGTGTCGATCACACGGTTGAGTGTGGCGTTGCTGATCGGCGTATCGCCATCGTACCGGCCGGGATGCAGGTATCGGCTGGCACCGAACATGGTGCGGAACGCCATCAGAATGTCGAGCGCCTGATCGCTCAGCGGGACGACATGCGCCTTGCCGGCCTTCATGCGCTCGGCCGGAATAGTCCACCGCGCGGTGGCGAAGTCGATTTCCTTCCATGTGGCGTCGGTGAACTCCGACTTACGGACGCCGGTCAGCAGGACAAACTTCACCGCTGAACGTAGCGTGGGAGCCGCCGCCACATGATCCAAAGCCGTCAGGACCGCGCGGACCTCTGACGGGGACAGGGCGCGCTCGCGCGGCTCGAAGGTGGCGATGGCGCTTGTGCGGATCGACTCGGCGGGGTTGCTCACGTCTAGCCCGCATCCCTGGGCGTGGCGGAAGACCAACAACACGACCTCGCGCACGTGAACGGCAACGGCCGGCCCGCGCCTCTCCTTAACCTCATCGCACAGGCGTTTGAGGCGCTGCGGCGTCACCTCCCCCAGCTTGAGCTTCGACAACTCGCCGGCGATGGCGCGATCATAGACGGATCGGCGCATCGCCAAGGTGCTGTCAGCCAGTTTCTCGGCTCCCGACTTGGGATCAGCTTTGTGCTTGAAATAGGCTTCCGCCCATCCGCCGAAAGTCAGTGCTGCGGCTGACGCGGTGCACTTTTCCACCTTTGCTTTCGACGGCGATTCGCCCCGCTCGACCTGACGGCGGGCGCGTGCCAGTAGCGTCCTCGCCTCCGCAAGCGACATCTCCATTCCGTATTCCAGCGCATCGGGCGTGCGTGTCAGCTTGCGCGCCGCCTCGGCGCTATATCGGCCGATGGTCAAGACCTCCTGCCGCCCGTTCACCCAGTACTGATACCGGAACGAGATGACCCCTGTGGGCGTGACGGCCGCGTGCATCCCGTCGCGGTCCGTCACCTTGTAGAGCTTGGCCCTCGGCTTCAGATTTTTCAGTTCTTTATCAGTGAGATCGCCCATAAATCCGCATCCGGTCTGGGGCGAACGCATACCAACAAAGGAGGTTGTTGGTAGCGAAAGCCCGTTTCTTGACCATCCTGCGCCATACCAACATCGCTACCAACAAAGTGGCTGGGTTGGGGTGACATGCAGCGATACGGGGTAGGAAGAAAAATCCTTGTCAGTCAAAGCGTTCGTGCGATTTTCGGCACGGAGCGGGATGGTCTGAAACCACCCTAATTCACTCCCACTCGATCGTGCCGGGCGGCTTCGAGGTCACGTCGTAGACGACGCGGTTGATGCCCTTGACCTCGTTGATGATGCGAGTGGCGGCAGCACCCAGGAAGGCCATGTCGTAGTGGTAGAAGTCGGCGGTCATGCCGTCGACCGAGGTGACGGCGCGCAGCGCCAGCACGAAGTCGTAGGTGCGGCCGTCGCCCATGACGCCGACCGTCTGCACAGGCAGGAGCACGGCGAAGGCCTGCCAGATCGCGTCGTAGAGGCCGGCCTTGCGGATCTCGTCGAGATAGATCGCATCCGCCTCGCGCAGGATCTCCAGCTTCTGCCGGGTGATGCCGCCGGGGCAGCGGATCGCCAGCCCCGGACCGGGGAACGGATGGCGGCCGATGAAGCTCTCCGGCAGGCCGAGTTCGCGGCCGAGCGCGCGCACCTCGTCCTTGAATAGCTCGCGCAGGGGCTCCACGAGCTGCATGTTCATGCGCTCCGGCAGGCCGCCGACATTGTGGTGCGACTTGATCGTGGCCGAGGTCGCGCCGGTGAAGGACACGCTCTCGATGACGTCGGGATAGAGCGTGCCCTGCGCGAGGAAATCGGCGCCGCCGAGCTTGCCCGCCTCCTCCTCGAACACCTCGATGAACAGGCGGCCGATGGTCTTGCGCTTGCGCTCGGGGTCGGCCTCGCCCTCCAGCGCCGAGATGAATCGGTCGGAGGCGTCGACCAGGATCAGCGGCAGGTTGTAATGCTGGCGGAACATGGCGACCACGTCGGCCGCCTCGTTCTTGCGCATCAGGCCGTGGTCGACGAGGATGCAGGTCAACTGGTCGCCGACCGCCTCGTGGATCAGCAGCGCGGCGACGGAGGAATCCACCCCGCCCGACAGCGCGCAGATCACCTTGCCCTTGCCGACCTTGCGGCGGATCGCCTCGACCGCCTGCTGGCGGTAGGCGGACATCGTCCAGTCGCCCTCGATGCCGGCGATGCGGTGGACGAAGTTGGCGAGCAGCTTCGCGCCGTCCGGCGTGTGCACGACCTCGGGGTGGAACTGGACGCCGTAGAATTTGCGGCCCTCGTCGGCGATCGCCGCAAACGGCGCGCCGGTCGAGGTGCCGATGGCGCGGAAGCCTGGCGGCAGCGCCGTCACCTTGTCGCCGTGGCTCATCCAGACCTGGTGGCGCGTGCCCCTGGCCCAGATGCCGTCGAACAGCGGGCTGTCGTCGCGGATGTCGAGGAAGGCGCGGCCGAACTCGCGGTGGCCGTCGGCCTCGACCGTGCCGCCGAGCTGGGCGCACATGGTCTGCTCGCCGTAGCAGATGCCGAGCACGGGCACGCCGGCCTCGAACACCGCCTGCGGCGCGCGCGGGCTGCCGATGTCGATCGTCGAATGCGGGCTGCCTGAGAGGATGACGGCCTTCGGCGCCATGCGCCGGAACGCCTCTTCCGCCGACTGGAAGGGCACGATCTCGGAGTAGACGCCGGCCTCGCGCACCCGCCGCGCGATCAGCTGCGTGACTTGGCTGCCGAAGTCGATGATGAGGACTGTGTCGGGGTGCTTGCTCATGGCGAGGCTCTAGAGAAAAGACCGATTCGGCGCAATGGGAGCGACGGTCGCAGGCGGCTAGAGCGGTTCTGGTTTTCAGGGAATCGGCAGAACCGCTCTATCTCTTTGTAGCCGCATTTCCGGACGCAAAACCGCTTCGCACTTTTGCTGGAAATGCTCTAGCCCCCCTGCCCCAGCGCGCGCAGCGCCTCGGACAGCGCGGCCATCCTGTCGGGGCCGATGCGCTGCGCATAGCGCCGCTCGATCTCGGCCTTGACGCGGTCGGCGTCGCGCAGGGCGGCGCGGCCCCTGTCCGTGTAGCGCACCAGCCGGCCGCGGCGGTCGCCGGGGTCCGGCACGCGCGCGATCACGCCCTCCGCCTCCAGCCCGTCGAGCACCTGCTGCACCGCCTGCTTGCTGGTGCCGACCCGCTCGATCAGCGCCGACTGGCGGATGCCGTCGCGCGGGATATGGCCCATGAGGGCGGCGCGCGCGTCGGAGAACCAGCCGTGACCGGCCGCGTGCATGGCGCCGACGAAATCCTGGAGCCAGGCGCGGTTCGCCTGCCACAGCAGCCAGCCGACATGCTCGGGCAGGTCTCCGTTTTCGTCAAGCTCCTTGACCATCTCGACTCCCGGCGCTAATAGTCAAGATACTTGACGGAATAGCAGCCGTCAAAGCCAACGAAAGGAACCACGACGATGTCCATACTCGACCGCAATGCGCTTTCCTCCATCATGACCGGCGCCACCCTCGTGCTCGACATGGGCGGCAAGCAGGCCTTC
>JAFKJY010000125.1 GCA_017305835.1 Hyphomicrobiales bacterium
TGGACTACGGCGCGATCGGCGTGCGCTCCAACGCCGTCAACGCCGACCGCATCCGCTCCGGCCTCCTGACCGACGAGATGATCGCCAATCGGGCCAAGGCTCGCGGCCTGTCGGAGAAGGACTATATGGGTGGAAACCTGCTCGGGCTGGAGGTGCGCGCCGAGGACGTGGCGCAGGCCTTCCTGCACCAGGCGCTGGCCGAGCGCACCACGGCCGACGTGACGACGGTCGACGGCGGCAACATCGCTGCCGCGCTTCGATAGGCCGGAAAAGAACGAAAGGAAGCGGACGATGAATGTCGGCGACAGGCACTACCGCACCATCTGGCTCAACGGGGACGGCTGGTCGGTCGACCTGATCGACCAGCGCTGGCTACCGCACGACTTCCGCGTCGTCAACGTGAACACGGTCGACGGCATCGCCGTCGCCATCCGCGAGATGTGGGTGCGCGGCGCGCCGCTGATCGGCGTCGCGGCCGCCTGCGGCGTGGCGATGCGCATGCGCGAGGACGCCTCCGACGCCGCGCTCGACGCGGTGTGGGAGAAGCTTCACGCCACCCGTCCGACCGCCATCAACCTGCGCTGGGCGCTGGACGACATGCGCAACCTGCTGCGTCCGCTGCCGGTTTCGCAGCGCGCGGCCGCCGCCTACCGCCGCGCCGCCGGGATCGCCGACGAGGACGTCGAGATCAACCGCGCCATCGGCACGCACGGGCTGGAGATCATCCGCAAGATCGCGGCCGGCAAGAAGCCGGGCGAGCCGGTCAACATCCTGACCCACTGCAATGCCGGCTGGCTGGCGACGGTGGACTACGGCACCGCGACGGCGCCGATCTATCTCGCCGTCGAGGCCGGTATTCCCGTCCACGTCTATGTCGACGAGACGCGGCCGCGCAACCAGGGCGCACACCTGACCGCCTGGGAGATGGCCGGCCACGGCATCCCGCACACGCTGATCGTCGACAACGCCGGCGGCCACCTGATGCAGCACGGCATGGTCGACATGGTCGTGGTCGGCACCGACCGCACCACGGCCAACGGCGACGTCTGCAACAAGATCGGCACCTATCTGAAGGCGCTCGCGGCGAAGGACAACGGCGTGCCGTTCTACGTCGCGCTCCCCTCGCCCACCATCGACTGGACGGTGAAGGACGGCGTCAAGGAAATCCCGATCGAGGAGCGTTCCGGCGACGAAGTTTCCCTCGTCTGGGGCCGCGACCACGACGGCGCCATCCGCCAGGTGCGCATCTCGCCGGACGCCACGCCTGCCGGCAACCCGGCCTTCGACGTCACGCCGGCGCGGCTGGTGACCGGGCTGATCACCGAGCGCGGTGTCGCCCAGGCCTCGCCCGAGGGCCTGCGCGGCCTGTTCCCCGAGCGCGCCCGCGCCGCCGCCTGACGGACGCCGGCGGACGGTTTTGCCGGCGCCCCGGCGCCTTCCATGTCTTGGAATGGTATTGCCGCCGGGCGGCCATGATCAGCCCGCGGGCGGCAAAATATCCCTGAACGGCGCCATCTTTCGATTGATTTCCATCAATCTCTCTCTCAGCTTAAGATGCATGCTGCGATCTGTTCGGCCGTTCGCCGAGTTGATATAGCATAGGGACGGCTGACACCACGCGACGTGGGGTGCGCCTGTACCCAGAGGGATAACGGGAGTTCGAATATGAATAGTCTGAAGAAAGTTCTGGCAGCCTCCGTGTTCGCGGCGGCCATGATCGCCGCCAGCGGCGCGCTCGCGGCCGATTTCAAGGCCTGTCAGATCACCGACACCGGCGGCGTGGACGACAAGGGCTTCAACCAGACCGCCTGGAAGGGCGTGCAGGACGCGCAGAAGGACCTCGGCGTCGAGGGCAAGCTGCTCGAGTCCAAGGCCGAGACCGACTATCAGCAGAACCTCAACTCGTTCATCAACGAGAAGTGCGACCTGATCATCACCGTCGGCTTCCTGCTCGGCGACGCGACCAAGGCTGCGGCCGAGGCCCATCCGGACATGAAGTTCTCGATCGTCGACTTCGCCTACGACCCGGTCGTCCCGAACATCCTGGGCCAGGTCTACGCGACCGACGAGGCCGCCTTCCTCGCCGGCTATCTCGCCGCCGGCGTCTCCAAGACGGGCGTCGTCGGCACCTTCGGCGGCATCAACATCCCGCCGGTCAGCATCTTCATGGACGGCTTCGCCCGCGGCGTCGCCCACTACAACAAGGCCAAGGGCAAGGACGTGAAGGTCCTCGGCTGGGATCCCGAGAAGAAGGAAGGCCTGTTCACCGGCAACTTCAACAGCCTGGACGACGGCCGCGCCTTCGCCAAGAACCTCAACGAGGAAGGCGCCGACATCGTCATGCCGGTCGCCGGCCCGGTGGGCCAGGGCTCGGCCGCGCTGGCCTCGGAGCTGGGCGTCGACAAGCTCAAGATCATCGGCGTCGACGTCGACCAGTACGACACCGATCCGGAGCACAAGGGCGTGTTCCTGACCTCGGTCCTGAAGCGCATGGACTCGACCGTCGTCGAGGCGATCAAGGAAGCCAAGGACGGCACCTTCAAGGGCGGCGTGACCGTCGGCACGCTGGCTTCCGGCGGCGTCGGCCTCGCCCCGTTCCACGACCTCGACTCGGCCGTTCCGGCCGAGCTGAAGGACGAGCTCGCCAAGCTCGAGGCCGGCATCAAGGACGGCTCGATCAAGGTCAACTGATCAGGTTCCGGCCTGACGAAACGGCCCGCCGCCCCTCGGCGGCGGGCCCCAATCCAGCAAGAACCCGCAAAGGGCCACTGGGGGATCGAAGCCATTGGAAATCGAGCTTCGCGGCATCACCAAGCGTTTCGGTGAACTGGTCGCCAATTCCAACGTCAATCTGAAGATCCGTCCGGGCGAAGTGCTCGGCCTGCTGGGCGAGAACGGCGCCGGCAAGTCGACCATGATGAACATCCTGTCCGGCATGTACCGGCCGGACGAGGGCGAGATCCTGATCGACGGCAAGCCCGTGAGCTTTCGCGGACCCGGCGACGGCATCAAGGCCGGCATCGGCATGGTGCACCAGCACTTCATGCTGGTCCCCGTCTTCACCGTCGCCGAAAACGTCGTGCTCGGCGTCGAGCCGACAGGCATGCTCAATCACCTCGACCTCGCCAAGGCGCGCGAGCAGGTTCGCGCCATCAACGACGAATACGGGCTGGAGGTCGATCCCGACGCGCTGATCGAGGAGCTGCCGGTGGGCATCCAGCAGCGCGTCGAGATCATCAAGGTGCTGTTCCGCTCCGCCGAGGTGCTGATCTTCGACGAGCCGACGGCCGTGCTGACGCCGCAGGAAGTCACCGAGTTCTTCAAGATCGTCCGCAGCCTGAAGGCGGCCGGCAAGGCGCTGGTCTTCATTACCCACAAGCTGCACGAGATCCACGAGGTGGCCGACCGCATCGCCGTGCTGCGCGCCGGCAAGATCGTCGGCGAAGGCGTGCCGCGCAAGACCTCCGACCAGGAGCTGGCGGAGATGATGGTCGGCCGTCCGGTCACCTTCCAGGTCGAGAAGGCCGCCTTCTCGCCCGGCGAGACGTTGCTCGACATACGCGGCCTGACCGTGCTGCGTGAGGACGATTCCGTCGACGTCGACAATGTCAGCTTCTCGATCCGCAGCGGCGAGATCGTCGGCATCGCCGGCGTTCAGGGCAACGGCCAGACCGGCCTGGAGGATGCGCTCACCGGCCTTCGCCGGGTCGCCTCGGGCACGGTCTCCTTCGCCGGCAGGGACGTCACCAACGCCAGCGCGCGAGAGCTCCACAGGATGGGCTTCGCGCATGTGCCGGAGGATCGCCAGCGCAGCGGCATGATCGCCGACTTCACGATCGCCGAGAACATGGCGCTGAACACCTATTACGCGCCGCCCTTCTCGCGCGGCATCGTCATGGACTGGAAGGCGATCTACGAGAACTCGGCGCGCGACGCCGCCGCCTTCGACGTGCGCACCCAGTCGATCTGCGAGCACGCCGGCAACCTGTCGGGCGGCAACCAGCAGAAGATGA
>JAFKJY010000126.1 GCA_017305835.1 Hyphomicrobiales bacterium
ATCTGCGGCGAGCCGTAGCCGCGGAAGGCGCCCGTCGGCAGCGTGTTGGTGCAGACGGCCCGCCCGCGATAGCGCTCCGCCGGCACGGCGTAGAGGCGCGCCAGCCTCTGCAGCATCGAGCCGGGCAGGTAGTTGCCGCCGGTGCAGTAGGCGCCGATGTCCACCACGACGTCGGTCTCCCGACCCAGGATGCGCCCGTCGGCCGCAAGCGCGATGCGCATCCTGCCGCTGGTGGGCGAGCGCGTCCTCGTCGCGGTGAAGGTCTCGCGCCGGTCGAGGGCGAGTCGCACCGGCCTTCCCGTCCGTTCGGCCAGATAGGCGCAGATCGGGTCGAGGATCGGCTCGGCCTTGCCGCCGAAGGATCCGCCGATCGGCGCCTTGGTCACGTGCAGCCGCGCGGGGTCCATCGCCAGCGCGTGCGCAACCACGGCCTGCACCGCAAAGACGCTCTGGCAGGGGGAATGGATGGCGATGCGCCCGTCTTCCTCGGGCCACGCGAGGCAGACATGCGGCTCGACCGCGCAATGGTGGCTGCGCGGGGTCGTGACGGCCACCTCGGCGACATGGTCGGCGCGCGCGAAGGCGGCGTCCGGGTCGCCATGGACGAAGACCACCTCGTCCAGCGGGTTCCGGTACGAGCGCTCATCGGTGGCGGGTTCGGCCCGGTCGAGCGCGGCCTGCGCGGTCAGGACGGCCGGAAGGTCCTCGTAGTCCACCGCGATCCTCGGCAGGGCCGCGCGCGCGGCGGCTTCCGTCTCGGCTAGCACCACCGCCATGCGGTCGCCGACATGGCGGACGACGGGAGGGAACATCCGCTCGTCGGCGAGCGCGTCCTGCCCGCAATACCAGATCGAGCTGTTGTAGCCGTTCTGCGGCGTGTTGGCGTGCCACCAGACGCCGATCACGCCGGGAAGGCGCAGCGCGGCCGAAGGGTCGAGACGCACGATCCGGGCGTGGGCGCGCGGCGAAAGCAGGAGCGCGCCATGTGCCATCCCCGGCAGCGCCGTGTCGGCGGCGAAGCGCAGCCGGCCGGTCGCCTTGTCGAAGCCGTCGATCAGCGGCACGCGCTGCGAGACCTGCTCCATCACGACACCTCGTCGAACGGCGCCCCGCGCGGCGACAGCCCGCACAGCCGCGCGATCAGGTCGAGCCCCACGCCGCAGATTGCCTGCCTCTTCCAAGCCCGGCTCGTCCGCTCCGGGATGGCCGCGTCGACCTCCGCGCTGAGCGCCCCGAGGAAATCCGCGAGCGGGGCGGCGGCGAGCGGCCGGCCCGCCAGCGCGGCCTCGGCGCGGGTGAGCCGGACAGGCCGCGGGCCGAGGCTGCCCGCCACCAGCCGCAGCGCGCCGAAACGCCCGTCCGCGAACTCTCCCATCGCGGCCATGTTGAGCCGGGAGATCGTCAGGTCGCGGCGCGGTCCGAGCTTGACGAAGGCGCTGCGCGGCAGCAGCTTTTCGCCCGGCAGCACCACGTGAGCGATCACGGCGCCGGATCCGGCACTGAAATCGCCGAGCGCGACCTCGGCGCGCCCGCCGCCGGGCATGACCAGCCGCAGCCGGGCCTCGGCCAGCGCCAGCACCGGCACGAGGTCGGCCGCGGGCGCTGCATTGGCGATGTTGCCCGCGATGGTGGCGCGGTTGCGGATCTGCACCGAGCCGCATTCGGCCGCCGCCTGCGCCAGCGCCGGAAAGCGGTCCGCAAGCCCCGCATGGACCTCCAGCGCAGCCACGGTCGTGGCGCCGCCGATCACGATGTCGCTGCCGCCGGTCTCGATGCCGGCAAGGCCTTCCACGGCCGTCAGGTCGACCAGTAATCCCTCCCGCGGCAACTGCCGCCGCGACAGGAGCAGGTCGGTGCCGCCCGCGATGAAGCGGACCGGAGCCGGCCCCGCCATCAGGGCGGCGAGCGCGGCGAGGTCCGCCGGCCTTGCCGGCACGAGCGCGGTCATGTCCGGGCTTCCCTGCGCCGCGCGGCCTCGGCTGCGACGGCGCGCACGATGCTGTCGTGGCCGGTGCAGCGGCAGATGTTGCCAGCCAGCGCATGGCGGATCTCGTCGGTGCTCGGGGCGGGGTTCGCCTTGAGGAGCCCTTCCGCCGCCATCACCATGCCCGGCGTGCAATAGCCGCACTGCACCGCGCCGCCGGCGACGAAGGCCGCTTGCAACCCGGCGCGAAGCCCGTCCCGGTCCGTACCCTCGACGGTGACGATCTCGCGCCCCTGCGCCTGGAAGGCGAGCATCAGGCAGGCATGGACCGGCGCGCCGTCGACGAGGATGGTGCAGGCGCCGCACTCGCCCTCCAAGCAGCCTTCCTTGAGCCCGGTCAGCCCGAGCTCGTCGCGCAGGACATGGCTGAGCCGCGCCGTCGGGTCGCCGGTCACGGAGACCGACCGGCCGTTGACGTTGAGGATCATGACCATCAAGGCGCTTCCGGGGACCATCGGCCAGCAGTCTTGCTCCGGCGTCTGTCGAAGACAATCCGTCATTTGGTAAACAGAAAGCTCCGTTTGATGTCTTAAGTCATCATATGTTCATGATACGCAACTATACGCCCCTCATCCGCCGGGGGCGGCGGCTTCCCGCTTCGCCAGCATGTCCATGATGTCCGCCGCCGGCCGGCCCCGGTGCACGAGGCGCGCCATCGCTTCCAGGAAGGGCGCGGCGTGGGCGAAGAACATGCGATTGGCCTCGCAGAAATAGTTCAGCCGCTCCGTGCCGCCGTCGGGCACGGGCAGGAAGCGGTGCTTCGGGCAGCCGCCGTGGCAGGCAAAGCGCCACCGGCACGTCGTGCAGACGGCCGGAAGCCGGGCCTTCTTGTCCAGCCCGAACTGCCTTTGCCGCGGCAGCGTCGCCAGCGTCTCGAGCGGGGTCTGCCCGATATTGCCCAGCCGGTATTCGGGGTAGACGTAGTGGTCGCAGGCATAGAGGTCGCCATTGTGCTCGAGCGCGAGCCCCGACCCGCAGGTCTCGGCGAAGACGCACAGGGAGGCCGGCTGCCCGGCCCAGATCCCGAGTTGTAGGTCGAAGAGCTGGACGAAGACGCGGCCGACGTCGCGCCGCACCCATTCGTCGAAGATGCTGCACAGGAACCGGCCGTAGTCCTTCGGCGCCACGCTCCACGGCGCTGTGGCGAGATCCTCGTCGCCGGGCCGTGGGGGCGGGGCGAGCCCACCCTGCCTGTCGATCCGCTCGACCACCGGAATGAACTGCATGAACTCGACGCCGATCTCCCTCAGGTAGCGGTACACGTCGAGGGGAGAGCCGGCATTGCGGTCGCTGACCACGCACAGCACGTTGGTCTCCACCCGGTGGCGGGTGAGCAGCTCCCATGCCGACAGGACACGCGCCGAGCTGGGCAGGTCGCGCCTGTCGCGCCGGTATTCGTCGTGCAGATGCGGCGGCCCGTCGATGCTCAGGCCGACGAGGAATTCCTCGTCGTGGAGGAAGCGCGCCCATTCGTCGTCGAGCAGCGTGCCGTTGGTCTGCAGGGCGTTGCGGACGGCATGTCCGGGCGGGCAATATCTGCGCTGCAACGCGACTATGGCCCGGAAATAATCCAGCCCCAGCATTGTCGGCTCGCCGCCCTGCCAGACGAACTGGATCTCCGTCATGCCCGCGTGCGCCTGGCTGGCGATGAAGTCGCGCACGAAGGTTTCGAGCACGTCCGGCGCCATCCGGAACCTGCTCTGGTCCGGATAGAGCTTCACCTTGTCGAGATAGTAGCAATAGGTGCAGTCGAGGTTGCACCGCGGGCCCATGGGCTTGGCCATGACCCAGAACGGCCCGGCCGCGCGGCCGTCGCTGCCATAGCCTTCCATGCCCTGCCACCCGTCTCCCCAGCGAACTGTCCAATAAAACCTATCCCCTCGGACCGGGCCTCACTTTGCGCTTCGACAAGGACGCGTGCCGCGATGCCGCGCGGCGAAGCAGCACATCCACAGGCCGGTCGGCCGGGACTATTCTGTCCGCGAAGGCTCTCTAGGGCGCAGGAGGCTGCCATGTGCTCC
>JAFKJY010000127.1 GCA_017305835.1 Hyphomicrobiales bacterium
TCAGGCGCCGCGTCGATCTGGTCATACGCCTTGTACTCGCCAAAATACTTCGTGATCGCAGCCGTCAAAGACGTCTTGCCATGGTCAACGTGACCAATCGTCCCAATGTTCACATGCGGCTTCGTGCGCTCGAATTTACCTTTGGCCATGTGACTTCTCCGTTTCCTTCAGCCCGCGCGGGGCAGTGCTTTCTGGGCGCAGCGCGGGGCTTACGCGTACTTCTTCTGGATTTCCTGGGCGACGGCGCTGGGCACCGGCTCGTAATGGTCGAACTGCATCGTGTATTGGGCGCGGCCCTGGGACATCGAGCGCAGGTTGTCGACGTACTTGAACATGTTGGCGAGCGGCACCATGGCGTTGATGACGACGGCAACGCCGCGCGCCTCCTGGCCCTGGATCTGACCGCGCCGCGAGTTCAGGTCGCCGATGACCGAACCGACGTAGTCCTCGGGCGTCACCACCTCGACCTTCATGATCGGCTCGAGGAGCTGCGCGCCGGCTTTCTGCGCACCCTCGCGGAAAGCCGCGCGGGAGGCAATCTCGAAGGCGAGCACCGAGGAGTCGACGTCGTGGTAGGCGCCGTCGATCAGCGTCGCCTTGACGCCGAGCATCGGGAAGCCCGCCAGCGGACCCGAGGACAGCACGCTCTGGATGCCCTTCTGGACGCCCGGAATGTACTCCTTCGGCACAGCGCCGCCGACGATCTTGGACTCGAACACGAAATCCTCGCCCTCGGGGTTCGGCTCGAAGACGAGCTTGACGCGGGCGAACTGGCCCGTGCCGCCGGTCTGCTTCTTGTGCGTGTAGTCGACCTCGGCCTTGCGGGTGATCGTCTCGCGATAGGCCACCTGCGGGGCGCCGATGTTGGCCTCGACCTTGAACTCGCGCCGCATGCGGTCGACGATGATGTCGAGATGCAGCTCGCCCATGCCGGCGATGATGGTCTGGCCGCTCTCCTCGTCGGTCTTGACGCGGAAGGACGGATCCTCGGCCGCCAGGCGGTTGAGCGCGAGGCCCATCTTCTCCTGGTCGCCCTTGGTCTTCGGCTCGATCGCGATCTGGATGACCGGCTCGGGGAACTCCATGCGCTCCAGGATGACCGGCTTCAGCGGGTCGCAGAGCGTGTCGCCCGTGGTCGTGTCCTTGAGGCCGGCCAGCGCGACGATATCGCCGGCATAGGCTTCCTCGATGTCCTCGCGCGAATTCGCATGCATCTGCAGCATGCGGCCGATGCGCTCCTTCTTGTTCTTCACCGTATTGTCCAGCGAGACGCCCTTGGCGAGCTTGCCGGAGTAGATGCGGCAGAAGGTGAGCGAGCCGACGAACGGGTCGTTCATGATCTTGAAGGCGAGCATGGCGAGCGGCTCGGCGTCGTCGGCCCTGCGCACCACCTCGGCCTCGGTCTTGGCGTCGATGCCCTTGATGGCGGGAACGTCGAGCGGGCTCGGCAGGAAGTCGACGACGGCGTCGAGCAGCGGCTGCACGCCCTTGTTCTTGAACGCGGTGCCGCACAGGACCGGGTGGAACTTGACGGCGATCGTGCCCTTGCGGATCAGCGCGCGCAGCTCGTCATTGGTCGGCAGCTTGCCGTCCAGGTAAGCCTCGAGCGCGGCCTCGTCCATCTCGACGGCGGCCTCGATCATCTTCTCGCGGTATTCCTCGGCGCGCGCCTTGAGGTCGGCGGGGATCTCGACGACGTCCCACTCGGCGCCCAGCGCCTCGTCGTGCCAGATCAGCGCCTTCATCTCGATCAGGTCGACGACGCCCTTGAACTCGTTCTCGGCGCCGATCGGGAGCTGGACCGGCACGGCGATCGCGCCGAGGCGCGAGCCGATCATCTCGACGCAGCGATAGAAATCGGCGCCGGTCTTGTCCATCTTGTTGCAGAAGATCATGCGCGGGACATGATACTTCTCGGCCTGGCGCCAGACCGTCTCGGTCTGCGGCTCGACGCCGGCGTTGGAATCCAGAAGCGCGATGGCGCCGTCGAGCACGCGCAGCGAACGCTCGACCTCGATGGTGAAGTCGACGTGGCCGGGCGTGTCGATGATGTTGAAGCGGCGCATCTTGCCGTCGCGACCCTTCCAGAAGGTCGTCGTGGCGGCCGACGTGATGGTGATGCCGCGCTCCTGCTCCTGCTCCATCCAGTCCATGGTGGCGGCGCCCTCATGGACTTCGCCCATCTTGTGCGACTTGCCGGTGTAGTAGAGCACGCGCTCGGTCGTGGTCGTCTTGCCGGCGTCGATATGCGCCATGATACCGAAGTTTCGGTAGTCCTCGATCTTGTATTCGCGGGCCATCGTCGTACCTCTTTCGTCCGCCGCCTGTTCGCCTACCAGCGGTAGTGCGCGAAGGCGCGGTTGGCCTCGGCCATCTTGTGCGTGTCTTCACGCTTCTTCACGGCGGTGCCGCGGTTGTTGGCGGCGTCCATCAGCTCACCCGACAGACGGTCCACCATGGTGGTCTCGTTGCGGTTGCGGGCGGCCGAGATCAGCCAGCGGATCGCCAGCGCCTGACGGCGCTCCGGGCGGACGTCGACCGGAACCTGGTAGGTCGCGCCGCCGACGCGCCGCGAGCGAACCTCGACATGCGGCGCGACGTTGTCGATCGCCTGATGGAAGATCGTGACGGGCGGCTGCTTGGTCTTGGACTCGACCTGGTCGAGCGCGCCGTAGACGATCGTCTCGGCGACCGACTTCTTGCCGTGAAGCATCACGGCGTTCATGAACTTGGTCACAACGAGATCGCCGAACTTCGGATCCGGGTTGATCTCGCGCTTGTCTGCACGGTGGCGTCGGGACATGCTCTTCGTCTCTCACCTTCAAGGCCCGGCGCCACAAACAAAAAGCGCCGAAGCCGGGGATACCCTTACTTCGGACGCTTGGCGCCGTATTTGGAGCGGCGCTGCTTGCGGTTCTTCACGCCCTGCGTGTCGAGCACGCCGCGGATGATGTGATAGCGCACGCCGGGAAGGTCCTTGACGCGGCCGCCACGGATCATCACCACGGAGTGTTCCTGCAGGTTGTGGCCCTCGCCCGGAATGTAGCCGATCACCTCGAAGCCGTTGGTCAGGCGGATCTTCGCAACCTTGCGCAGGGCCGAGTTCGGCTTCTTCGGCGTCGTCGTGTACACGCGCGTGCACACGCCACGCTTCTGCGGGTTCTCCTGCATGGCGGGAACCTTGTTGCGCTTCACCGGCGCGATGCGCGGCTTGCGGATCAACTGGTTTACGGTAGGCATTCGCCGTCCTCTTGGTCCAAATCTCGTGTCTCGAGCCCGTCCGGGGCATTTCCGAGCGCCAACTCCATACGCGAATTCGGGCGTCAAACCGCTGGCCGCGGTCCTGCCCGAACAAATGCAGAGGAAGCGGATGACCGCCTCATGCGTGCCGGAGATGTATTCGCTCGTAGAACGAACCCTGTTTGAGGCAAACTCCGGGGCGCGACGCCCTGGAAGGGAAAGCCTCACATCGGCTCAGACGTCGCGGCATGTATAACGACGCCGCCCAACCGTCAACCCCGGCGCCCAAATAATCGCGCCGACGCCAAGCGTTGCGCGGCTTTCGGAGCCGTTCCGACATATTGTTGCGCAGGCTTTCGCCGATACGGGTTAATATGACCCGGTTGGCGCTGTCGCTCCCGGCCAGTCGGAGGCTATTGTCCGGCGACTCGGCGGAAGCGGGCCACAACAGGGGAATCAGCGATGAACGACAACGAGGAACGCTCCGTCACGATCGTCACCGGCCGGGTGTGGCGCAACAAGGGCGGCGAGGCCGAAGGCGTACACGTCATGCTGGTCGCGCCGGACGACGATTCGGCCGTGCGCACCGTGCTCGACGCCTTGGCGCGCGAAGGCTACGCCGAGGCCGAGCTCGACCAGATCGGCGACATGCAGGGCGCGCCCGACGACGAGCCGCACCTTTCAGCCTACCAGAGCGCGCTGGAGGGCGAGGTCGCGA
>JAFKJY010000086.1 GCA_017305835.1 Hyphomicrobiales bacterium
CCGCTGTCTCCAGCATAGACTCAGTGAAATTGAATTCCCCGTGAAGATGCGGGGTTCCTGCGGTTAGACGGAAAGACCCCGTGCACCTTTACTATAGCTTTACATTGGCATTCGTAGTGGCATGTGTAGGATAGGTGGTAGGCTTTGAAACCCGGGCGCCAGCTCGGGTGGAGCCACTCTTGAAATACCACCCTTATTACTATGGATGTCTAACCGCGGCCCGTTATCCGGGTCCGGGACAATGTATGGTGGGTAGTTTGACTGGGGCGGTCGCCTCCTAAAGAGTAACGGAGGCGCGCGATGGTGCGCTCAGAACGGTCGGAAATCGTTCGCTGAGTGCAATGGCATAAGCCTGCCTGACTGCGAGACTGACAAGTCGAGCAGAGACGAAAGTCGGTCATAGTGATCCGGTGGTCCCGTGTGGAAGGGCCATCGCTCAACGGATAAAAGGTACGCCGGGGATAACAGGCTGATGACCCCCAAGAGTCCATATCGACGGGGTTGTTTGGCACCTCGATGTCGACTCATCGCATCCTGGGGCTGGAGCAGGTCCCAAGGGTATGGCTGTTCGCCATTTAAAGCGGTACGTGAGTTGGGTTCAGAACGTCGTGAGACAGTTCGGTCCCTATCTGCCGTGGGTGTAGGAATATTGACAGGATCTGTCCCTAGTACGAGAGGACCGGGATGGACGTACCTCTGGTGGACCTGTTGTGGCGCCAGCCGCATAGCAGGGTAGCTATGTACGGTCGGGATAACCGCTGAAGGCATCTAAGCGGGAAACCCACCTGGAAACGAGTGTTCCCTGAGAGCCGTGGAAGACGACCACGTTGATAGGCCGGGTGTGGAAGTGCGGCAACGCATGAAGCTTACCGGTACTAATAGCTCGATCGGCTTGATCATTCTCATTGCTCGTGCCCATCAAGGCATGGCAATCTAGCTTCTCGAAAATAGTGTGCGCTTTGTCGACCTGGTGGTTATTGCGGAGCGGCTGCACCCGATCCCATTCCGAACTCGGCCGTGAAACGCTCCAGCGCCAATGGTACTTCGTCTCAAGACGCGGGAGAGTAGGTCGCTGCCAGGTCTATAAAACGCACACTCCATCTTCTCATCACGATTTCCCGCCTTCGAGGCGGTGCGGGGCCGCCGGGCGCTTCCAGCGCGATGCGGCTCTTTGCATTTGCAGAACGGACCGGAATGTAGGCTTCGGCTTACGCAGGTGGCGCGGGGTGGAGCAGCCCGGTAGCTCGTCAGGCTCATAACCTGAAGGTCACAGGTTCAAATCCTGTCCCCGCAACCAACAATACCAAGCCCCGGAGGGTCTCCCCTCCGGGGCTTTTTTGCGTTTTGGCGCGGGCGTTCGCGTCGGCGAGCCTTACGGGGGAGAGACGGGCCGGTTGCTCGGTCCTTGGGTTCGTAAGTTACGTAAGCTCTGGCTTATCATTTTGCGGCGGTCCGGGCCAACTTTCCTGGGCTCGCTCGCTGCCATTGCCCCTCACCCTTACCCTTTTCCCCGCAGGCGGGGAGGGGGCGTCGACGTCGCGCTCGCGCTTCAATGAAATGCTCGAAGCAAAACGCCGCCCGGCGGGTGGCCGGACGGCGTCGCCGAGCTCGATGTGAACCGGCCGCCGGACGCTGCGCGCGCCCGGCGGCCGGTCTTGCTACTCGGCCGCCTTCGCCGGGCCGGAGTGCATGATGTCGTCCTCCCGCGGGCCGTCGACGATCAGGTAGCCGACGAGGCCGCGCTCGGCGCGCGACAGGGCATGGTCGACCAGCACGTAGTGGCCGGCGCGGTCGATCTTGAAATCGACGGCGGTGGCACCGCCGGGCGGCACGGTGACCGTCTGCACGCCGGCGATCGTCGGCGAGGTCAGGCTGCCATACGGATAGACGTGGTCGAAGATCTCGCCGATCACGTGGAAGGACGAGGTGAAGTTCGGGCCGCCGACGCCGAAGAAGATGCGCACCGTCTCGCCGGCATTGGCGTAGAGCGGATGCGACTTCGTCAGCGCACCGACCGAGCCGTTGAACAGGAAGTATTCCGGGTTCTCCGACATCAGCTTGTCGTAGTCCATCTCCATCTCGCCCTTCGTGCCGAAGGGCTCGACGGTGTAGAGTTCGCCCTGCATGACGTAGAACTCGCGGTCGACCTGCGGCAGGCCGCCTTCGGGCTCGATCACGATCAGGCCGTACATGCCGCTGGCGATGTGGTGGGCCACGCTGGGCGTCGCGCAGTGATAGACGTAGACGCCCGGCTTCAAGGCCTTGAAGGTGACGATCGCCTCCTCGCCCGGCGCGATCTGGGTGAAGTCGGCGCCGCCGCCCGGCCCGGTGGCCGCGTGGAAGTCGACCGAGTGCATCATCACGCTGTCGGCCGCGTTCTTGATGTGCACCTCGATCGTGTCGCCGACGCGCGCGCGCACCATCGGACCCGGCACCTTGCGGTCGAAGGTCCAGTAGACATAGGTCGTGCCGTCGTCGAGCTTGCCGGTGAGCTCCACCGTCTCCATGTCGACGCGCACCACCTGCGGGCCGCGCTGGGCGATCGGTCCGGGCAGGTCGGCGGGGTCGCGCACGATGTCGGCCGCGTCGGTGTCCGTGTCGGAGCGCGTGCCCGGCAGGACGCGGATCAGCCCTTCCATGCCGGCGGCGCGATGGCCGGCGATCGAGCAGAAATAGGCGAACTCGCCGACCTTGTTGGCGAGGAAGGAGAAGGTCGAGGAGGCGTTCTTGCCGACGACGATGGCCGAGCGCGCGGCATACTGGTCGAGCACGATGTCGTGCTCGGCGCCCTCGCCGTTGATCAGGTTGATCTGGACGAGCTCGCCCTCGTGCACCGTCAGCGTCGGGTTGACCTGGCCGTCGATGTCGCCGCCGACGCCGATATAGACCATGCGCCCTTCGGCGATGCCGGTCCTCAGCGTGAAGATCGTGGCGCTGTGGTAGCTGACGACGTTGGCGCCGGTCGTGGCAGGCTGGGCGGCGGCATCGCCAGCCGCCGGCGCGGCCTGTGCGGTGACCGTCGCGGCATTGTGCTGGTGCTCCTGCGCATAAGCGCCGGAAACGGCCATCGCCATGGCCATCGCGCCGGCGGCGAGCATGCGGATGCCGCCCGCGGCGTTGCTCCGGCGGCCGTCCGCTGCCGGTCCTGCCCTGCATTGTTGCGTCATTGCGAAACCTCCTTGGGATTGGTCTGGTGAAACGATACCAGCATAATCGAGGTTGCGCCCCGGCACTTTGCTTCACCGCAACGAAGAACCCCGGCGCCGCGTCGCCGGCCGGCCGTCACGGGAGCATCCCTCAGTAGTTGCTGATCTGGCAGGTCAGCCCGATCGTCAGCCCGAGCAGCGGGTTGCGCGAGATGATCTCCTTGATGATGCCGCGGTCGTAGGAGCGCTGGTAGATGTCGGGGATGACGCCGCGGCCGATCTGCGCCAGGCAGGCACAACGCGTCTCGCCGAAGGTCGGCGCGCAGCTCGGGACGAAACGCGCGCCCGCGCCCGTCCTGTTGGAGCGCGACGCGGCCACCAGCCGGTCGGCGATGTGCTCGGCGAGCGGGCTGTCGCAGGGGATCTGCTCGGCGAACTTGGCGCCCGCCGCCAGCAGCGCGGTGGAACTCATCATCGCGCCGACGGCCTTGCCGATGTCGGGGTTGGAGTAGTCCGGCCCGCCAAGCATGCTCGAGGCGCCGTTGAGCGCGAGGCCGGTCAGCTCCAGCCGGTCGTCCATCTTGCCCGGCAAGCCGCAGACCTTGCCCAGATGCTGCGCCATGCCGGCCATGAAGGGCATGTTGACGTGGTTGAGGCTGAAGGCCTCCCTGCCGCCCAGCTTGCGCACGTCGGATTTCACCGCGTCCGGCACGCCGGAGGGCAGGTCGGGCAGCGGCTGCCCGGTGAGAGCGGCGAGGTAGGTCTTGGCGGCCTGGCTTCCCTTGCCCGCGGCCTCTTCCAGGATCTGCCGTCCCTTCTGGCGGTCGGCCCTGGTGCCGAGCCCGTAATAGGTCATTCGCCCGACCTCGGCGCTGGCCGGCAGGATGCCCGCCGCGCTCGCCGCCTCGAGCAGCTTGAAACCCTCCGTCTCGGACTTCGCCACGCCCTGGCCCTGCGACAGCATGAAGCCGGCCATGTACTGCGCCTCGGGGTGGTCGGCGGCGGCGGCCGTCTTCAGGTAGCCGTAGGCCCCCTCGTGGTCGCGGCCGGTGCCGGTGCCGAAATAGAGCGCGCGGCCGGTCTCGACATAGCCGGCGAGCTCGCCCGCGTCCGCGCCCTCCCGGAACAGGCCGAAGGCGCGCGGCTCGTCCCTGGCGACGCCGGCGCCGTCGGCATAGAGATAGCCGAGCCCGACCTTGGCGGCGCCGACGCCGGCCGCCGCCGCCTGCTCGTAAAGCCGGCGCGCGGCGGCATAGTCGGGCTGGCCGAAGCGGCCGCCCGCATGCATGGCGCCGAGATTGTAGGCGATCAGCGGGTGGCGGGGCGCCGCGTCCTCGAGCAGGCGGCGTCCGGCAGCGACATCGGCGCCCACGCCGAGGCCGCGCATCAACTGGTCCGCGCGCAGCAGAAGGGCGAACGGGTAGTCGCGTGCGATCATCGGCTCCATCAGCGCCGGCAGCCGGTCATACTGCTTTGCCTGCACGTGGATGCGCGCCAGCGCGTAGCGCACCGGGTCCGGCGCCTCCGGCTGCGCGCCCCAGGCGCAGGCGGTGGTGGCCGCGGCACTGTCGATCCTTTCCAGCGCCACGCCGAAGGCGAGCTTGCCGGGCAGCTTCTTCACTTCCGGATCGAGCGGATGGCCGGCGCGCGCGAGGCAGTGCTGGGTGAGCGCGCGGGCCATCAGCGCCTCGCTCTCCGCGGCGCCCCGCGCGATCTCGAAATGGAACGGCAATTCGATCCTGCCGCCCTTAGACCGGGCTTCCGCCCAGGCGCGCACGGTCTCGTCGAGCGCGCCGCGGCTTTCGACGCGATGGTTCATGCCGTCGGCGATCGGGCGGATGCCGCGCGCCTCCAGCGTCTTCAGGATCTCGGGGTTCAGGTCGATGTTGGCGACCGCGGCGGCGCCTTCCGTCTTCCTGACCGCCGTGTAGCTGAAGCCGTCCTTCCCGCTCATCTGCAGCAGGTAGTCGAAAGGCATGCCGCGGACGGGCAGGAAAGCCATCGTCCCGCCTTCGCCGCCATTGCCCGGGCCCATCTCGTAGACGTTGCCCCTGGCCGTCCCGGTGACGGCGAAGATGGCGCCTTTCGTATCGACGAGGCTGCCCTTCTCCTGCACCATGATAGCGGTGAAAGCCGGCCCGAAGGCTAGCTCGGCCTGCGCCGGGTCGACGAGCGGCGCGGTGGACTTCAGCTCGCAGCCGGCCAGCCAGGCCGACAGCAGCACCAGAATGCTGATCGCGCGAAGTCTCCGCATCGCCTGCCTCCCGTTTCCCGCAGGCACTGTCGCCGAAGGACGGCGGCGCCGCAACCCCAGCGGCGCCGTCAGGATGGACCGGCCGCTTGTGGGACCGTCCCGCCGACCGGAAAGGCGACGGCGCTGCCGTCTACCGCGACGAAGGCGGTGGAGCCCGTGGGCGCTTCCTGGGCGCGGATGTCGAGGGCGAGGCCGTCGATCGAGACCGAGACAAGCGTGTGGTCGCCCTTGAAGCGGCTGCCGGTGACGGTCGCCTCGCGGCCCTCGCCGGAGGGGACGAGGCGGAGCTGCTCGGGGCGCAGCATGAGGCGTACGGGCGCGCCGTCCCGCTGCCCCGCGGTTTCGACTGGGAGGGGGCCGAGCGGCGTCTCGGCTCGCCCGCCGCGCAGCGTCGCGTCGAGGAAGATCGCGGCACCCGTCAGGCTCGCCACGTCGGCGCTCGCGGGGCGGCGATAGACGTCGGCCGGCGCGGCGCACTGGATGATCCTGCCGGCCAGCATCACCGCAACGAGGTCGGCTGTGGCGAAGGCCTCGGCCGGGTCGTGGGTGACCGGCACCGTGGTCGCGGCCTGCCGGCGCAGCAGGCCCACAACCTCCTCGCTCATGTGGCGGCGCAGCGCGAGGTCGAGCGCGTTGAAGGGCTCGTCGAGCAGGATGACGCCGGGACCGGGGGCCAGCGCGCGCGCCAGCGCGACGCGCTGCTGCTGGCCGCCGGACAGCTCATGCGGGAATTTTTCCGCGTGACCCGAGAGACCCACCAGATCCAGCATCTCCGCCACGCGCGCGGCGCGGCCTTCGCGTCCGGAGAGGCCGAAGCCGACATTGCGCGCCACCGTCAGATGCGGGAACAGCGCGCCTTCCTGCGGCACGTAGCCGATGTGGCGGCGCTCGGGCGGCACGAAGGCGTCAGCGGCCTCGACGGTCTTCCCGCCGAGCCGGATCGTGCCCGCATCGGCGCGCTCGAAGCCGCCGAGGAGCCTCAGAAGCGTGGTCTTGCCGCAGCCGGACGGGCCGAGCAGCGCGAGTACGGCGCCCGCCGGGACGGCGAGGTCGATGCCGGCGAGCACCGGCTGGCGGCCGTAGCTCTTGGCGATGGAGGAGAGCCGGATGTCGATCATTGCAGGTCGTAGAGCTCGCTGCTGCGGCGGGTGAACACATAGACGGGCAGGGCGGAGACCAGAACCAGCAGCGCCGCGAAGGGGGCGGCGGCGGCGAACTGGCCGTCATTGCCGTGCGACCACACCTCGGTCGCCAGCGTGGTGACGCCGATCGGCGCGAGCATCAGCGTCGCGGTCAGCTCGCGCATGATCTCCAGCACCATCAGGGCAAGGGCCGCGCCGACGCCGGGCATGATATTGGGCGCGGTGACGGCGGCGAAGGCGCCGAACGGGTTGCGGCCCAGCCCGCGCGCGAGCTCCTCCAGCCGCGGCGGCACCAGCTCGATCGAGGCGCGCAGCGCCGACTGCGCCAGCGGCAGGAACAGCATGGCGTAGGCGACGAACAGCAGGAAGGCGGTCTGGTAGAGCGGCCGCGCGTAGCGGATCGACAGGAACACCAGCGCCAGCGCGACGACGAGGCCGGGCAGGCCGTGGACGATGTAGGGCAGGCGGTCGGCGATGCGCGACAGCGGGCCGGGATGGCGCACCGCGGCGAATGCGAGCGGCAGCGCCAGCGCAACGACGATGACCGCCCCCGGCAATGCGAGCCCGAGCGAGCCGGCGATCGCCGGGCCGAGGTCGGCGATGCCCGCGCCGCGCGAGGTGCCGACAGCCAGCCACCAGGCGAGCATGGCGAAGGGGACGCCGAGCGACAGCGTCAGCAGCAGGGCGAAGCCGGCGAGCGCCGGCAGCCTCATGCGGCCGAGGGGACGCGGCGGCAGCCGGCGGGCGCTGCCGCGGCCGGCGCGCGCGACGTGGAGCCGCTGGCGCAGGCGCATCTCGCCCCAGGCCGCCGGCAGGCAGAGCGCCATCAGCACGGCCGACTGGAGCGCGGCGGAGGCGCTGTCGAACTGCAGCTCGTAGGACTGGAAGATCGCGGTGGTGAAGGTCTGCACGCGCAGCAGCGAGAGCGCGCCGAACTCGGCCATCATGTGGGTCAGCACCAGCAGGGCGCCGGCGCCGAGCGCCGGCCAGGCCTGCGGCAGGACGACGGTGACGAAGGTCTCCCACGGCCCCTTGCCGAGCGAGCGCGCCACGTCCTCGAAGGCGGGGTCCATGCCGCGCAGGGCAGCAGCCACCGGCAGGAAGACCAGCGGATAGACGACGATGGTCAGCACGAAGATGGCGCCGGGCAGGCTCTGCACCGCGACGTGCACGGACGACCAGGCATAGCTCGCGACGAAGGCGGGCATGGCGAGCGGCAGGCTGGCGGCGATGCGCCACCAGCGCCGGCCCGGCAGGTCGCTGCGCTCGACGCACCAGGCGACCGCGACGCCGATCAGGCAGGCGCCGAGGGTGACGCCGAGGGCGAGCGCCACCGTGTTGAGGAGCAGCATCAGCGTGCGCTCGCGCAGCAGCTCGGCGACGATGCCGGACGGGCCGGCCTGCCACGAGCGCAGCGCCACGTAGACGAGCGGCAGGCACATCAGCGCGACCGGCACCAGCGCGGCCGCGACGAGCCACACCGGTTGCGGCCGCCGCTGCCCCGCCCCTGCCAGCGCCAGCGTCAAGCCAGTCCGGCCTCCCGTATCAGCACCAGCGCATCGGCGGCGTCGCCGATGTCGGCCGGGCCGATCGCCGGCGGGTCGAGCTCGTCGAACGGCTTCAGCGCGAAAGTGGATTCGATGCCCGGCCGCACCGGGTATTCGGCCATGGAATCGACGATCGCCTGCTGGCCGCCCTCGCTGACCATGAAGGCGACGAAGCGGCGGGCGAGATCCTGCTTGCGGCTCGACTTCAGCACGCCTGCGGCGGTGGCGCTGATCAAGGCGCCGGGGTCCTTGTGGCCGTAGTAGAACAGGGCCGACTTCATGTTGGCGTCGCCGACCTCCTGCGCGATCGAGAACCAGTAGTAGTTGTTGATCAGCGCGGTGGCGATCTCGCCGTCCTCGACCGCCTTCATGGCGGCGCCGTTGGTGGGGTAGAGCCGGCCATGGGCTTTCAGCCCCTTCAGCCATTCGAGCGCGGCGTCGCGGCCGTCCAGCAGCTCGATCGCCATGATCTGCTCGAGCAGCGCGCCGCTGGTCGGCACGTAGGCGACGCGGTCCTTCCACGCTTCGGCGGCGAAGCCGAGGACGGAAGCGGGGAACTCGCCCTCCGACACCATCGCCTTGTTGTAGGCGACGACGCGCGAGCGCAGGCTGGCGCAGACCCAGGTCCTGTCCTTCGCCGCGTAGATCGGCGGCACCTGCTTCAGCGTGTCGTCGTCCAGCGTGGCGAGCATGGAGCGGTTGGCGAGCGCGACGAGCGGCGGGCTCTCCTCGGAATAGAAGACGTCGGCGGGCGAGGCGTCGCCCTCCTCGATGAGCTGGTTGGCGAGCTGGCTGCTGCTGCCCTGGCGGACGTTCACCCTGATGCCGGTCGCGCCGCTGAAGACGTCGATCAGCGCGCGCGTCGTCTTCTCGTGCTGGCCATTGTAGAGGGTGAGCGTCTCGCCTGCCGCCCATGCGCCGCCGATCGCCGGCCGGGCCAGCGCCGCGCTGCCGGCCGCCCAGGCGCCTGCCTTGAGGAATCCGCGACGGTCGAGGTGAGGCATGAGCAGGTCTCCACGCAGAGGCAGGCGCGTCCTCCGGGGGCGCCGTCCTCCCTATGATCGCGCGGGATTTCTCTTGCAATGCCAAAGATTTGGACTGGTTCTAATGTGGTCCGGGCGCAGCGGTCGCGCGTCCGGCATAAGCTGATGAAATACGTCAGCTATTTCGGATCGCTGCGGCGGCCGGTCGCGCGCTGCGACGGCGCGGATTTTTCACCGGCATGTGAAGCGGGTGGCTCAGTTCGTCCCGTAGTAGAGCGTCACCGTGTGGCGGGCCTGCGCGAAGAACAGCCAGCGCTCGACCAGCATGCCGGCGAGCTGGACGATGGTCGCCAGCAGCGCGGCGACGAGTGCCGGCACCGGCGGCGCGGCGAGCACGACCGCCAGCAGCAGCGCCGGCACGGCGAAGGCGGCCAGCCGGACGAGGTTGCGCAGGCGCTCCGCGTGCTTGCGCGCGACGCGGAACCCCATCTCCTTGAGCAGATAGTTCTTCTCCGTGTGCGGCCACTCGACCGAGCGCACCGTGCCGCCGGCAAGCCCGGTCGCGCTGTTGACGGTGGCCGGCATGTCGAGCCGGTCGTTGCGGCGCCAGACGGCTTCCTTGAAGACCCATCCGGCCAGCGTGAGCACGAGGGCCGCCGCCGCCAGCCAGCGCGAGCCGAGGCCGAAGGCGGCCAGCAGCGCGTCGAGCAGCACCGTGCCGGTCATGGCCGAGAAGATCAGGTAGCCGGGCAGCGTGTACGGATTCGCCCATTCGCCGATCGGCTTCAGCGAGGCGTAGATCATCGCCGTGGTGCAGACGGTGACGGCGGCGCCGATCGCCGCGAGCACGCCGGCCGCGGCGAGCCAGCCCTGCGTCTGGCCGAAGAACACCCAGCCGATGCCGAACAGGCCGGCGGGCACATAGGTCAGCACCGAGGCGACGCCCTCGCGCGACAGCCATGAGGTGCGCCATTGCGAGAAGGCGCGCCAGGCGCGCTCGGGCCGGCCGAGATGGCCGGTCGACGACAGCAGGCCGGCGCTGACGAGGGCCAGCGCCAGCCCGAGACCGACGAAGCCCAACCAGAAATCGGGCGGCACGAGGCCGAAGGCGGCGGCGAGGCACAAAAGCGCGAGCAGGCCGTAGCCGGCGCCGGTCGCGGTGGTGAAGAAGATGACGGAATAGGCGGGATGCATGGGACCTACCGCGACAGCATGCGGTCGACCCAGCCGAGGAAGCCGCCCTGCGGGGTCGCGTCCTCGAGCGGCCGGGCGGCCTTCGCATCCGCCCTGCGGCCGCTGCCCGAGCGCGGCGGAAGGTAGCGGTTGGTGGGCTTGTAGCCGAGCTCCGGCATCAGCTCGACGCCGCCGCGCTCGGCGACGAGCTGCGAGACCGCGGAGTCCGGATCGCCGAGATCGCCGAAATGGCGCGCGCCGGTCGGGCAGGTGGCGACGCAGGCCGGCACCCGGTCTTCTTCCGCCAGATTGTCGTTGTAGATGCGGTCGACGCACAGCGTGCACTTCTTCATCACGCCGACGTCGACGTCGAACTCGCGCGCGCCGTAGGGGCAGGCCCAGGAGCAGAGCTTGCAGCCGATGCACTTGTCCTCGTCGACCAGCACGATGCCGTCGGAGGTGCGCTTGTAGGAGGCGCCGGTCGGGCAGACGGTGACGCAGGCGGGCTCGGCGCAATGCAGGCAGGAGCGCGGGAAATGCACCGTGCGGCTGCCCGCATCGGTCGTGTGCTCGTAGGTGTGGACGCGGTTGAACCAGACGCCGTCGACGTCGCCGCCATAGGGGTCGAGGTCGGTCAGCGGCGCCATGTGGCCGCCGGTGTTCCACTGCTTGCACGAGGTCACGCAGGCATGGCAGCCCACGCAGGTGTCGAGGTCGATGACGAGGCCGAGGGCCTTGTCCGTTGCGGCCGGCAGGCTGGTCATGCTGTGGTCTCCCGGCGCCGGCGGAAGGCGGCGCCGAACGAAAGCTTGCGCGGGGCGGGCGGGATGTCGGGCGGCAGCGGCAGCGGCGCGAATTGCGGCGCGGTCGCGCCAGCCTCGCCGGGGGCGCATTTCTCGATCCGCACGCGCATATCGAACCAGGCGGCCTGGCCGGTCACCGGGTCGGAGTTGGAGTAGCGGCGGCCGCCGGAGAGCGCCGGCAGCAGGTCGCCGATCGCGTGGTTGAGCAGGAAGCCGCGGTTGGATTCGGCCGCGTCGTCCTCCAGCGCCCAGGCGCCCTTGCGCTTGCCGATGGCGTTCCATGTCCAGACCGTGTCGGGATTGACGCCGTCGACGAGGCGCACCTGCCCCTTCACGCGACCGTTGGTGCTTTCGACCCAGACCCAGTCGTCGTCGGCGATGCCGAGCTTCGCCGCCGTCGCGCGATGCACGAACAGGCGGTTCTGGCTGGTGATCTGGCGCAGCCAGGCGTTCTGCGAGCCCCAGGAATGATACATGTGCATCGGCCGCTGGGTCAGCGCATGCAGCGGGAAGGTCCTGCCGTCGACCGCCGCCTCCTCGAAGGGCTGGTACCAGAAGGGCAGCGGGTCGCAGTAGGTCTCGACGCGCTTGCGGTCGGCCTCGGGCGGCTGCGCGGCGCCGTGGCCGCGCGCGGCCAGCCGGAATTTCTGCAGCGGCTCCGAATAGAGCTGGAAGAAGATGGGGTCCGCCTTCGGCAGGAAGCCCATCTGCGCCGCGAAGTCGAGATAGGCTCGGTTGAACGGCTTGTAGAAGCGCTGGTCGGGCGCGAAGTCGTGGTGCCAGAAGCCGCCATGCTCGATGTAGCGGGCGAGCTGGTCGGGGTTCGCCTCGCCCTTGCCCATCCTGTCGCCGTCCTTGCCACGCCAGCCGGCCAGCGGCCCGACGCCGGGCGTGCGCTCGTGGTTGGCGATGTAGTCGGCATAGTCGCGGTATTTCGCCGAGCCGTCCTCGTTGACGAAGCCCGGCAGGCCGAGCCGGGCGCCCAGGTCGATCAGCACGGACTGGAAGGCGCGGACGTCGCGGTCGGGCTGGATCACCGGCTGGCGGATGGCGTCGCCCGGCCCGTCGGCATGGCCGATCGGCCGGTCGAGGATCGAGATGCAGTCCCAGCGCTCCAGATAGGTCGTGTCGGGGAGCACGAGGTCCGCATAGGGCACGGTCTCGGAGAAGAAGGCGTCCGAATAGATGATGAAGGGGATGCGGTAGCCCCCGTCCTCGCCCTTGGCCGTCAGCATGCGGATCGTCTCGGCCGTGTTCATGGACGAGTTCCAGGCCATGTTGGCCATGTACATGAACAGCGTGTCGATGGGGTAGGGATCGCCCTCGCAGGCGTTGCGGATCACCGTGTGCATCAGCCCGTGGGCGGCGAACGGCGCCTCCCAGGAATAGGCCTTGTCGATGCGCATCGGCGTGCCGTCCGCGTCGACCATCAGGTCGTCGGGCGAGGAGACGAAGCCGAGCGGCATGCCGTCGAGCGGCGTGTTCGGCTTCGCGTTCTTGCCGGCGGGCTTCGGCCCGGCGGGGATCGGCTTCGGGTAGGGCGCCTTGAAGCGGAAGCCGCCCGGCACCTCGACCGAGCCGAGCAGCACCTGCAGCAGGTGGATGGCGCGGCAGGTGTGGAAGCCGTTGGAATGGGCCGAGATGCCGCGCATGGCGTGCATGGCGACCGGCCGGCCCTTCGTCGTCTCGTGGCGACGGCCGGCCCAGTCGGTCCACGCGATCGGCAGCTCGATCGCCTCCTCGAACGCGACATGGGCAAGCTCGGCGGCGATGCGGCGGATCGCGTCGGCCGGCACGCCGCAGCGCTCCGCCACCGCGTCGGGCGCGTAAGCCGCGTCGAGATAGCGCTCGGCGATCAACTGGAAGACCGGCACGCAGCGGCGCCCCGCCGCCGCGTGGCGGCCGGTCAGCGCCGGCTTGAGGTCGGGCGAGGCCGAGCTGGCCGGCGCATCCGTCTCGCGGTCCCAGGACAGCGGCGCGCCTTCGCCGTCGCGCAGGAACAGGCCGTCGTCGGCAGCACCCGGCTCCTCGATCACGAGCTGGTGGGCGTTGGTGAAGCGGGCGAGATAGTCGACGTCGACCTTGCCGGCACGCAGCAGCTCGTGCACCAGCGCCAGCACGAACAGGCCGTCGGTGCCCGGCCGGATGCCGACCCAGTCGTCGGCGACGGCGTTGTAGCCGGTGCGGCAGGGATTGACCGAGACGACCTTCGCGCCGCGCGCCTTGAGCTTGCCCAGCCCGATCTTGATCGGGTTGGAATCGTGGTCCTCGGCGACGCCGAACAGCATGAAGTATTTCGTCCGGTCCCAGTCCGGCTCGCCGAACTCCCAGAACGAGCCGCCGAGCGTGTAGAGGCCCGCGGCTGCCATGTTGACCGAGCAGAAGCCGCCATGGGCGGCGAAGTTGAGCGTGCCGAACTGCTTGGCCCACCAGCCGGTCAGCGACTGCGACTGGTCGCGGCCGGTGAAGAAGGCGAGCTTCTTGGGGTCGGTGGCGCGGATGCGGGAAAGCCGCTCGGTGGCGATTGCCATCGCCTCGTCCCACTCGATCTCGCGGAATTCGCCCGCGCCGCGCTCGCCGGTGCGCAGCAGCGGCTTCCTCAGCCTCGCCGGGCTGTAGTGCTGCATGATGCCGGCATTGCCCTTGCCGCACAGCACGCCGCGGTTGACCGGGTGGTCGCGGTTGCCGGCGATGTAGCGAATGCGGCCGTCGCGGACATGCACGTCGATGCCGCAGCGGCAGGCGCACATGTAGCAGGTCGTCTTGGCGACGCGGTCGCCGACCTGCGGCGAGGTTTCGACGCCGTCGCCTTCGGCGGGCGCCGTCGTATCGGCGAGCGGACGCTGCGAGGCGCCGCTATTGGCGCCCCTGAACCTGCCTGCCTGCTTCATGCCCTCGCTCCGCCGCCGCGCTCGATCTTCTCGCGCGTCTTCGGCCCCGGCCCGCGCATGTAGTGCTGCTCGGGCCGATAGCGGCCGGCGCCGAAGGCATGGCGGAACCGTTCCGCGACGCCGCGCAGCGTCGCGAGAAATTTCCAGCCGATGCGGTTTCGTTTCGCCAACTTTGCCTGCTCCGCGGATAAAGGAGAATTGCGTTCCGGTTATTGTTCAGTCAAACATATGTTTCTTCTAATTTTGATCAGAAAAGACGATTGGTTCTCGAAATGACCCTTGAGCAGTTGCGAATCTTCCTGGCGGTGGCCGAGCGCGGGCATGTCAGCCGCGCGGCGGAGGCGCTGGCGATCTCGCAGTCGGGCGCGTCCTCGGCGATCAAGTCGCTGGAGGAGGAGTTCGGCGTGCGGCTGTTCAACCGGGTCGGCCGCGGCATCGAGCTGTCGCAGGCAGGCATGCGCTTCCTGCCCGAGGCGCGGGCCGTGCTGGAGCGCGCGGAGGCCGCGCGGCTGGTGCTGGAGAACGTGTCGGAGGTGGTGGCCGGCGCGGTCGCCGTGGCGGCCAGCCTGACGATCGCCAGCTACTGGCTGCCGCACCGGCTGGCGGCCTTCCACGACCGCTATCCCAACGTTCGGCTCGGCGTCTCGGTCGGCAACACGCAGCAGGTCGAGGCCCAGATCCTCGACGGCGCGGCCGACATCGGGCTGGTCGAGGGGCGCACGCGCTCGGATCTGCTCAAGCGCGTGACGGTCGGCACCGACCGGCTGGTGATGGTCGTCGGCGCGCAGGCGCAGCCGATCTCGGCGCGGCAGGTGATGGCCGATCCGCGCGCGGTGCGCTGGGTGGTGCGCGAGCGCGGCTCGGGCACGCGCGAGGTGCTGGAGGCGTTCGTGGCCGCGCGCGGCGCCGCGCTCGACGAATTGCGGGTGTCGCTGGTGCTGCCGAGCAACGAGGCGATCCGGCAGGCGGTGGAGGCCGGCGCCGGCGCCACGATCATCTCCGAGCACGTCGTCGCCCGCTCGATCGCCGACGGGCGGCTGGTCGTCGTGCCGGTCGAGATCCCGCGCCGCGAGTTCGCGCTGATCAGCCACCGCGACCGCGCGCCCGGCCCGGCGCAGGCCGCGCTCAAGGAGCATCTGTGCGGGCGGGCGGGGTGAGACGCGAGCGTCAGGCCGCCTGCGCCGTCACCGCGCTGCCGGCCTCAGCCAGCCGCGCCAGCGCGGCGTCGACCTCGCGCCGCATCTTCGCGGCCGCCTCCTCCTTCACCGGGCCGTAGCCGCGGATCTGCTGCGGCATGGCGAGGATCGCCGCCCAGGCGTCGCGCGTCGCGGGCGTGGCCTCGGCGGCGGCGCGGGCCGCGAGGCCCTCGAACCAGACGATCAGCTCCCGCTCCATGCGCCGCTCGGCGGTGCGGCCGAACGGGTCGAAGGCCGTGCCGCGCAGGCGCTTCATGCGCGCCAGCAGGCGGAAGGGCAGCCTGATCCACGGCCCGAAGGCGCGCTTGAGCGGCCGGCCGCGTGCGTCCGTGCCCGCGGCGAGGAAGGGCGGGGCGAGATGGTGGACGATGCGGAAATCGCCCTCGAACTCGCTTCTGAGCCGCGCCGCGAAGCCGGACTGCACATGCAGCCGCGCGACCTCGTACTCGTCCTTGTAGGCCATCAGCCGGAACAGCGACTTCGCCACCGCCTCCGTCAGCGCCGAGCCGCCGAGCGGGGCTTCCGCCGCCTGCATCCGCTCGACGCCCGCGCGGTAACGCGCGGCATAGGCGGCGTCCTGGTAGCCGGTCAGGAAGGCCTCGCGCCGCGCGATCGTCTCGGCAATCGTCTGCGCGGCAGCCGGCTTCGGCCGCAGCATCTCGCCCAGCGCGTCGGGCTTCGCCGCCGCGATGCGGCCGAGCAGGAAAGCGCGGTGGTTGGCCTCCACCGCGGCGCCGTTCAGCACGATCGCCTGCGCCAGTGCGGCGTGGCCCACCGGCACCAGCCCCGTCTGCCAGGCGAAGCCCAGCATGATGACGTTGGCGAAGACGGCGTCACCCATCAGCTTCTCGGCCAGATGGTTGGCGTCGAGGGCGGACAGCGCGCCGGTCCCGGTGGCGGCGCGGATGGCGTCGAGCCGGCGGTCGACCTCGAGGCTCGCGTCGCGTCGCCGGATCACGTCGCCGGTCGGCATCTTCGCCAGGTTGACCACCGCCTTCATGCCCGGCCGGTAGGCGGCGGATGCCTTGGGCGAGGAGGAGACGACGATATCGCAGCCGATCAGCGCGTCGGCCGCGCCGGCGTCGATGCGCACCTGGTTGATCGCGTCGGGCTTCGCCGCCAGCCGCACATAGGAGAGCACGGGGCCGAATTTCTGGGCGAAGCCGGTGAAGTCGAGCACGGTGGCGCCCTTGGCCTCCAGATGCGCGGCCATGGTGACGAGCTGGCCGACAGTGATGACGCCGGTGCCGCCGACGCCGGTGATGAGCAGGTCGTAGGCACCGGCGAGCCGCGGCAGCTCCGGCTCGGGCAGGCCGGTGCCGAGCGCGGCGAGGTCGATCTCGACCGCGGTCTTCCTGCGCCGCGTCGCGCCTTCCAGCGTGACGAAGCTCGGGCAGAAGCCGTTCACGCAGGAAAAGTCCTTGTTGCAGGAGGACTGGTTGATGCGCCGCTTGGTGCCGAACTCGGTCTCGACCGGCTCGACCGACAGGCAGTTCGATTCCACTGAGCAGTCGCCGCAGCCCTCGCAGACCAGCTCGTTGATGACGACGACCTTCTTCGGGTCTTCCATCGTGCCGCGCTTGCGGCGCCGGCGCTTCTCCGTCGCACAGGTCTGCTCGTAGATCAGCACGGTGACCCCTTGGATGTCGCGCAGCTCGCGCTGCACGGCGTCCATCTCGCGCCGGCCGTGGATCGTCGTGCCGGCGGGGAGGTCGCCGGCATTGAACTTTTCCGGCTGGTCGGAGACCAGCGCGATGCGCTCGACGCCCTCGGCGCGGCAGACATGGGCGATGGCCTGCACGGAGACCGGGCCGTCGACCGGCTGGCCGCCGGTCATGGCGACGGCGTCGTTGTAGAGGATCTTGTAGGTGATGTTGGCGCCCGCCGCGATGGCCTGACGGATCGCCATCGAGCCGGAGTGATACCAGGTGCCCTCGCCGAGGTTCTGGAAGACGTGGCCCCTGCCGGTGAAGCGCGAGGAGGCGGCCCAGTTGACGCCCTCGCCGCCCATCTGGATCAGCGAGGTGGTGTCGCGGTCCATCCAGCTCGCCATGAAGTGGCAGCCGATGCCGGCCAGCGCCTGCGAGCCCTCGGGCACCTTCGTGGACGTGTTGTGCGGGCAGCCGGAGCAGAAATAGGGCGTGCGGGTCGCGCCCGGCACGGAGATCGAGATCGCCGGCGCGCCGGCGATCTCCGCCGCGCGCGCGCTGAAGCCGCGGCCGGGGAAGATGCCGTCGAGGCGCTTCGCCACGATGGGCACGAGCAGGCGCGGCGACAGCTCGCCGGTCCACGGCACGAGCCGGTTCCCCGCCTCGTCGCGCTTGCCCACCATGGCGCGCGGCTTGTGGCCCGGCCAGTCGTAGAAATATTCCTTGAACTGGCTCTCGATGATGCCGCGCTTCTCCTCGACGACCAGCACCTCCTCCTTGTCGCGCACGAAGTCGAGCGCGTCGCGGCGGGCGAGCGGCCAGACCATGCCGACCTTGTAGATGTCGATGCCGAGCGCGCGACACTCCGCCTCGCCGATGCCGAGCAGCCGCAGCGCCTCCATCAGGTCGCCATGCGCCTTGCCGGTGGTGACGATGCCGAAGCGGGCGCCCTTCACGGAATAGACGTGGCGGTCGATCGGGTTGGCTTCCGCGAAGGCGTAGACGGCCTCCTTCTTGGCCTCCATGCGCTCCTCGATCTGCGGACCGGGCAGGTCCGGCCAGCGGTAGTGCAGGCCGCCGGGCGGGGGCGAAAAATCGGGCGCGGCGAAGACGCGGTCGGGCCGGAGCTCGACGGAAGCGGCCGATTCCACCGTCTCGGAGATCGCCTTGAAGCCGACCCACATGCCGGAGAAGCGCGACAGCGCGTAGCCCCACTCGCCGAACTCCAGATATTCGGCGATCGAGGCCGGGTTCAGCGTCGGCATGAACCAGGCCATGAAGGCGACGTCGGACTGGTGCGGCATCGAGGACGACACGCAGCCATGGTCGTCGCCGGCCACCACCAGCACGCCGCCGTTCGGCGAGGAGCCGTAGGCGTTGCCGTGCTTCAGCGCGTCGCCGGCGCGGTCGACGCCCGGCCCCTTGCCGTACCACATGGCGAACACGCCGTCGGCCGTGCGGCCTGGGTTGGTCTCGACCTGCTGGGAGCCGAGCACGGCCGTTGCGGCGAGGTCCTCGTTGACGGCCGGCAGGAACTCGATACGGCTTTCCTCGAGCCGTTTTCGGATGCGCCACAGTTCGAGATCGACGCCGCCGAGCGGCGAGCCGCGATAGCCGGAGACGAAGCCGGCGGTGTTCCTGCCTGCGGCGCGGTCGCGGCGGGCCTGGTCGAGAACGATACGCACGAGCGCCTGCGTGCCGGTCATGAAGACGCGGCCGGAGGGCTGCGCGTAACGGTCCTCCAGCCGGTAGCCGGCGAGCGTGCGAAACGGCGGGTGCGCTGTCATGGCTGTTCTCCCGATCACAGCCGGATGGCTTGCCGGGAAGTCTAACCGCGACAGGCTGGACAATCCTGCCGGATTTGGCGAAATTCTGCCTTACACAGGTAGATATTGTCCCTGTTGCCCGATTTCTGGAAAGGGGCTTTCGCATGAGCGACCCCATCGCGACGCTGGAGGAGCCGGACCGGCGCATCCTGCGCGCGTTGCAGGCCGACGGGCGCATCTCCAACCAGGAGTTGGCCGAGCGCGTCGGCATGTCGGCGTCGGCCTGCTGGCGGCGCGTGCGGGCGCTGGAGGAAGCAGGGATCATCCGCGGCTATGCCGCGCTGGTCGATCCCGCGCGGGCCGGGCTCGGCTTCCACGCCGTGGTCCATGTCATGCTGACGCGCCACGACCATCGCCATGTCGACACCTTCATCGCCGAGGTGGGCCGGCGGGCGGAAGTGCTCGACTGCTTCGCCACCACCGGCGAGGCCGACTACCACCTGCGCGTGCTGTGTCGCGATCTCGACGCCTACAACCAGTTCCTCGAAGGCTTCCTGTTCCGCCTGCCGGGCATCGCCAACGTGCGCACCAACCTCGTGCTGAAGGGCATCAAGCATGGCGGCGCGGTTCCGGTGTAGCCGAGGCTGGACGGACGCCGCGCGGCGGTCTACATCCTGCCGGTCCGCTTCGGCAGGCTGCCGGCGGACGTCTCGGGATTGGGGCGTAGCCAAGCGGTAAGGCAGCGGTTTTTGGTACCGCCATTCCCTGGTTCGAATCCAGGCGCCCCAGCCACTTCCCTCGATGCGAACGATCCTACCGGACCGAGGGCTCCACGGCGTCCGCGCCCGGTGCGTGCGCCCGCGCCACCTGCCGTGCGCCGAGCGCGCGCATGATCTCGGCCGCGGCGAGCGCGGCGATGACGGCCGGCCGCTTGTCGTCGAGCTCGGCGCCGCCGATCGGCGACACCAGCCGGGCAAAGCGCTCCTCGGTGCCGCCGGCTTCCCTGAGATACCAGCTCCGGAAGGTGGCCTTCTTGGTCTTGGAGCCGATCATGCCGACATAGGCCGCGTCCGGCCGGTTCAGCGCCTCGGCCACGATCAGGAAGTCGAGCGCGTGGTCGTGCGTGAGCACGACGAAGGCCGAGCCGGGGGGGGCCCCGCGGGCGGCTTCCTCCGGCACCGGCGTGAGCCGCGTCGCCACGCCCGGCACGATGCCGTCGAGCGCCTCGGCGCGCGTCTCGATCACGGTCACGGCCAGCGGCAGCAGCGAGAGCGCGGCGGCCAGCGCGTGCCCGACATGGCCGCCGCCGAAGACGAGCACATGCGGGCGAGCGGCTTCCTCGGCCCGCGTCCGCGCTTCCAGCTCCGCGCGCCGGGCCCCGTCGACCAGCGAGATCGCCAGCTCGACCCGGCCGCCGCAGCACTGGCCGATCTCGGGGCCGAGCGGGATGTCCATCGCGCCGGTGGCGACGTTCTGCCGGATCAGCTCGCGCGCCCTGTCGATCGCCAGGAATTCGAGCTGGCCGCCGCCGATCGTGCCCAGCGTGGCTCGGGCCGAGACCAGCATCCATGCGCCCTTCTCGCGCGGCGTCGACCCCCGCGTCTCCACAACCTCGACCACCGCCACGGCGGGCGAGGCGTCGAGGAAGGCGCGGAGGTCTGCTGCGCTCACGAGGTCAATCCGGCCGCCTCCCGCTTCATGCGCTCGACCGCCATCAGCACGCGCTCGGGCGTCGCGGGGGCGTCGAGGCGGGGGCAGATGCGGTAGTCGGCGACGCTCGCCACCGCGTCCGACAGGGCGTGCAGAACCGACATGCCGAGCACGAAAGGCGGCTCGCCGACCGCCTTGGAGCGGTGCACCGTCTTCTCGCGGTTCACCGACCAGTCGGCGAGCGCGACGTTGAAGATCTTCGGCCGGTCGGAGGCGAGCGGGATCTTGTAGGTCGACGGCGCGTGGGTCCGCAGTTCCCCCTTGGCGCCCCAGACCAGTTCCTCGGTGGTGAGCCAGCCCGTGCCCTGCACGAAGGCGCCCTCGACCTGGCCGATGTCGATCGCCCGGTTCAGCGAGCGGCCGGTGTCGTGCAGGATGTCGACGCGCTCGATCATGTATTCGCCGGTCAGCGTGTCGATCGACACCTCGGCGCAGGCCGCGCCGTAGGAGAAGTAGTAGAAGGGCCGGCCCTGCCCCTTGTCGCGGTCCCAGTGGATGTTCGGCGTCTTGTAGAAGCCTGCGGCCGAGAGCTGCACGCGGCCCATATAGGCCTGCCGGATCAGCTCGGAGAACGGGATCTCCTGGTTGCCGATGCGCACCCGGTTGGGCAGGAACAGGATCTGGTCGGCCGGCACGCCGTGGGCCTGCGAGGCGAACGCGATCAGCCGGTCCTTGATCTGCCGCGCCGCGTCCTGCGCGGCCATGCCGTTGAGGTCAGAGCCGGAGGAGGCGGCGGTCGCCGAGGTGTTCGGCACCTTGCCGGTGGTCGTGGCGGTGATCTTGACCTGGTCGAGGTCGATCTGGAACTCCTCGGCCACCACCTGCGCCACCTTGACG
Organism: Hyphomicrobiales bacterium; assembly: GCA_017305835.1. Lineage (GTDB taxonomy): Bacteria > Pseudomonadota > Alphaproteobacteria > Rhizobiales > Rhizobiaceae > RCIO01. The sequence goes on from JAFKJY010000086.1 coordinate 21,098, forward strand.
TAGAGGCCCTGGCCCATCTCGGTGCCGCCGTGGTTCAGGTGGACCGAGCCGTCGGTGTAGACATGCACCAGCGCGCCGGCCTGGTTGAAATGGGTCGCGGTGAACGAGATGCCGAACTTCACCGGCGTCAGCGCCAGCCCGCGCTTGATCACCTCGCTGTTGGCGTTGAAGGCGCGGATCTCGCGGCGGCGGCGGCGGTAATTCGCGCTCTCCTCCAGCTCCGCCACGATGCGGTGGATGATGTTGTCCTCCACCTTCTGGTGGTAGGGCGTGACGTCGCGTCCCTTCTCCTCGCCCATCCGGTCGTAGAAATTCTTCCTGCGCACGTCGAGCGGATCGAGCCCGGTGGCGAAGGCGACTTCGTCGATGACGCGCTCGATGCCGACCACGCCCTGCGGCCCGCCGAAGCCGCGGAAGGCTGTGTTGGACACCGTGTTGGTGTAGAGCGGGGCCGATACGGCCTTCACCGCCGGCAGGAAATAGGTGTTGTCGCAGTGGAACAGCGCGCGGTCGGTGACGGCGCCCGACAGGTCGGCCGAGAAGCCGCAGCGCGCCGCATAGACGAAGTCGACGCCGAGGATGTTGCCCTCGTCGTCGAAGCCCACGTCGTAGTCGATGACGAAGTCGTGCCGCTTGCCGGTCGCGCTCATGTCGTCGTCGCGGTCTGGGCGCAGCTTGACCGGCCGGCGCAGCCGCTTGGCCGCGACGGCGGCGATCGCAGCGAACTGGTTGGCCTGCGTCTCCTTGCCGCCGAAGCCGCCGCCCATGCGCCGCACCTCGATCGTCACCGCATGGCTCGGCACGCCCAGCACATGCGCCACCATGTGCTGCACCTCGCTCGGGTGCTGCGTCGAGGAATAGACGGTGACGTCGTGGTCCTCGCCGGGGATGGCGAGCGCGATCTGACCCTCGAGGTAGAAATGGTCCTGCCCGCCGACACGCGCGCGCGCCCTGATGCGGCGGGGCGCTGCGGCGATCGCGGCGGCCGCGTCGCCGCGCTTGAGCGTCAGCGGCTTGGTGACGAGCTTGTCGCTGGCCGGATCGAGGTCGCCGACGTCGATGACGACCGGCAGCGGCGCATATTCTATCTTTCCCAGCCGGCTCGCCCGCCGCGCCTGGTCGCGCGTGTGCGCGATCACCGCGAAGATCGGCTGGCCGTGGAACTGCACCTTGCTGGTCGCCAGCACCGGCTCGTCGTGCAGGCCGGTCGGCGAGATGTCGTTCTCGCCCGGCATGTCGTCGCCGGTGAGCACGGCGACCACGCCGGGCGCGGTCCTCACCGCCGAGAGGTCGAGCGAGACGATCGTTGCGTGCGCAACCGTGGACAGGCCGAGGCTGGCATGCAGCGTGCCCGCCGGCTCCGGCATGTCGTCGATGTAGACGGCGCTGCCGGTGACGTGCTTGTGCGCCGAATCGTGGCGCTGGTCGGTGGCGACGCCGCCGGAGATGCGCGCGGCGGAAAGGTCGGGAGCGGCATGCTTGTTCATCTCACGCCTCCTCGTAGCGCCGGACCTGGATCGGCGCCTTCGTGCCGGTCGTCTCCAGGTAGAAGCGCTTCAAAAGGTTCTTCGCCGCCAGCATGCGGTATTCGGCCGAGGCGCGCATGTCGGAGATCGGCTGGAAATCGGTCTCGTAGGCGGGCAGCGCCTCTTCAACTGTATCCATCGTCCACAGCCGGCCCTCGATCGCGGCCTCGACGGCCCGCGCCCGCTTGGGCGTCGCCGCCATGCCGCCATAGGCGATGCGCGCGCTCGCCACGCGCCCGTCTTTGACGACGACGTGGAAGGCGCCGAGCGTGGCGGTGATGTCCTCGTCGCGGCGCTTGGTGATCTTGTAGGCGGCAAAATGCGCGCCCGCCGCCGGCAGCGGCACCTCGACCGTCTCGACGAATTCGCCCGGCGCGCGGTCCTGCTTGCCGTAGGCGACGAAGAAGTCCTCGAGCGGGATGGTGCGCCGGCCGCGCCCCTTGCGCAGCGTCAGCGTCGCGCCGAGCGCGATCAGCGGCGGCGGCGTGTCGCCGATCGGCGAGCCGTTGGCGATGTTGCCGCCGATCGTGCCCATGTTGCGGACCTGCTCGCCGCCGATGCGGTCGATCAGCGCCCCCAGCGCCGGGATGCGCGCGGCCAGCGTCGCGAAGGCCTCGCTGTAGCTGACGCCGGCGCCGATGCCGATGCGGTCGCTGTGGACTGCGATGCGGCGCAGTTCGTTGAGGCCGCCGACGAAGACGACGGGCGTGATGTCGCGCATGAACTTCGTCACCCACAGGCCGACGTCCGTCGAGCCGGCGACGATGCGGGCGCCGGACTCGGCCTCGTAGACGCGGCCGAGATCGTCGAGGTCGGCGGGGATCACCAGCCTGTCCTTGCCGCTGCCGATCTCGACGCGCCTGCCGTCGCGCATCGCCTTCAGCCTCTCGGTCACGGCGGCGCGCTCACGCACGAGGAAATCGGCCTCCAGCCGGCCGTTTGCGGCGACGGCGCGCGCAGCCTTGACGATCGGCTCGTAGCCGGTGCAGCGGCACAGATTGCCCTGCAGCGCCTTCTCGATCGCCCGGTCGTCTGGGCGCGGGTTACGCATCCACAGCGCGTAGAGCGACATGACGAAGCCCGGCGTGCAGAAGCCGCATTGCGAGCCGTGCAGGTCGACGAGCGCCTGCTGCACCGGGTGCAGCCCGCCGCCTTCGCCCCTCAGATGCTCGACCGTGACGACATGGCAGCCCTCGACCGAGCCGAGGAAGCGGATGCAGGAATTGACGGTCTCGTAGACCAGCCCGTCCGCGGCGAGCCGCCCGACCAGCACCGTGCAGGCGCCGCAGTCGCCCTCCGCGCAGCCCTCCTTGGTGCCGACCAGCCGCTGGCGCAGCCTCAGATAGTCGAGCAGCGTCTCGTCGGGCCGGACGTCGGAAAGCGCGATCTCCTCGCCGTTGAGCAGGAACCTTATGTGGCTTCGGATCTGTGGGGCTGCCATTGCCTAGCTTTCTGCTTGGGGATGCCGTCTGGCCTGCACGACGCTCAGCTCCCCCTGTATGTAGAGTAGCCGTAGGGCGAGATCAGCAGCGGCACGTGATAATGCGTCTCCTCGGCCATGCCGAAGCGGATCGGCACCTGGTCGAGGAAGGCGGGGTCGGGCAGCGCCGCGCCGGAGGCCCTCATATAGTCGCCGGCGAAGAAGATCAGCTCGTACTGGCCGGTCCTGAACTCCGCGCCTTCCAGCAGCGGCGCGTCGCAGCGGCCGTCGGCATTGGTCTCCACCGTCTTGACGAGGCGGTGGGAATTGCCGCTGACGCGGTAGAGCGCGATCTTCAGGCCCGCCGCGGGCCTGCCGGAGGCGGTGTCGAGGACGTGGGTGGTCAGCCTGCCGCGCTTGGTCATCTTTCCCCTTTGCTGCGCCATGCCGCGTTCGTCTTGCGCGGAGCGTCGTTGTCTTTGGTATAAGCCACGCCGCGACGAAACGGCACGGAAAGACTTTCAAATTTTTTGAGGGGATTTGCCCCTCCATTCTCTGCCGTATCCTGAAAGTAACGCGGACGGCAGGCCGGCGGCAAACACGGAGAGACGGGATGCGATATGTGCGCGACATGCGGGGCTACGGCGCCAACCCGCCGGACCCGCAATGGCCGGGCGGCGCGCTCGTCGCCGTGCAGTTCGTCGTCAACTACGAGGAAGGCGGCGAGAACTGCATCCTGCACGGCGACGCGGCATCCGAGGCCTTCCTCTCCGACGTGGTCGGGGCCGCGCCCTGGCCGGGCAAACGCCACTGGAACATGGAGTCCATGTACGAATACGGCGCGCGCGCCGGCTTCTGGCGGCTCCACCGCATGTTCACGACCGCGCAGGTGCCGGTCACCGTCTTCGGCGTCGCCAGCGCGCTCGCCCGCTCGCCCGACCATGTGGCGGCGATGGAGGCGGCCGGCTGGGAGATCGCCTCGCACGGGCTGCGGTGGATCGACTATCGCGACCATGACGAGGCGGCCGAGAAGGCCGACCTGGTCGAGGCGGTCCGGCTGCATGCCGAGGTCGTGGGCGAGCGCCCGCGCGGCCTCTATGTCGGCCGCACCTCGGCCTGGTCGGTGCGGCTCGCGGCCGCCGAGGGCGGCTTCGACTGGATCTCGGACACCTATGACGACGACCTGCCCTACTGGCTCGACCATGACGGGCACGGCAACCCGATCCCGCCGCAGCTCGTCATCCCCTATACGCTCGAAGCCAACGACATGCGCTTCGCGGTGGCGGCCGGCTTCTCCGACGGCGACCAGTTCTACACCTATCTAAAGGACAGCTTCGACACGCTCTATGCGGAAGGCATCGCCGGGCGGCCGAAGATGATGAGCGTCGGCCTGCATTGCCGCCTCGTCGGCCGGCCGGGCCGCGCCGCCGCGCTGAAGCGCTTCATCGACTACGTCCAGGGCCACGACCGCGTCTGGCTGCCGCGCCGCGCCGACATCGCCGCACACTGGCGCAGGACGCATCCCTACGACGCGACGCGCCTGCGGCCGAGCCGTATGAGCCGCGACGTCTTCGTGCAGCGCTTCGGCGGCGTGTTCGAGAGTTCGTCGTGGATCGCCGAGCGCGCCTTCGACCTCGAACTCGGCCCGGCGCACGATTCGGCCGGCGGCCTCGCCAATGCGCTCGCCCGCGTCTTCCGCACGGCCAGCGAGAAGGAGAGGCTGGGCGTGCTCACCGCGCACCCCGACCTCGCCGGCAAGCTGGCGCAGGCCAAGCGCCTGACGAAGGAATCGACAGCGGAGCAGGCTTCGGCCGGCTTGGATTCACTGACAGATGCCGAGCGCGACACATTCACCAAGCTGAACGCGGCCTATGTCGAGAAATTCGGCTTCCCCTTCATCATCGCCGTGCGCGGGCTGACCAAGGCCGATATCCTCGCCGCCTTCAAGCGCCGCATCGACAACGACCGCGACACCGAGTTCGCGATTGCCTGCCGACAGGTCGAGCGCATCGCCCTGCTGCGGCTCAAGGACATGCTTCCCCAATAGGACCCTTCATGCCCGGCCCCGCCTCCTACTACGCCCCTTCGGGCGGCCATCCGCCGCAGACCGACCTGCTCACCGGCCGCGCCGTCTTCACGGAGGCCTATGTCGTCATCCCGCGCGGCGTGATGCAGGACATCGTCACCAGCGTGCTGCCGTTCTGGGACAGGACCCGCGCCTGGATCCTGTCGCGGCCGCTCTCCGGCTTTTCCGAGACGTTCTCGCAGATGATCGTCGAGGTCGCGCCCGGCGGTGGCAGCGACCGGCCGGAGCCGGATCCGGAGGCCGAGGGCGTGCTGTTCGTGGTCGAGGGCGAGGTGACGGTCACCGTCGGCGGCGCGGCCCACCGCATGGAGCCGGGAGGCTGGGCCTTCCTGCCGCCCGGCAGCGGCTGGTCGGTGCGCGCCGCCGGCAAGGTGCCGGCCCGCTTCCACTGGGTGCGCAAGCGCTACGAGCGGGTCGAAGGCATTGCGGTGCCCGGCCCGATCTTCAGCAACGACCGCGACGTCGCGCCGGCGGCCATGCCCGGCACCGAGGGCCGCTGGGCGACCACGCGCTTCATCGACCCCGACGACGTGGCGCACGACATGCACGTCAACATCGTCACGCTGGAGCCCGGCGCGGTCATCCCCTTCGCCGAGACCCACATCATGGAGCACGGGCTCTACGTACTGGAGGGCAAGGCGGTCTACCGGCTCAACCAGGACTGGGTCGAGGTCGAGGCCGGCGACTACATGTGGCTGCGCGCCTTCTGCCCGCAGGCCTGCTACGCCGGCGGCCCCGGCCGCTTCCGCTACCTGCTCTACAAGGACGTCAACCGGCTGCCGAGGCTGGGCGGGGTGCTCGGGCGATGAAGCGCCTCGTCGCCCGGCCGCTCACCCGCTCGGCCTTCGCCCCCTTCGGCGAGGTGCTCGACACGGAGGGCTGGGAGAACCACTACCCGATCAATGCGGGAAAATGCGAGCGCTACCATGCGCTTGCCGAGGCCGACGCGACCGGGCCGAACGCCCGCGTCATCGTGTCGGTCTTCAAGGCCACGCCCTACGCCTTTCCGCTGAAGCTGACGATGGTCGAGCGCCATCCCCTCGGCAGCCAGGCCTTCATGCCGCTGTCGCCGCGCCCCTTCCTCGTCGTCGTGGCGCAGGACGACGGCGGCCGGCCGGCCGAGCCGCATGCCTTCGTCACGCGGCCTGGGCAGGGCGTGAACTACCCGCGCGGCCGCTGGCACGGCGTGCTCACCCCGATCGGCGAGCCGCAGGACTTCCTCGTCGTCGACCGCGCCGGCGACGGCAACAACCTCGAGGAATTTTACTTCGAGCAGCCCTACGAGATCGTCCTGCCCTGAGGCGCCCGATGGCCGATGCCCGCTTCATCAACCGCCTGTTCGACGTGATCGAGCACGACATCGTGCCGAAGACGCGCGCGGGCGTAGCGCAGGGCAACAAGCTGTTCGGCGCTGCGATCCTGCGCAAGTCCGACCTCTCGGTGGTCGTCGCCGAGACCAACAACGAGGTGGAAAACCCGCTCTGGCACGGCGAGGTGCACGCGCTGAAGCGGTTCTACGAGCTGCCGAAGGCCGACCGTCCGGACACCGGGGACTGCGTCTTCCTCGCCACCCACGAGCCCTGCTCGCTCTGCCTTTCCGCCATCACCTGGGCCGGCTTCGACAATTTCCATTACCTCTTCAGCCACGAGGATTCGCGCGACAGCTTCGCCATTCCGCACGACCTCAGGATCCTGAAGGAGGTCTTCACGCTCGATCCCGGCGGCTACCGCGCCGAGAACGCCTACTGGAAGAGTTTCGGCCTGCGCCGGCTCGTCCGCGAGCTGCCCGAGCCGGTGCGGCGGGAAGCCGAAGCACGGATCGGGCGTATCGCGGCGACATATGATCACCTGTCGGAAATCTATCAGGCGTCGAAGGCCGGCAACGACATCCCGTTGAACTAGCGGCTGGGCGGCACCTTGCTGTCCGCCAGACCATCGATGATCCGCTCCACCATCTCCCCCATCGGCAGCCTGAGGTCCGCCGTGATCGCGCCTTCGTCCTCGCCCGGCGGCTCCAGCGCTGCGAACTGGCTGTCGAGCAGCGAGGGGGCGAAGAAGTGGCCGGTGCGGGCGGCCATGCGGCCGGCGATCAGGTCGCGCGTGCCGTCGAGATAGACGAAGGCGAGCGGCCTGCCGGCGCTCTCCCGCAGCCGGTCGCGATAGGCGCGCTTCAGCGCCGAGCAGGCGCAGACGACCGGCCTGCCGTCGGCGGCGAGCCGCGCGATCTCGCGGCCGACCGCTTCCAGCCACGGCCAGCGGTCGTCGTCGGCGAGCGGAATGCCGGCGGCCATCTTGTCGATGCTCGCCGGCAGGTGGAAACGGTCGCCCTCGATGAAGGCCGCGCCCAGCCGCTCGGCGAGCCGTGCGCCGACCGTCGACTTGCCGGCGCCGGCGACGCCCATCACGACGATGGCGGCCGGGCGGGGCTCGCTTGCCATCCGGAAGGGCGGCTCCCTCAGACGTAGCGGTTGACGACGTGCTCCAGATATTCCTGCCGGCCGGATTTCGGCTGCGGCTCGATTCCGTGCTTGACGACGTAGCCGGCGACGTCCTCCAGCGTGTAGCCGCCTTCGAGCACCTTCCTGGCGTCCTTCTCGTTCCAGCCGTCGTAGCGGGCCTCCAGCGGGCCGCTCAGCGCCTTGTCCTCGACCATGCGGGCCGCCGCCTTCAGGCCGCGCGCACAGCAGTCCATGCCGCCGATATGGGCGATCAGCAGGTCGGCCGGGTCGAGCGACTGGCGCCGCAGCTTGGCGTCGAAATTGGTGCCGCCGCTGCCGAAGCCGCCGGCCTGCAGGATCTGGTAGTAGGCGAGCGCCATCTCGGGCACGTTGTTGGGGAACTGGTCGGTGTCCCAGCCCGACTGGTAGTCGTTGCGGTTCATGTCGATCGAGCCGAAGATGCCGAGTGCGGCGGCCGTGGCCAACTCGTGCTCGAAGGAGTGGCCGGCGAGGATGGCGTGGCCCTGCTCGATGTTGACCTTGACCTCGTTCTCCAGCCCGAACTCCTTGAGGAAGCCGTAGACGGTGGCGACGTCGTAGTCGTACTGGTGCTTGGTCGGCTCCTGCGGCTTGGGCTCGATCAGGATCGTGCCGTCAAAGCCGATCCGGTGCTTGTAGTCGACCACCATCTGCAGGAAGCGGCCGGCCTGGAGGCGCTCGCGCTTCAGGTCCGTGTTGAGCAGCGTCTCGTAGCCCTCGCGGCCGCCCCACAGCACGTAGTTGGCGCCGCCGAGCTTCTTCGTGGCGTCGATGCAGGCCTTCACGGTGGCGGCCGCGTAGTAAAACACGTCCGGGTCCGGGTTGGTCGCAGCACCCGCCATGTAGCGGCGGTGGGAGAACAGGTTCGCCGTGCCCCACAGCAGGCGCACGCCTGTCTCCTCCTGCTTGCGCGCGAAGATGTCGACGATCTCGTCGAGCCGCGCCTTGCTCTCGGAAAAGGTCGCGCCCTCGGGCCGTACGTCGGCGTCGTGGAAGCAGTAGAAGGGCGCGCCCAGGATGCTGAACATCTCGAAGGCGACGTCGGCCTTCAGCTTCGCCAGCTCCATCGTGTCGGCCGCGCCTGCCTTCGCGAACCACGGCCGGTCGAAGGTGCGGCCGCCGAAGGGGTCGCCGCCCTCCCAGGTGAAGGAGTGCCAGTAGGCGACGGCGAAGCGCAGATGGTCCTCCATCCGCTTGCCCAGCACCTTCTCGTCCGGGTCGTAGAAGCGATAGGCGAGCGGGTTGGTGCTCTCTGGCCCCTCATATCCGATCTTCTGGATGTCGCCGAAAAATCCGGTGGTCAATTGAGTGCTCCCTTGATGGCTGGATAGAGCGCGCGGTAGCGCGCATAGGCATCCGCATAGGCGGCGGCGAGCTTCGCGTCCGGCTCGATGGTCGCGGCCGTCGCCGGCGCGGTGCAGACCTCCAGCGGCTCGGCCCCCGTGGCGGCGATCAGCCCCAGCCGCGCGGCGCCGAAGGCCGCGCCGAAATCGCCGTCGGCCGGGATGTCGACGGGAATGCCGAGCGCCGTTGAGATCGCGCCGAGCCAGTAGCGCGAGCGCGAGCCGCCGCCGATCGCGGTCGCGCGGTCGAGCTTCGTGCCGGCGGCCCGCAGCGCCTCGAGGCAGTCGCGGAAGGCGAAGGCCACGCCTTCGAGCACGGCCTGGGTGAGCGCGGCACGGTCGCTCTGGTGGGCCAGCCCGGCGAACGCGCCGCGCATCAGCGCGTCGTTGTGCGGCGTGCGCTCGCCCGACAGATAGGGCAGGAAGCTGACGCCCGTCGGCGCCCTCAATGTGTCGCCCAGCTCGGCCGTCAGCTCGGCGGCGTCCCTGCCGGCGATGCCGGCCAGCCAGTTGAGCGAATCCGTCGCCGACAGGATGACGCCCATCTGGTGCCACGCGCCGGGCAATGCGTGACAGAATGTGTGCACCGCGCTTTCGGGATTGGGCAGGTAGGCGCCGTTGGCGGCGAAGAGCACGCCTGAGGTGCCGAGCGAGACGAAGGCGTCGCCGGGCCGCACGGTGCCCATGCCGCAGGCGGACGCCGCGTTGTCGCCGGCGCCGCCGGCCACCACGACGTTGCCGCCCATGCCCCAGCGGGCGGCGACCGGGCCGCGGAGCCGGCCGCCGGCCTGCGTGCCCTCGACCAGCGCCGGCATGTGGCCTTCGGTCATGTCCGTGGCGGCGAGCAGCTCGGCCGACCAGCGGCGGCCTGCCACGTCGAGCCAGGCGGTGCCGGCCGAATCCGACATCTCAGAGATGTATTCGCCGGTCAGCCACAGCCGCAGGTAGTCCTTCGGCAGCAGCACCTTGCGGGTGGCGGCGAAGATCTTCGGCTCGTTGGCCCTGACCCAGGCGAGCTTGGGCGCGGTGAAGCCGGGGAAGACGATGTTGCCGGTGATGGCGCGGAAGCGCGGATCGGCGTCGAGCGCTGCGGCTTCTCTGTGGCTGCGCGTGTCGTTCCACAATATGCACGGCCGCAGCGCCTCGCCGGCCGCGCCGACAAGCGTCGCCCCGTGCATCTGGCCGGAGAGCCCGATGCCGCGCACGGCGGCGAGCTCCTTCGGGTGCGCGGCCTTGAGCGTGCCGACGGCAATCTCCGCCGCCGCGATCCAGTCGGCCGGGTTCTGCTCGGACCAGCCGGGATGCGGCCGCGACACCTCCAGCTCGCCGGTCGCGGACGCGACCGTGCGCTGGTCGCCGTCGATCAGCAGCGCCTTGACGGCGCTCGTGCCGAGATCGAGGCCGAGATACATCCTGTCTCCTCCCCGGCCGGCGTTGTTCCCGCCCGCCGGCGTATGCGGCGCCCTCCGCGCCAGCCTCCAGATAGCAGATTGCCGGCGCGACGCGTATCGATTTTTTTCGACGCTCGCAAAAAATGTTGGGGCAGGCGTTTCCTCCCCTCAAGGGAGAGGGGAAATTTCCAGCTTTTGCGCCCTGTCGACAAAAAGCTTCGACAGCGGGCTGTCGGGGCGGGCCTGGAAGCGCTCGGCGGCAAGGGCGCGGGCGAGCGGGACGTTGCCGGAGCGCATCGCCGCCTCGACCAGCGTCAGGTCGATCACGTCGCGCTGGGCATGGCTGCCGCCGAAGCGGTGGGCGATGTGGCGGATGGGCCTGAGCAGCCGCACGGTCTCGGCGTAGTTGCCCTCACCGAAGGCATGGACCGCCAGCGTCACCGGATGGCCGACGTCGCGGGTGAAGGCGGCGTTGTCGCCCGGCGCCTCCATCGCCGCGCGCTGCGCCTCGATCAGCCGGGCGGCGGCGGCCGTCCGTCCCGCGCCGACGAAGGCCATCATCGCGTGCGCGTCGTTGAAGGCGTAGCTCGGCGCGCCGGCATTGGCCTCCCAGTTGTCGGCGAGCGGCCCCCAGCGGCCGCCGGCGTCGATGCCGCCGAGGGCGAGCCGCCACAGGATGGCCGACGCGTCGACCATGTTGAGCGCGACCTTCGAGCGGGCGCCGAAGATCGGCCCGTCATAGAGCGCGAAGACCTCGCCCACCTCGCCGAGCTCGAAGTGGAAGAGCGCCAGATGCCACCAGTTGTGGACCTGGAGAAAGCTCTCCTTCGTCCAGGCCTCCGGATTGGCGCGCATCCAGGCGATGCCCTCGCGCTGCCGGCACTGCATCTCCATCACATGGGCGACCGCGTGCTGGGCCCAGCCGTCGCGCGGCTGGAACTCGATCGCGCGGCGGCCGGCGGCTTCCGCGCGGGCGTAGTCGCCGGTCTCCTCCAGCCCGAAGGCGTGCATGCCGAGCACGGCATGGTAGCCGGGCATCGACGCGTCCCAGGCCGGCAGGGCGCGGGCGATGCGGTCGCGCAGCATGCGGCTGTTGCCGGTGAAATAGTCGACCTGGTGGCCGGCCTGCAGCGCCAGCGCGTCGCGCGGATGGTCGATCGCGATGTCCTCCAGCGCCTGGCCCGCGGCGTGCCAGCGGCCGGCGGCGAGATGGCCGAGCGCGGCGACGTGGGCCGCCTCGCGCGCGCTCGCCGGCAACGCGGCCGCCGTCTCGTAGCAGGTCCGCGCGACCGATGCCGCTGCGGCCTCGGTGGAGAGGCCGTAGACATAGCCCTTGAAGACATGCGCCATGACGAAGCCGGGATCGGCGGCGATCGCCGCGTCGGCCTCGCCGAGCGGGTCGCCGGCGAAGCAGCGCAGCGCATGCAGCGCGTTCTCGTAGCGGTCGCGGCTCGCCGCGCTCGCGCCGCTGAGGGGATGTCCGTGCAGGTCGCTGATCATCAATTGGCTGGCAACTCCGGTTTGTGCTGGCGGCGAGCCTAGCGCAATCGGCGGGGCGGCTCAAAGGTCACGGCAGTCATCCCTCCATTCCGCTGGACACAGGCGCTTCAACCGATTTAGAACGCCCGCGCCGGCCTTCATGGGCCGCGAGGAGATGGGCGATGGCTCCGACATATGTGATCGCGCAGGGCGGCGGGCCGACCGCCGTGATCAACCAGACGCTGGCCGGCATCGTGGCCGAGGCGAAGCGGCGCGACCCGAAGGCGCGGGTGCTGGGCGCGCTGCACGGGGTGCGCGGCGTGCGCGACGGCCATCTGGTCGACCTCGGCGCGCTGCCCGAGGCCGAGCTGATGCGGATCGCGGCAACGCCGAGCGCGGCGCTCGGCTCGACCCGGGACAAGCCGGACGCGGCCTATTGCGAGGAGATCCTGAAGGGTTTGCGCAAGGTCGGCGCCACCGCCTTCGTCTATATCGGCGGCAACGATACGGCGGGCACGCAGGCCATCCTCAACGAGGCGGCGGCGGGCTCGATCGCCTGCGTGCACGCGCCCAAGACGATCGACAACGACCTCGTCGAGAACGACCACACGCCGGGCTTCATATCTGCCGGGGAGTTCGTGGCCTCGGCCTTCCTGTCGGTCGACCTCGATTTCCGCGCGCTGCCCGGCATCTATGTCGGCATCGTCATGGGCCGCCACGCCGGCTTCCTCACCGCCGCCTCGACGGCCTGGCGGATGGACGACGAGAGCGGCCCGCATCTCGTCTACGTGCCGGAGCGGCCGTTCGAGCGCGAACGCTTCGTCGAGGACGTGCGGCTCGTCATGGCGCGCCACAGGCGTTGCATCGTGGCGATGTCGGAGGGCGTGACCGGACCGACCGGCCGCTCGCTGGTCGAGGAGCTGGTGCCGCCCGAGCTGCAGGAGCGCGACGCGCACGGCAATGTGCGGCTGTCGGGCACCGATCTCGGCCAGGCGATCGAGCGCATCCTCGCCGAGGACCTGAAGGGCAAGCGCGCCCGCGTCGACACGTTCGGCTACCTGCCGCGCGGCGCGATCTCGATGGTCTCCGAGGCCGACGCGCGCGAGGCCCATGCCTGCGGCGTGTTCGCCGTGGAGGCCGCCGCGCGCGGCGGCGGCTCGGTGGCGCTGCAATTCGACGGGCGCGAGACGCGGCCCGTGCTGGTGGCGCTCGACAAGGTTGCCGGCAAGACGCGGCACATGCCTGCCGATTTCCTCATGCCGCACGAGAACCGCGTCTCGGCGGCCGGCACGGCCTATCTGGAGCGCCTGCTGCCGCGCCGCTTCGCGCCGGCCAAGCCGTTCGTGTAAGGCCGCGCGCCGCGCCTATTCCTTTTCCTGGACGTGCGCCTCGAGGAACCAGAGCGACTTGTCGAGCTCGCGCGAAAACGCGGTGAAGATGTCGGCCGTGTCGGCGTCGCCCGCCTCGTCGGCTTCGTCGATCGCGGCGCGGATCGAGTTGGCCACCGCGCCGTAATGCTCGATCAGCGCGGCGAGGTGGTCCTTGGTCTTGTAGATGTTGGTCGGGTAGGGCTTGAGCGTGGTCTTCTCGGCCACGGTCTGCGCGGTGCCGAACGCCGTCCCGCCGAGCTGCACGGCGCGCTCGGCGATGGTGTCGACATGGACGTCGACCGCCTTGCGGAAGTCGTCGAGCATCAGGTGGATGCCGATGAACTGCGGACCCTTGATGTTCCAGTGCGCCTGCTTGGTCAGCAGCGCCAGGTCGATCGCGTCGGCGAGGCGCGCGTTGAGCAGCTCGATCGACGATTTCTTGACGTTCGACTTCAGGTCGTTGCGGGTCGCGTGGGAAGCCATGGCACTCTCCTTGCTCGAAAAGACAGAAACTACGCGCCTTGAACGCGCGAGCCGCCGTCCCGGTTGCCCTGTGCGGTGCCGGCCGCCCTGGGGTCGGCCCGCGGGTCGGCCAGGATCTCGCGGATCATACGCTGGCACCGCTCGGCCATGAAGTCGAGCAGCAGCCGCACCTTCGGATCCTGGAAGTTCTTGTGCGGGTAGACGGCCGCGAGCTGGATCGGCATCGGCGGATATTCGGCGAGGATCACCTGCAGGCGGCGGTCGCGGATGAAGGGCTCGATCTCGAAGCGCGGCTTGTTGACGATGCCGCGGCCGGCGAGCGCCCAGCCGGTGAGCACGTCGCCGTCGTCGCTGTCGAACGGGCCGTGCACCTCGATCTTCTGCGGCCCCTTCGGGGTCGCCAGCGTCCAGGCGTTCTCGCGCGAGCCGGGGAAGCGCAGCAGCAGGCAGTCGTGCTTGTGCTCGACGAGGTCGTGCGGCGTCTCGGGCCGTCCGCGCCGGGCGAGGTAGCTGGGCGAGGCGGCGACGACGCGCTCGCATTCGGCGATGCCGCGCATCCGCAGGCTCGAATCCTCGAGCTGGCCGAGCCGGAAGGCGACGTCGATGCCCTCCTTCATGATGTCGACATTGTGGTCCGACAGCCGCAGCCTGACCTCGATGTCGGGGTAGCGGTCGTGGAACTCGGGGATTCCGGAAGCGATCATGCGGCGGCCGAGCCCGAGCGGGGCGGTGACGCGGATGGTGCCGCGCGGCTGGCCCGACAGCGCGGCCACAGAGCCCTCCGCCTCGCTGACGGCCTCGAGGATGCGCTTGGCGCCCTGGTAGAAGACGCGGCCGTGTTCGGTCGGCATCAGTTGCCGCGTCGTGCGGTTGAACAGCCGCACGCCGAGATGCTTCTCCAGCTCCTTGATGCGGTTGGAGGCGACGGCCGGCGAGATGCGCATGTCGCGGCCGGCCGACGACAGATTGCCGAGCTCGACGACGCGCACGAAGACGGCGATGTTGTCGAGATAGGCCATGCTCCCCCCGGGCTCCCTGCGGCGGGCGCCATTATTTTCCAGATTTTTTTGAAAGTCATCGCGTATCTCGCCGCTGGCACTTTAAGCCGCAGCCCGTAATGTCGGGGGCCGAACGAGGAGGGCCCGCAGCATGCAGGATTTCGCGATCGCCTGGGACTGGCTGTCATTCGCCGTCCGCTGGCTGCACGTCATCACGGGCATCGCGTGGATCGGCTCGTCCTTCTATTTCATCGCGCTCGACCTCGGGCTGAAACAGCGGCCCGGCCTGCCGGCCGGCGCGCATGGCGAGGAGTGGCAGGTCCATGGCGGCGGCTTCTACCACATCCAGAAATACTTGGTGGCGCCGGCCGAGCTGCCGGAGCACCTGACCTGGTTCAAGTGGGAATCCTATTCGACCTGGCTGTCGGGCTTCGCGATGCTGGCCATCGTCTACTATGCCGGCGCCGACCTCTATCTGGTCGACCCTGCCGTGCTCGACGTCTCGGCGCCGGTGGCGATCCTGATCTCGCTCGCCTCGCTGGCGGTCGGCTGGCTGATCTACGACCTGCTCTGCAAGTCGCCGCTGGGCAACGACGACACCAAGCTGATGGTGGTGCTCTACGTCGTGCTGGTGGCGATCGCCTGGGGCTACACGCAGCTCTTCACCGGCCGCGCGGCGTTCCTGCATCTGGGCGCCTTCACCGCCACGATCATGTCGGCCAACGTGTTCCTCATCATCATCCCCAACCAGAAGATCGTGGTGGCGGACCTGATGGCGGGCCGCAAGCCGGACCCGAAATACGGCAAGATCGCCAAGACGCGGTCGCTGCACAACAACTACCTGACGCTGCCCGTCATATTCCTGATGCTGTCGAACCACTACCCGCTGGCGTTCGGCACCGAGTTCAACTGGGTGATCGCGTCGCTGATCTTCCTGATCGGCGTGCTGATCCGCCACTACTTCAACACGGTGCACGCGCGGAAGGGCCGGCCGCACTGGACCTGGGGCCTGGCGGCGGTGCTGTTCATCATCATCATGTGGCTGTCGACGGCGCCGAGCGTGCTGACCGGCGAGCCGAAGCTGTCGGCCCTGCAGCAGCAGATGGTGGCGTCGGCGCATTTCCCGGCCGTGCGCGACACGGTGATGGGCCGCTGCGGCATGTGCCATTCGGCCGAGCCGAGCTACGAGGGCATCCACCGCGCGCCGAAGGGCGTGGTGCTCGACACCGACCAGGGCATCGCGAGCCATGCGCGCGAGATCTACCTCCAGGCCGGCCGCAGCCACGCCATGCCGCCCGCCAACGTCTCGGGCATCACGGAGAAGGAGAGGGCGCTGATCGTGGCGTGGTTCGAGGAGGGAAGGGAGTGACGCCCCCTCCACCGCCTTCGGCGGTCCCCCTCCCCCGCTTCGCAGGGGAGGATCCAGGGCTGCGGACGGCCGCGACGCAGGATCTTCCCCCGTTCACGGGGGAAGGGGACCACGCGGAGCGTGGTGAAAGGGGCGGCGTGCAAGCCGGGTCGCTTCCGTGACCCGCCTCCTCATCCGCGGGCGGCTGCTGTCGTTCCTGACCGAGCCGGAAGGGCTGGACGACCGCGCCTCCTACCGCTTTGCAGAGGATGGCGGGCTGCTGGTCGAGGACGGCCGGATCGTGGCGATGGGCGACTTCGCCGCCGTCTCGGCGCAGGCCGGGCCGGGCGTCGAGACCGTCGACCACCGGCCGCATCTCGTCCTGCCCGGCTTCATCGACGCGCATGTGCACATGCCGCAGATGCAGGTGATCGCGAGCTACGGCGCCGAGCTGCTCGACTGGCTCAACAAGTACACCTTCCCGGAGGAGACCAAGTTCCGCGACGCGCAGCATGCGCGGCGGCTGGCGCGGCTGTTCCTCGACGAGGTGCTGCGCCAGGGCACGACGACGGTCGCGGCCTACTGCTCGGTGCACCGCACGAGCGCGGAGGCCTTCTTCGCCGAGGCGCTCGACCGCGACATGCTGGTGATCGGCGGCAAGGTGATGATGGACCGCAACGCGCCCGACGGGCTGCGCGACACGCCGCAATCGGGCTACGACGACACCCGTGCGCTGATCGCCGAATGGCACGGCCGCGGCCGGCTCAACTACGCGGTCACGCCGCGCTTCGCCATCACGTCGTCGCCTGAGCAGCTGGAGATGGCCGGGCAGCTCATGCGCGAGTTCCCCGACCTGCACATGCAGACGCACCTGTCGGAAAACCACGCCGAAATCGCGCTGACGCAGGAGCTCTATCCCTGGTCGAAGGACTATACCGACGTCTACGAGCACTACGGGCTGCTGGGGCCGAAGGCGCTGTTCGGCCACTGCATCCACCTCTCCGAGCGCGAGGCCGACGCGCTGTCGGAAAGCGGCTCGGTCGCGGTGTTCTGCCCGACATCGAACCTGTTCCTCGGCTCCGGCCTGTTCGACTACCAGCGCTACCGGCGGCGCGCGAAGCCGCTCAGGATCGCGGCGGCGAGCGACGTCGGCGGCGGCACCAACTATTCGATGCTGCGCACCATGGACGAGGGCTACAAGGTGATCGCCCTCAACGGCGAGAAGCTCAACCCCTTCCAGTCCTTCTGGCAACTGACTCGCGGCAATGCCGAGGCGCTGTCGGTGGCCGAC
>JAFKJY010000128.1 GCA_017305835.1 Hyphomicrobiales bacterium
AGGAGACGGAAATCTACTATCTGAAGCGTCAGTCAGGAGATGATTTGAATCGCTGGGTCAGCCTGGTGAACGAGGAAGACCTTCTGATCTCGTCGGGTAGGAGCCAAGCGCCCTCCAGAGCGGCGGCGAGCGTGAAAAGATAGACAGCGGTCCCGCCGTATAGCATCTCAGTGGTGTTGTGCCCAATTCCGACACACACAAGCCAGAACAGGGTGGCAAGCACCACGTAGGCTGTCGAACCAGCAGCCAGGAAGGCCGATAGGCGCAAGATCATCGAAGAGTTGACCAAAACAGTTCGCGTTCGGGCCACTCTCTCACTCAAAGCCGGTCTCCGCCACTCAAGCCTCGGTGAGTGATCCGTTATTGCGATCCAGCGGAGCTTGGGGACTCGTTTGTCTCGTTACGGACGTGGTTGAAACTCACCAGGTAGACAGTGACCACGAAGGCCGCCAGGAGAGCAAAGACGATCCAGTTCGTCCACATCCTGCGACGAGCGAGCGTTCGGGTCTCTTCCGCACTGATTAGATCTGGTTTCACGGGTGCTTACATCCCAATGTTCTTCAATCGTTCAGCCGCCATTCCTACCTCGGATGCAGTACGTATGGTATTCACGCCGCTGCGGTTCTTTGACGCTCGGGGGTTCCATCGACGATCTGGCGGGAGGCACCCAGGAAGAATGTCGGCGTTTTTGGCCGTCTTCTCGGCAATCCCGACGAAATTCGCTGGCGCCGGTGCGTCATGACCGCACGCGCCGAGGTGTCACGTTCTCTGTCCTTCACTGTCGCGCCATCCTCATCTGGATCACCGATCCGGCTGGAGGAAACGGGATGGCAAGGCCTCATGGCAGGTTTTGGACGCTTGTAGCGAGTGCTGGCATACTTTCGGCGATGACCGCGTTGGTCGCCTACTCGCCGACGCTTTATCGCATGTTCTGCGACCTGACAGGGTATGGCGGCACTGTCCAGCGGTCTGTCGGGATCGGCCAGACCCAGCCTTCCAACGAAACCGTGAGAGTATTCTTCGATGCGAACGTCGCCCCAGGGCTTCCCTGGGAGTTCCGCCCGGAGCAACGCAGTGTCGAAACGAAATTCGGCCAGCCCATGAAGGTTTATTACTATGCAAAGAACAATTCCAATGAGACCATCGTGGCAAGAGCAACCTTCAACGTTACGCCTTATCAGACGGCGCCATTCTTCTTCAAAATCGAGTGCTTCTGTTTCACGGAGGAGAAACTGGGGCCCGGGGAATCCGCGCGGATGCCGTTGGTTCTGTATCTGGACGAGCAGATGATAAAGGACGAAGACGCCAGAATGTTTCGGGAAGTGACACTTTCCTATACCTTCTTCAAACAGAAGGACCTCTCCGCCGAACAGATCGAATCCGCCCGCGATCTCTCCAAAGGCTCGGAAGAGACAGACACCAATTTGAACGATTCCTCGACTGTTGGATTCGACAATGATGCGCCGAGACGATGATATGGTACGCCATTCTTTTGACGATGTCGGAGGGGCTCGGTCGGGCGCGAAGGCCCACTTCCCACGCGAGTTGTCCCCTCTCGTCGCATTTATCGTGTGCATCGCGGCGGTGATTTCGCCGCTCAGTTCGGCTGTGGCGCATAGCTATAAACTTGGGTCGATTTCGATCGGGCATGTCTGGGCTCCGCCACCTGCGGACGGCGCCGATGAACTGCCGGTTTACGGAGCCATTCTGAACCAAGGGGAGAACACGGCAACGCTCGCTGGCGCTTCGACGCCCGTTGCCGGCAATGTCCGATTGCGGCGCAGGGAAGGAAATGACGTGTCTTGGCCGGAATCGATCACTCTCGTTCCGAACAAGCCCTTTGGACTTGCTAAATGGCGCGAGCACCTGTGGGTTACGGGCTTAAAAAGTCCGGTCAAGGCCGGCGACACGTTCGAGCTTACGCTTGATTTCGGCACCAAGGGGAAAGTTGCGACGACGGTTATCGTCGAGGACGAAGCCGGGCATTGAGGGTACGCCATCGCCGCTCGGACAACAGGGAGCGGCCGGAAATACTCTTGAGCCTGCTTGTCCTTTGCAGGACATCCTGGGTCGCGCGGCGCTTTGACGCTCGCGAACTTGTGGTCTGAAACATCATCTTAACTATGATAGGCGGACAATGCGAACGGCCGCCGGGACCTTGTGCGCGCCGCAACGATGGTTCGGGATGATGCTGACGGCCGTTAGAATGGCAGGTATTGCAATGTTTGCGCTCTTTTTGAGCGCCTGCGTGTCTACTGTTCTCGACGTTGACGCCAAGGCGACGCGGCCTGTCCCTGCCGCACTCGTGGCGGATATGTCGCGCAAATCGATGTCGCCATCAGCGCCCATCCTCGTTCGGATCTTCAAGCAGGAAAGCGAGTTGGAGATCTGGAAGCGTGACCGAAGTGGCAAGTTCGCCCTGCTCAAGACCTATCCGATGTGTCGGTGGTCCGGAAAGCTCGGCCCCAAGAAGCAAAACGGCGATCGGCAGGCGCCCGAGGGCTTCTACCATGTCTCCGCGGCGATGCTGAATCCCAATTCCCAATATTACCTGTCCTTCAATCTGGGCTATCCGAACAAGCTCGAGGCGGCCCTCGGGTACACCGGCGAGGCGCTGATGGTGCATGGGGCATGTTCGTCCTCCGGATGCTATGCGCTTACGGATGAAGGGGTATCGGAGATCTATGCGGTCGCGCGTGAGGCGCTTAAAGGGGGACAGGGCTCGTTCCAGGTTCAGGCATTCCCGTTCCGTATGACGGCAGAGAACATGGCCAAGAATCGAAGCAATCCGAACTTCGCCTTCTGGTCCGATCTCAAGCACGGGTACGATATTTTCGAAGTCACCCGTCGGCAGCCGAAGGTGTCCTATTGTGAAGGACGCTACTTCTTCGACAAGGAGTTCGCGGGCGGAGATCCTCGTGATGTGCTGGCTGCATGTCCGTCTGCATCGAATGCGCCTGATCCCCTGGTCGCTGCCCGAATGCAATCTGACCGCCTCGCCATGGAAGGACTTCTTTCCGCCGGCAGCATGCTTTCGGCGCACGCCTATGCCGATGGCGGCATGCATCCTAGTTTCCGCAGGCTGCTGGAGCGCAATGGGCAATCCGCGCTGGCGAAGCAGACATCTGTCACCTCGGTGCCGATCAGCCGACCTGAGGCGGCGCTTGCCGATCCTCACTCACCGGACGAATGACGCGAGATGACCAGAACGCTTCTCGCTCTTCTCCTGGTCTGCTTCGTCAGCCTGCATGCTACGTTGGCTTCCGCGGCAACCGTCGATGAGTCAGTCAATGTCGTTTCTGTTCTGGTCGATGACACCGTCGACGGTTCCGGGGGTGGTGCAGCACCCGCATCGCCGCACTCCGGGACAAAGTGCCACGACAGTTGCAGTTGGCTTGCGAAATGGCATTCTCCGGACATTCGTGAAACCCATCGCTCGCCATTGGACAGGCGCGCGCGCGTTTTCCCCTCCGGACTCATCTCCCTCGTCCTTCCACCGCCCCGATAGCGTCACTCAGCGAGCGTAATCGATCGTCGCATCGGTCGGGAGATTCCCACCCGACATGATGTGGTCGACAGATCGTTGCTCGCCCGCCGGCCATTGCCTGCCCTGCAAGCAATGAATCCCGATGACCCCTATTGCGAGCGAAGCAGTGACCTCAAGAGACGCCTTAACTAACTCCTCACGAAGACAGTTCCTCAGCTTGGCCGCAGCGGCCGCCGGCGGATTGGTGCTGCCTGCCTGCACGACCACAGAAAACCCACCTTGTCAATCGGCTCGGAATGGGGACCCTGGATCGGCGTGCAAACGGGACCCCTTTTGGGGCACGACGGTAAGCGCCCGACCGGGTGGAGCTGGTCGGGGTTGCGCAGCCCGGTCGGGCGCGTTGTTTAGGCTCCCCGGCTTTAGTT
>JAFKJY010000087.1 GCA_017305835.1 Hyphomicrobiales bacterium
TATCTTCGCAATCGTCTCCACGACCAACATCCAAAACAAATGCCTCCGATCAAACCGGAGGCAGTGTGAAACACCTGCCGTTACAGGGGTCCCTTTTGGATGCCGATCACCCCTGAAACGGGGTCCTTATTCCACGCCGAAACACATCCTCGCACAGCCAGAAGCCGGCATTGCACGTCGAACAGCCGCAATCCCTCCTCGCGAAGGTTGAAATCGCGCGCGCCGAGCGCCCAGCGGATTGCCACCCCCTGCACGAGCGCGGTCAGCAGCACCGCCACATCGTTTGCGGCGACGTCGTCCCAAAGCACGCCCGCCTGCTGCCCGGCGCCGACCTCCCGCGCAAGCAGGCCACGAAAGGCCGTGAGCCTGCCGTGAAACGTGGCGCGCAGTTCCGCATTGGTGACGTTCAGTTCACGTGAGAACAGCAGCATCGGCAGGGCGGGGGTCGCAGCGATCTGTGCGAATTGCGCGGCAATCAGTGCGCGCAACCGGATAACCGGCGCGTTGCCGAGGTTGAGAGCTTCGTCCCAGGCCGTTGTCATCCGCTCGGCGACATGCTCGGCCACGGCCTGCCACAGCGCCGCCTTGGTCGGAAAATGCCGAAACAGCGCCGCCTGCGTGACGCCGATCTGCGACGCGACGGCGCCTGTCGTCACCCGGTCCGGCCCGATCCGGTCGGTCAGATCGAGCACGGTGGCCACGATCTCGGCCTTGCGGAGTTTTGCTGACTTGCGCACGGGGCGCCTCTTTGGTTAGTAAGCGATCACAAACAAATTTAAGCGGACTCACGCGATGCGTCAATTATCGGGCGTCACTTTCTGCATGTATTGATTGTCACGACACTGGGGGCCAGATGGGAAGCTCGTTTCAGAGCATCCTCCTCTGACAAATCATAGATCGACGCCGATCAGCAAACCCACCGATGTTTAGCCGGGACTAACCGGCAACCCTACGATAGTAGTTTTCTGCTTTCTCCGCTTTTTAAGAGGGCGCATGTTCATCCGTGACCGCAAATGAACGAACAGCCTAGACGCTCGCTGACCGTGACTGAAGAACGCTGCCGCATCTAGTCACCCAGTCACCGCGTGGTACCCAACGCGAGGAGACCATCATGGCAGACAACAGATTTCTTACACCCGAGGAGGTTTCTCAGCGCTATCGCGGAACAGTTTCGCCCGGAACCCTGCGGAACTGGAGATCCATGAAGATTGGTCCATCGTTCGTCAAGATTGGCAAAGCGGTACTCTATCCTGAGAGCGAGCTCGATGCCTGGGACGAAAAGAACAAAGTGAACTGCCGTGTTTTGGCTCGAACCGACGTGCAGGTAGAGGATCAAGCGTGATGATCATACTAGAGCACGACCTACATACCCCAAACGACGTCCCCACCTACTCTCAAAAAGTATTAATATATAGCATATTAAATATAATAGTAGATTAAAATGGGTGACCACAACCACCCGTCGGGGGATCCGACCCCGTCCCGCGCCGACATCGACATGACGCGCACCATCGTCGAGACGGCGCGGCCGATGGGGATCGCCGTGCACGACCACATCGTCATCGGCCGCAACGGCCATGCGAGCCTGAAGGGCCTGCAGCTCATCTGACGCCGCCGGACCGCTGCGCGTCCCCGAAAAGCAAAAGCGCGCCCGGAGGCGCGCCTGCTTCGTTCCAAAACGATAGCGACCGCTACAACACGACCACCTTGGTGCCCATCTTGACCCGGTTGTAGAGGTCGATGACGTGCTCGTTGATCATGCGGAAGCAGCCGTTCGACGAGGCGGTGCCGATCGTCTGCGGCTGGTTGGTGCCGTGGATACGCACATGCGTGTCCAGCCGGCCCTGGTAGAGGTAGATGGCGCGCGCGCCGAGCGGGTTGTTGAGGCCGCCGTCCATGCCGTCCTTGTACTGGCCGTACTTGACCGGCTCGCGCTTCTGCATGTCCTTGGTCGGCGTCCAGCGCGGCCATTCCTGCTTGTCGCCGACGGTCGCCGTGCCGGAGAAGGCCAGGCCCTCGCGGCCGACGGCGATGGCGTAGCGCCGCGCCTTGTTGCCGCTCTCGACGAGGTAGAGATACTTGTTCTTCGGATCGATCACGATCGTGCCGCGGTTGTAGCCGCTGAAGTCGACGATCTGCGGCTCGAAGTCCTTCTTGACCTTGAACTTCGAGGGCTTGGAGCCCAGCGCGCCGTCGAGCGCGCGCGTCTCGGGCAGCATCTGCTGCGGCCCGCCGAACAGCGCCTCGAAGAAGCCGCGCGGTGCCTGCTTCTCGCTGCGCAGCTCGCCCTTGTTGGCGATGCCCGCGACCTCGACGGCCTTTTCCTGGCCGGCCATGGCCTGCGCGTTGAACGTGAACGAAATACCGGCGGCGACGCCGATCATCATGAGCGTGCGAGTAAACATGTCCTCGATCCTGACAGCCGCAAATTGTCATGCAGGAGGCAATCCTGCCGGCATCGCCGACGGCCCCCTCGCAACGACCCATAAGCGCGGTCGCGCCGACCCTCAAGAGAGAGCCGGCGCGGCACGCTCAAATTTTTCGTGAGGTCGGGAACTTCGAGGCGCGCTGTTGCAAGCAGACGACACTTGCCCGCGCGGGTTGCAGCGCGGCTGCACACGAAACGTGCAGTCGCGCCGCCCTGCGACGGTATCGCCTTACTGATTCGGGATCTGCGATCCGCCCTGGCCGGTACCCGTGCCGGTCGCCGGCTGGGTGCCGCCGGCCGCCGGGGCTGCGGGCTGCTCGGTGGCGCCGTTCGCCGGAGCGGCCGGCTGCGTCGCCTCGCCCGAGGGCGGCTGCTGCGTCTGCGTGCCGCCGGCGGGCGGCGTCGTGCTGCCGCCGAGCTGGTCGAGGACGCCGCCGCTGCCCGTGGCTGGCGCGCCGCCCTGCTGGGCCGGCAGCCGGTCGAGGATGTCGATCGGCCGCTCGCCGTAGCGCGACAGCAGCGCCAGCGCCAGCGAGGTGGCGAAGAAGGCCGCCGCCAGGATCGCCGTGGTGCGGGTCAGCGCGTTCGCCGCGCCGCGCGCCGTCATGAAGCCGGAGCCGCCGCCGATGCCCAGCCCGCCGCCTTCGGACCGCTGCATGAGGACCACCCCGACCAGGGCGATCACGATCAGCAGGTGGATGACGATGAGGAGGGTTTCCATGGATGATACCGATAGGAGGATGGATCACGCGCCGACGGCGCCTTGCGCGGTTGCGGCCAGATATACGCATTTCGAGGCATTTCCAAGCCCCGCCGGCCAGCCATCCATATGGGAGCCCGGCCGGACGCCTGCAACGGCCCGCCTCAAAGCGAGCGGTAGGCGTCCGCGATGCCGAGGAAATCGGCGGCCTTGAGGCTCGCCCCGCCCACCAGCGCGCCGTCGACATTGGCGATGGCCAGGAGCTGCCGGGCGTTGTCGGGCTTCACCGAGCCGCCGTAGAGCACCCGCATCTTGCGTGCGTCGGGGCCGAGCAGCCGCTCCAGCGTGGCGCGGATATGGGCATGCGCCTGCGCCACGTCGTCCGGGCTCGGCGTCAGCCCGGTGCCGATCGCCCAGACCGGCTCGTAGGCCACCACCGTGTTGGAGAAGGTGGCGATGCCCGGCACCGAGCCTTCGAGCTGGGTGGTCAGCACGTCGAGCGTGCGGCCGGCTTCGCGCTCGGCCCGCGTCTCGCCGATGCAGATGATGGCGACGAGCCCGGCCCGCCACGCTGCCTCCGCCTTGGCGCGCACCATCGCGTCGGTCTCGCCGTGGTCGGTGCGGCGCTCGGAATGGCCGACGATGACGAAATGGGCGCCCGCGTCCTGCAGCATCTCGGCCGAGACGTCGCCCGTATGCGCCCCGTTCGGCTTGGCGTGGCAGTCCTGCCCGCCTGCCTTCACCGGCGAGCCGGCGAGCTGCGCTGCCGCCTGCGCCAGCAGCGTCGCCGGCACGCAGACCGCGGCTTCCGTCTCCGCGTCCAGCCCGCGCATGAAGCCGTCGGCGATGCGCTGCAGCTCCGGCAGCGAGGCCTTCGTGCCGTTCATCTTCCAGTTGCCGGCGACCAGCGGGCGCACACCAGGTGTCATTTCAGCCTCTCCAATGCCGCCGCCTGACTACCAAAAACGCGCCATAAAGCAATCGACAGTGACGGTGAAGGGCGCTATTGCCCTCAGGCATCTGCCAACGTTGCCGGAACCATAAACGCCATGATGGAAGCACTTCGCAAGGCCGCGGGGACATGGGTCGCCAAGCTCCTGCTGGCCATCCTCGTCGTCAGCTTCGGCGTGTGGGGCATTTCCGGCAGCATCTTCGGCGGCGCCGGCTCCAGCGTCCTGACCGCCGGCGACACCTCCGTCTCCGTCAACGAATACCGCCTCGCCTACGACCGCCAGATCAACGTGCTGTCGCGCCAGTTCGGCAGCCGCGTCACCCGCGAGCAGGCCACCGCGCTGGGCCTCGACCAGCAAGTGCTGTCGCAGCTCGTCGCCGGCGCGCTGCTCGACCAGCAGGCGAGCGAGATGAAGCTCGGCCTGTCGCGCGACCGCCTCGCCCAGCTCACCGCCGAGGATCCGGCTTTCCACGGCCCGTCCGGCAGCTTCGACCGCCAGCAGTTCGAGTTCGTGCTGCGCCAGGTCGGCATGCGCCCGGAGGACTACCTGAAGAACCGCGAGCAGGTGGCGGTGCGCCAGCAGATCGTCGAGGCGGTGTCGGACGGCATGCAGGTCCCCGACACCTTCCTGCGCGCCGTCGCGCTCTACAGCGGCGAGGACCGCACGGTCGACTTCATCAAGGTGCCGCCCTCGGCGGTCGGCGAGGTCCCGGCCCCGACCGACGACCAGTTGAAGACCTATTTCGAGGCTAACAAGAGCAAGTACGCCGCGCCGGAATACCGCAAGATCTCCTTCGTCCGGCTGGAGCCGGGCGAGATCGCCGACGAGACCGCGATCTCCGACGAGGAGGTGAAGTCCTACTACGACAAGAACGTCTCCCGCTTCACCCAGCCCGAGCAGCGCACCATCGAGCAGCTCGTCTTCGCCTCCGAGGCCGACGCCAAGGCCGCGCTGGACGAGATCCGCGCCGGCAAGAGCTTCGAGGATGCCGTGAAGGCGCAGGGCAAGACGATGGACGACGTCAAGCTCGGCACCTTCCCTAAGGACCGCGTCGCCGACCCGGCGATCGCCGAGGCCGCCTTCTCGCTCCAGCAGGGCGCGGTCAGCGACGTCGTCAAGGGCTCGTTCGGCTATCTCCTCGTGCGCGTACCGGAGATCAAGGCGGCGGTGGTGAAGCCCTTCGCCGAGGTCGAGCACGACATCCGCCGCGACCTCGCGCTCGACGAGGCCAACCGCGTGCTGCTCGATGTGCATGATTCCTACGAGGACGCGCGCGCCGGCGGCGCCTCGATGCAGGAGGCCGCCAGCAAGCTGAAGCTCAACGTGCGCACGGTCGAGGCGGTCGACGCCGAGGGCCTTGCGCCCGACGGCAATCCGGTGCCGAACCTGCCCGAGAAGAACGACCTGCTGCGCCAGGCCTTCGGCACCGAGGTCAATGTCGAGAACCCGCCCGTGCAGTCGGGCGCCAACGGCTTCGTCTACTACGAGGTCGACGGCATCACACCCGCCCGCGACCGCACGCTCGACGAGGTGCGCGACAGGGTCGCGACCGACTGGAAGGCTCAGGAGGCCTCGACCCGCCTCGACGCGCTGGTGGCCGACCTGCACAAGCAGCTCGACGACGGCACGCCCTTCGCCGAAATCGCCTCCGGCCTCGGGCTGGAGGTGCAGACCAAGCGCGGCCTGAAGCGCAACGCCGACGACGGCGACCTCGGCACCGCCGGCTCCAGCGCCGCCTTCGGCGTCAAGCAGGGCGGCACCGGCGTCGTCGCCGCGCCCGACAAGGACGGGCAGATCCTGTTCAAGGTCACCGAGGTGTTCCCGCCGCTGGCGGCCGGCCCGGAGGCCGTTCCGGACCAGACGAAGCAGAGCCTTGCGTCGGGCATGTCCGACGACCTGCTCGACGAGCTCGTGGCCAAGCTGCAGAACCTCTACCCCGTCAGGGTCAACCAGGCGGCGATCAACCAGGCACTGAGCTTCTGACGGTCGGGCCGGCAAGCGGATGGCGGAGTTCAAGTCCTACATCGCCAAGGTGGCCGGCGGCCAGCCGCTGACCTTCGAGGAGGCGCGCGACGCCTTCGACGTCGTCATGTCGGGCGAGGCGACGCCGAGCCAGATCGGCGGCTTCCTGATGGCGCTGCGCGTGCGCGGCGAGACCGTGGCCGAGATCTCCGGCGCGGTCGCCACCATGCGCGCCAAGATGCTGCCGGTCAGCGCGCCGGCCGATGCGATCGACATCGTCGGCACCGGCGGCGACGGCTCCGGCTCCTACAACGTCTCGACCTGCGCGGCCTTCGTCGCGGCGGGCGCGGGCGTGCGCGTCGCCAAGCACGGCAACCGCGCGCTTTCCTCCCGCTCGGGCGCGGCCGACACGCTCGCCGCCCTCGGCGTCAACATCGACATCGGCCCGGAGCGCATCGGCGCCTGCATCCGCGAGGCCGGCGTCGGCTTCATGTTCGCGCCGGCGCACCATTCGGCGATGCGCTTCGTCGGCCCCACCCGCGTCGAGCTCGGCACCCGCACGATCTTCAACCTGCTCGGCCCGCTCTCCAACCCCGCCGGCGTCAGGCGCCAGCTCGTCGGCGTCTTCGCGTCCGAATGGGTGGAGCCGCTCGCCCATGTGCTCAAGGAGCTCGGCTCCGAGGCGGTCTGGGTCGTCCACGGCGCCGGCCTCGACGAGATCACCACCGCCGGCGCGACCCGTGTCGCGGCGCTGGAGAACGGCGAGGTGCGGAGCTTCGAGGTGACGCCTGAGGCCGCCGGCCTGCCGCGCGCCACGCCGGGCGACCTGACCGGCGGCGATGCCGCCCACAATGCCCGCGCGCTGCGCGCCGTGCTGGAGGGCGCCCGCAACGCCTATCGCGACATCGCGCTGCTCAACGCCGGCGCCGCCCTCGTCGTAGCCGGGCAGGCCGCCTCGCTCGCCGACGGCGTGGCGCTGGCGGCGGCCGCCGTGGACGACGGCCGCGCCGCCGCCGTGCTCGACCGGCTGATCGCCGTCTCCCATGCCGGAGGGACGCAGCCGTGACCGACATCCTGCGCCGCATCGAGGCCTACAAGCGCGACGAGATCGCCGCGGCGAAGGCCGCCGTGCCGCTTGCCGAGCTCAAGGCCCGCGCCCGCGACGCCAGCGCGCCGCGCGGCTTCCTGAAGGCGCTGGAAGCCCGTCGCGCCGAAGGTCGCTTCGGCCTCATCGCCGAGGTCAAGAAGGCGAGCCCGTCGAAGGGCCTGATCCGTGCCGATTTCGACCCTCCGGCTCTCGCCCGCGCCTACGAGGCCGGCGGCGCGGCCTGCCTGTCGGTGCTGACCGACCGGCCCTCCTTCCAGGGCGCGCCGGAGTTCCTGACCGCCGCCCGCGCGGCGACGGCGCTTCCCGCGCTGCGCAAGGACTTCATGTTCGAGACCTATCAGGTGCACGAGGCGCGCGCCTGGGGCGCCGACGCGATCCTGGTCATCATGGCCTCGCTGTCGGACGACGACGCCCACCGGCTGGAGGACGAGGCGTTCTCGCTCGGCATGGACGTGCTGGTCGAGATCCACGACGAGGCCGAGATGGAGCGCGCCCTGCGGCTCTCCTCGCGGCTCGTCGGCGTCAACAACCGCAACCTGCGCACCTTCGAGACGAGCCTCGCCACCTCCGAGCGGCTGGCGAAGCTGGTGCCCGCCGACCGGCTGCTGGTCGGCGAGAGCGGCATCTTCACCCATGACGACTGCCAGCGCCTCGCCCGCGCCGGCATCACCGCCTTCCTCGTCGGCGAGAGCCTGATGCGGCAGGCCGACGTGACCGCCGCGACGCGGCTGCTGCTCGACGGCGGCGCCGCGATGCGGGCCACCGGCTGAGCGCGGCGATGGCCGGCAAGCTCACCCATATAGGCGGCTCCGGCGAGGCCCACATGGTCGACGTCGGCGGCAAGGCCGAGACCGAGCGCACGGCGATCGCCGAGGGCTGCGTCTCCATGCAGGCCGCCACGCTCGCCGCCATCCGCGACGGCAACGCCAAAAAGGGCGACGTGCTCGCCACCGCCCGCATCGCCGGCATCATGGCCGCCAAGAAGGCGCACGAGCTGATCCCGCTCTGCCACCCGCTGCTGCTGACGAAGGTGACGGTCGACATCGAGCCGGACGAGGCCCTTCCCGGCCTGCGCGTCACGGCGAGCGTGCGCGTCACCGGCCGCACCGGCGTCGAGATGGAGGCGCTGACGGCCATCTCCGTCGCCTGCCTCACCGTCTACGACATGGCCAAGGCGATCGACCGCGGCATGACGATCTCCGACATCCGGCTCGTCGAGAAGCGCGGCGGCAAGTCCGGCGAATGGAAGCGCGGGGCCTGAGGCGATGGCGCTGCTTCCCGTCGACGACGCGCTGAGGCGGCTTCTCGACACTGCGAGCCGCCTGCCGGCCGAGGCGGTGCCGGTCGCAGAAGCCGCCTGGCGCGTGCTCGCCACGGATCTGCGCGCCCTGCGCACGCAGCCACCCTTCACCGCCTCCGCGATGGACGGCTATGCGGTGCGCGCCGCCGACATCGCCGCCCTGCCCGCCTTCCTCGACGTCGTGGCCGAGATCCCGGCCGGCACGGTCCATCATGGCAGCATCGGCCCCGGCCAGGCCGCGCGCATCTTCACCGGCGCGCCGCTGCCCGACGGCGCCGACACCGTGCTCCTGCAGGAAGACACCCGCGCCGCCGGACCCGGCCGCGTCGAGGCGCTGGAGGCCACCGCGCTCGGCCGCCACGTCCGCGCCGCCGGCCTCGACTTTCGCGACGGCGACCTGTTGCTGCGGGCCGGCCGCATCCTCGATCCCGCCGCGCTGTCGCTGGCCGCTGCCGCCAACCATGCCAGGATCGACGTGGTCTGCCGCCCGCTGGTGGCGCTGCTGGCGACCGGCGACGAGCTTTTGCCGCCCGGCTCCAGCCTCGGCCCCGGCCAGATCATCGCCTCCAACAGCTACGGCGTCGCCGCCCTCGCCTCCGCCGACGGCGCCCGCACGCTCGACCTCGGCATCGCGCCCGACCGCCGTGAGGCGATCGCGGATGCGGTCCAGCGTGCCCGCGCGGCCGGCGCCAGCGTCATCGTCACGCTCGGCGGCGCCTCGGTCGGCGACCACGACCTCGTGCGCGAGGTGCTGACGGGGCTCGGCATGGAGCTCGACTTCTGGAAGATCGCCATGCGCCCCGGCAAGCCGCTGATGGTCGGCCGGCTGGGCGACACCCATGTGCTGGGCCTGCCCGGCAACCCGGTCTCCAGCCTCGTCTGCGCGCACCTGTTCCTGCGGCCGCTGCTGGCCCGGCTCGCCGGCCGCGAATACCGGCCCGACATCCGCGACGCCATCCTCGGCAGCGGCATGAAGGCCAACGACCAGCGCCGCGACTATGTGCGGGCCGCCGCCTTCCCCGGCTCGGCCGGGCTGGTCGCGACCCCGTTCGACACGCAGGATTCGTCCATGCTGGGCACGCTCGCGGCCGCCAACGCGCTGATCATCCGCGAGCCGCACGCCCCTGCCGCCGCGCAGGGCGCGCCCTGCCGGGTGATGATGATCCGCTGACCAGCCGTAGCCGCGACGGCTCAGCGGATGCGGATCGAGTTCAGCACGAAGTCGACGATGTGCGCCCGCCGCTCCGACACTGCCGGCTCCTCCGCCAGCGTCCGGTTGAAGATGCGGCTCAGCGTGTGGATGTTGGCGAAGTAGAAATAGGCCATGCCGGCGATCGACAGGTAGACGTGCAGCGGGTCGAGCCCCTTGCGGAAGACGCCGTTCTCCTCGCCGCGCGAGAGCGTGTCGCGGATCAGGTCGACGATCGGCCGGTTGACCTCCTCCACCCGCGTCTGCAGGTGGCGGCCGCCATGCGCGTTCTCGTCGGCCAGCAGCGAGACGAAGTCCGGGTGCTCGGCGAGGTAGTCGAAGGAGAACTCGACGAGCCGCCGCATCGCCTCCTCGGCCGGGTAGCGGCTGAGGTCGAGCTCCTGCTCGCGCCGCCGGATCTCGCCGTAGACGTGCTCCAGCACGGCCGCGTAGAGCCCGTCCTTGTTGTCGAAATAGTGGTAGACGAGCTGCTTGTTGACGCCGGCGCGCCGCGCGATGTCGTCGACCCGCGCGCCCTCCAGCCCGTGCGCGGCGAACACCTCGCGCGCCGCCTCCAGCAGCACCTCGCTCGATGGGCTCCTGCCCGGATCGCTCTTCTTCCGGCCGGGTCGCGCCGTCGCTGCCGCATCCATGCAAATCAACCAGTCAGTTGAAATCTTGACTCCCTATCTAGCGCACCGCATGCTGCTCCGGCAACCTGCACCGGCCGTCCGATACCGCACCGGCACGACAAGGCCCGGGTCCCAGCTTACTTGGAGCGGCCGCCCATGACGCATCTCAAGATAAACCTGTGCACCGAGGTGGTGCGTGAGCTCGACTTCCGTGGCCAGTGCGCCTTCGCCCGCGCCGTGGGCTATGACGGGCTGGAGGTCGCGCCCTTCACGCTCGCCGCCGACCCGACGACGCTGTCCGACCGCGAGATTGCCGAGTTCCGGCGCATCGCCGAGGGCGAAGGCATCGCGATCGCCGGGCTGCACTGGCTGCTCGCCGCGCCCGCCGGCCTGTCGATCACCTCGCCGGACCCGGTGGTGTCGCGCACGACGCGCGAGGCCGGCCGCCGGCTGGTCGATCTCTGCGCCGGCCTCGGCGGCGCCTATCTCGTTCACGGCTCGCCCGGCCAGCGTCAGATCGAGCCGGGCCACGAGAAGGAAAGCCGGGACCAGGCGCTGGCCTATTTCGCCTCGGTTGCCGAGGCGGCCGTCGCCGCCGGCATGCGCTACGTGGTCGAGCCGCTGGCGCGCGTCGACACCGGCCTAGTCAACACGGTCGACGAGGCGGTCGACCTGATCGCGTGCATCGGCTCGCCGGCGCTCGCCACCATGGTCGATTGCTATGCGGCGAGCGCCAACGACGAGGACGTCCCGGCGCTGCTCGACCGCTGGCTGCCGACAGGCGCGATCTTCCACGTCCATTTCAACGACGACGACAAGCGCGGTCCCGGCCAGGGCGGCATCGACTTCGCCGCGATCCTCAAAGTCTTGGAATCCAACGGCTATGCCGGCGCGGCCGCCGTCGAGCCCTTCGTCTACGTGCCGGACGGGCCGGGCTCGGCCGCCCGCGCCATCGGCTACCTGCGCGGGCTGGAAGCCGCGGTTCGGGCTGGCGCGTGAGGATCAGCCTCGTCACCGACGAGCTGTCGGGCGATCCAGAGACCGCCTTCGAGATCGGCCTCGAATGGGGCATCCGGGACTTCGAGCTGCGCGGCGTCCACGACCGCCGCGTGCCGCGCATAGAGCCGCATCTGCGCCGCCGGCTCGTCCGCGCCGTGCGCGACTTCGGTGTCTCGATCACCGCGCTGTCGCCCGGCCTGTTCAAGATCCCGCTGCCGGCCGCATCGCCACAGCACTCCAATCTCGGCTGGATGGACAAGGGGTTCGACCTCGCCTGGTCCGCCGCGAAAGCCGAGATGGCCGACCATCTCGACAGCCTGCTGCCGCAGTCGCTGGAGCTTGCCGCCGAGCTCGGCGCGCCGCTGATCGTCGCCTTCAGCTTCCAGCGCGGCGGCGACCGCGCCGATCCCGCGCCCGGCGCCGTGGTCGAGGCGCTGGCGCGGGCGGCGGAGGCCGCGGCGCAGGCCGGCATCGCTCTCGCCATCGAGACCGAAGAAGGCCACTGGGCCAACACCGGCGCGCGCACGGCCGCCCTCGTCGCCGCCACCGGCGCGGCCAATCTTGGCGTCAACTGGGACCCAGCCAACGCGCTGATCGACGGCGACGTCCCCTGGCCCGACGGCTACGGCGCCGTGCGCGGGCTGGTCCGCAACGTCCACTTCAAGGACGTGGCGGTTGAGCCGGACGGGCGCTGGCGCATCGTCGAGGACGGCGGCGTCGACTGGCCGGGCCAGATCGCGGCGCTGCTCGCCGACGGCTATGACGGCCCGATCGCGCTGGAGCCGCATCTGTCGCCCTCCGTCGCCTCCTGCCGGCGCGCGCTGGCGCGGCTGCGCGGGTTGATCGAGCAGGCGCAGAACGCCCCGAAGATTTTTTCAACCAGATAGTTGATAACGGACCGATCCCGGACTAGCGTCACGGTCTGAGGCGCGAACCCGGGAGGATGGAATGCGAGGATCGACGGCCCAGCAGATCGCGACGGCCGACGCGCCGGCGCAGCCTGCCGCGTCCGGCGCGCGCTTCCCCGCCTCGTTCGACACGGTCGAGCGGCTCGACGATTTCCTCTCCACGCCCGACCAGTCGCTTATCGACGACCTCGCCGGGCTGGACGGCGACATCCTCATCCTCGGCGTCGCCGGCAAGATGGGGCCTACGCTCGCCCGCCTCGCCCGCCGCGCCGCGCCGGACAAGCGCGTCATCGGCGTCGCCCGCTTCAGCGAGCCGGGCCTGGAGACGGAGCTGCATGCGCACGGCATCGAGACGATCCGCGCCGACCTGCTCGACGCCGCCCAGGTCGAGGCGCTGCCGCGCGTCCGCAACGTCATCTTCATGGCCGGCCGCAAGTTCGGCGCCAGCAGCAGCCAGCCGCTGACCTGGGCGATGAACGTCCACAGCCCGGCCATCGTCGCCTCGACCTTTCGGGAATCCCGCATCGTCGCCTTCTCGACCGGCAACATCTATCCGCTGGTCGACGTGATGCAGCAAGGCGCGCTCGAATCGACGCCGCCCGGCCCGCGCGGCGAATATGCCCAGAGCTGCCTCGGCCGCGAGCGCATGTTCGAGTATTTCTCCGAGCTCAACGGCACGCCCGGCCGTCTCTTCCGCCTCAACTACGCGATCGACCTGCGCTACGGCGTGCTGCGCGACCTCGCCGACCGGCTGGTCGCCGGCACGCCCATCGACCTGTCGCTGATGGGCCACGTCAACGTCATCTGGCAGGGCGACGCCAACGCTCAGGCGCTGCGCTCGCTGCTCAACTGCACCACGCCGACGAGCCCGCTCAACATCAGCGGCCCGGAGACGCTGTCGGTGCGCTGGCTGGCCGAGGAACTCGCCGCCCGCCTCGGCGTCGAGGCGAAGCTCGCCGGCGAGGAATCGCGCACCGCCTGGCTCACCAACAGCGCCGAGGCTACCCGCCTGTTCGGCTACCCGCGCGTGCCAGTGAAGGTGATGCTCGACTGGGTGGCCGACTGGGTCGGCCGCGACATGCCGAGCTTCAACAAGCCGACCAAGTACGAGGTGCGCGATGGCGGCTTCTGAGGCGGGTCCGATCGAGCCGCTTGGCGCCGGCGACCTCGACGCCTGCATGGCGCTGTCGATCGAAGCCGGCTGGAACCAGACGGCCGACGACTGGCGCCACTTCATCCGCGAGGGCCGCAGCTTCGGCAACCGCGCGCCGGACGGCCGTCTCGTCGCCAGCGCCGCCGCCCTGCCCTATGACGGCCCGTTCGGCTTCGTCAGCATGGTGCTGGTGACGGCCGACTGGCGCCGGCGCGGGCTGGCCACACGGCTGGTCGACCGCTGCGTAGAGGAACTGCAGGCGCGCGGCCTCGTGCCCGTGCTCGATGCCACGGCTGCCGGCGCCGAGGTCTACCGCAAGCAGGGCTTCGTCGGCCAGTTCGGCTTCGACCGCTGGCAGGGCATGCTTCCGGTAGCAAAGGCGGCGGCCGAAGCCGCGCCCGGCGCAGACCGCATCCGCGCCCTCGACGCCGAAGCCGCCGGCGCGGGCCGCGCCCGCCTCATGGACGACTTCCTCGGCCGCGACGGCACGATCGCCGTCGGCGACGGGAACGGCTTCGCGCTCGCGCGGGCCGGCCGCCGCGCCATTCAGGCCGGCCCGGTCGTCGCGGCCGACGAGACCGTCGCGCTCGGCCTCATCGACCGGCTGTTCGCCGCCCTCGCCGGGTTTGTCTTCATCGACGTGCCGCAGGCCTGGCGCCGCATCGGCGACTGGCTGAAGGCGCGCGGCTTCGAGATCCAGCGCAGCTTTACGCGCATGGCGCTCGGCCGGGCCGAGCCGTTCGGCCTGCCCGCCCGCCAGTTCGCCGTGGCGGGACCGGAGTTCGGCTGATGGCGGCGGACGGCCTCTCCATCCTCAAGTCCGGCACGGTGATCCCGGCCCATCCGCTGGCGCTCACCGCCGCGCGAAAGCTCGACCCGCGCCGCCAGCGGGCGCTGACGCGCTACTATCTCGACGCCGGCGCGGGCGGGCTCGCCGTCGGCGTCCACACCACCCAGTTCGCCATCCGCGAGGCGGGCCTCTACGGCGAGGTGCTCAAGCTCGCAGCCGACGCCGCGGCCGAATGGACCGACAGGCCGCTGGCGATGGTCGCAGGGCTGGCCGGCAAGACCGCGCAGGCCGTCGCCGAGGCCGAGACCGCCCTGTCGCTCGGCTATCATGCCGGCCTGCTCAGCCTCGCGGCGATGAAGGGCGCGAGCCAGGACGCCGTCATCGAGCATTGCGCGGCGGTCGCGGCCCGCATCCCGCTGGTCGGCTTCTACCTCCAGCCGGCCGTCGGCGGCCTCCATCTCGACGCCGCCTTCTGGACCCGCTTCGCCGCGATCCCCAACGTCGTGGCGATCAAGGTCGCGCCGTTCAACCGCTACCGCACGCTCGACGTCATGCGCGGCATCGTGGAAGCAGGCGCGGAAGACCGCATCGCGCTCTACACCGGCAACGACGACCACATCGTGCTCGACCTGACGCTGCCCTTCCGCTTCATGCGCGAAGGCCGGCCGGTGACGCTGCGCTTCACCGGCGGCCTGCTCGGCCACTGGTCGGTTTGGACGAAGTCGGCGGTCGAGCTCTACCGCCGCTGCCGCGCCGCGACCGGCGCGGACGCCGTGCCGGCCGAGCTGCTGGCGCTCGATTCCCGCGTCACCGACTGCAACAGCGCCTTCTTCGACGTCGCCAACGACTTCCACGGCTGCATAGCCGGCTGCCACGAGGTGCTGCGCCGGCAGGGCCTGCTCGAAGGCATCTGGTGCCTC
Organism: Hyphomicrobiales bacterium; assembly: GCA_017305835.1. GTDB lineage: Bacteria > Pseudomonadota > Alphaproteobacteria > Rhizobiales > Rhizobiaceae > RCIO01. The sequence continues at coordinate 15,043 of JAFKJY010000087.1, forward strand.
GACCCGCACGAGGGGCTGAGCCCCGGCCAGGCCGCCGAGATCGACCGCGTCAGCCGCCAGCACGCCGACCTCTCCGACGACGCCTTCGTCGCGGCCAATCTCGAAAGGTGGCTCGCCTGATGAAGATCGAGCGCATCGAGATCTTCGCTCTGGAGTTCCCCTTCAGGAGCCCGTTCCTGATCGCCGGCGGCGTCGCCGGCCATCCCGGTCAGCCCTCGGCCCGCGTGTTCGCGCGGATGGAGACGAAGGGCGGCGCCGTCGGCTGGGGCGAGGCGACGCCGACTCCGCGCTGGACCTACGAGACGACGGAAACCATCGTCTCGACGCTGCGCAACTATTTGTCGCCGGCCGTGCTCGGCATCGAGGCCTGGAACTTCGACGCGCTGCACCGCGCGATGGACCGCGCCATTAGCCCCGGCGTCACCACCGGTTCGCCGCTGGCGAAGTCGGCGATCGACATCGCCACGCACGACGCGCTCGGCCGCGCGTTGAACATGCCGGTCCACCAGTTGCTCGGCGGCCGCCGGCGCGAGAGCTTCGACCTCTCCTGGATGATCTCGGTTTCCGAGCCGGCCGGCGCGCGGCGCCTTGCCGAGGAAGGGCTGGAGGCCGGCTACGAGGTGTTCGACGTCAAGGTCGGCATGCATGGCGAGGCGGGCGACCTCGAACTCGTCCGCGCCACCCGCGAGGTCGTCGGCGACCGTATCATCCAGGTCGACGCCAACCGCGGTTATTCGCTCGCCGCCGCAAAACGCCAGGCCGAGCGCTTCGCCGATCATGGCGTCACCCTCTTCGAGCAGCCGCTCGACGGCTTCAACCTCTCCGGCTACCGCACGCTCTGTGCCGCGAGCCCGGTCGAGATCGGCATCGACGAGAGCCTGCGATCCACCGCCGACCTGATCGAATATGTGCGCGCCGACGCCATCCACGTGGCGGTCGCCAAGCTGCAGCGCAATTCAGGCTTCCATCGGTCGCGCCAGCTCTGCGAGACCGCACGCGCGGCAGGTCTCGGACTGTCCCTCTCCGGCCTCACCGAAACCGATCTCGGGCTGGCAGCCGGACTTCAGCTCGCCACCGCCTTCGATATCTCGCCGCTCCAGCTCAACGGCCCGCAATATATCGAGACGCCGTTCCTCGCAGAGCGTGTCTGGCGTGGCGGCGGGCGCGTCGAGCTGCCAAACGGCCCAGGGTTGGGCGTCGAGGTCGATGAGGCCTGGGTCCGCGCCAACGCGGTGGAGGTCAAGCTGTGAACCTGGTTGCACGCAAGATCCTCGACTGGGCCCCGGCCGTCCTGCTGTTCGCCGCGCTGTTCGTGCTCTGGCAGCTCTCCTCCACCGTGTTCGGCATCCGCGAATACCTGTTGCCCAGCCCGCATTCGGTGTGGCTGGCGATGACCTCGGGCGAGATCAACTGGGCCGCCCACATCGCGGTGACGGCCACCGCCATCTTCGGCGCCTTCCTGATCGCCGCGCTGGGCGGCATCGTGCTCGGCACGATCATCGCCTGGTCAGGCGTGATGAGCCGGGCGCTGATGCCCTTCCTCGTCTTCGTCAACACGCTGCCCAAGGTCGCCGTCGCGCCGCTGTTCCTGCTGTGGCTCGGCTACGGCGTGGTGCCCAACATGCTGATCGGCGCGCTGATCGGCTTCTTCCCGGTCGTCATCAACACGGCGGTCGGCCTGTCGCAGATCGACGACGACATGCTCGACCTCGGCCGCGTCTTCAACGCGCCGAAATGGAAGGTCTTCGCCAAGATCCGCATACCCAACGCCTACCCCTACATTCTGTCTGCCCTGAAGGTGACCGCGACCTCGGCCGTTGTCGGCGCGATCGTCGGCGAGTTCGTCGCCTCGCAGCGTGGCCTCGGCTACGTGATCATCACCTCCCAGAGCAGCATGAACACACCGCTGGCCTTCGGCGCGCTCGTCTGGATCTCGATCATCGGGCTCGTGCTTTTCGGCGCCGTCGCGGTCCTGTCGCGTGTGGCGGCCCCCTGGGCCGAGGGCCAGGAAGCAAAGTAACCGCCCGGGAACGGGCCAAAATGGGAGCAGAAAGATGTTGAAGAGACTGGTGGCTACCGTCGCGCTGGCCGGCCTGATGGCCTCGCCGGCCCTGGCGCAGGAGAAGTTCAAGTTCGCGCTCAACTGGTTCCCGGTCGGCGACCACGCCGCCTACTGGGTGGCCCTCGACAAGGGCTATTTCGCCGATGCGGGCCTCGACGTGACGCTGGAGAACTCCAAGGGCTCGGGCGATTCCATCGCCAAGGTCGACACCGGCGCGGCCGACGCCGGCCTCGCCGACAGCGCCGTCGTGATCGCCTCCAAGGCGCGCGGCACCACCGTCAAGGTCGTCGGCATGGTATTCGACAAGACGCCGCTGAACATCTTCTCCTCCAAGGAGAAGCCGGTCACCAACCCGAAGGACCTCGAGGGCAAGACTATCGGCGCCCCCGCCGGCGACGGTCAGCGCCAGATGTGGCCGGCCTTCGCCAAGGCCAACGGCATCGACGACAGCAAGGTGACCTGGGTCAACATCGAGCCGACCGCCAAGATCGCCGCGCTCGCCGAGAAGCGCGTCGACACCGTCGCCGACTACACCACCGGCCTGCCGCTCTACGAGAAGCCGATGGGCCAGGGCAACGTCGTCATGATGCCGTGGGCCGACCACGGCTTCGACATGTATTCCATGTCGATCATGGCCAGCGAGAAGACCATGAAGGAGCGTCCCGAGGTGCTGAAGAAGTTCCTCAAGGCGGCCTACATGGGCTGGCACGACGTCATGGCCAACCCGGACGAGGCGATGAAGATCTTCAAGAAGCGCGTGCCCGAGATCGACGAGGTGGCGCTCGCCGCCAACATGAAGATGGGCCTCGAGCTGATGAAGACCGACAACTACCGCAACAACGGCATCGGCTGGATGGAAGAGGCCAAGATGTGCAAGTCGGTCGAGCTGGTGAACACCTATATGGGCCTGCCGAAGAAGGTCGAGTGCGCCGACGCCTACACGACCGACTTCCTGACCAAGGTGGACATGCCCTGACGCAACACCGGGGATCGGTCGCGTGACACGCAACATGATCGAGCTCGATCGGGTCGGCATGGTCTACCAGACCGTGTCCGGCCCGGTCGAAGCGCTGCGCAACATCGACCTGTCGGTGGCCGAGGGCGAGTTCGTCTCGCTGGTGGGCCCGAGCGGCTGCGGCAAGTCGACCCTGCTGCGCGTGCTGGCGGGCTTACGTCCCGCCAGCAGCGGCGACATCGTCGTCGACGGCCAGCGCGTGACCCGGCCGATCGCCAAGGTCGGCATGGTCTTCCAGGCCGCCGTGCTGCTCAAATGGCGCACGGTGCTGGAGAACGTGCTGCTGCCGGCCGAGCTCGCCGGCCTCAATCCGAAGCGCTATCGCGACCGCGCCCGCGAGCTCTTGAAGCTCGTCGGCCTGTCCGGCTTCGAGACCAAGCGGCCGGGCGAGCTGTCGGGCGGCATGCAGCAGCGCGTCTCGCTCTGCCGCGCCCTCCTGCTCGACCCGCCGCTGCTCCTCATGGACGAGCCGTTCGGCGCGCTCGACGCCATGACGCGCGACGACATGAACATCGAGCTCCTGCGCATCTGGGGCGAGGCTGCCGAGGGCGGCAAGCGCAAGACCGTGCTGTTCGTCACCCACTCCATCCCCGAGGCCGTGTTCCTGTCGGACCGCGTCGTGGTGATGTCGCCGCGCCCCGGCCGCATCGCCGAGATCGTGGGGATCGACCTGCCGCGCCCGCGCACGGTCGAGACGCGCGCCACCGCCGATTTCGGCGCCCGCTCGCTCGCCATCTACGACATCCTCACCGGCCGCGCCGAGGGTCGCCCGGCCCAGCCGCTGCAGGCGCTCGGCTGATGAAGCTGCGGCTGGTCGAGTTGGAGCGGCGCGAGCGGCCCTACCGCATGCGCATGCCCTTCCGCTTCGGCGTCAAGACGGCGACCGAGGGCCGGCAGGCGATCCTGCGCGCCCGCGTGCGGCTGGAGAACGGCCGCGAGGCGACCGGCTGGTCGGCCGAGGCGCTGGGCGCAAAATGGTTCGACAAGAACCTCGCGCTGCGCGACGAGGACAACCACCACCAGCTCCGCCGCGCGCTGGAGCTAGCCGGCACGGCCTATATGGAGGCCGGCCTCGACACGCCGTTCAGCCATTTCGCGACGCTCTACCCGGCCCACATGGCCGCCTGCGAGGCGGAGGGCCTGAACCCGTTGATCGCCAGCTACGGCCAGTCGCTGGTCGACCGGGCGATGCTCGACGCCTTCTGCCGCGGCCTCGGCGTCCCCTTCCACCGCGCCGTGCGCGAAAACCTCGTCGGCCTCGGCCCCTCGCCGGTCGCGCCCGAGTTGGAAGCGGCCGACTTCGCCCCGCTGTTCAGGCCGTCGCCCGCGCCCCGCAGCATCGCTGCGCGCCACACGGTCGGGCTGGTCGATCCGATCCTCTCCGCCGACATCGAGCCCGAGGACCGTATCGGCGACGGCCTGCCCGAGAGCCTGGAGGAGGTCGTTCCCTTCTACGGCAACCGCTACTTCAAGCTGAAGATCTCCGGCGACGCCGAGGCCGACATTGCGCGGCTGGAGCGCATCGCGGGCGTGCTCGACCGCGCGGCCGAGCCCTATTTCGCCACGCTCGACGGCAACGAGCAGTATTCCGACGCCGACGCCATCGCCGATTTCTACGTCCGCCTCACGGCACGGCCCTCCCTGCAGCGGCTCTGCGCCTCGATCCTCTATGTCGAGCAGCCGATCAACCGCGCGCAGGCGCTGTCGACGCCGGTCGGCCGGCTGGCCCGGCGCATCCCCGTCATCATCGACGAGTCCGACGGCGCGCTGTCGGCCTTCCCGCAGGCCCGCGCGCTGGGCTATGCCGGCGTCTCCTCCAAGGCCTGCAAGGGCATCTGGAAGTCGATGCTCAACCTCGCCCGCGCGCAAAAATGGAGCGCGGAAGGCGGTCCGACCTATTTCATGTCGGCCGAGGACCTGACCTGCGAGCCCGGCATCTGCCTCCAGCAGGACCTCGCGCTGGTCGGCCTGCTCGGCCTGACCCATGTCGAGCGCAACGCGCACCATTTCATCGACGGCTTCGGCGGCCGGCCCAGGGCCGAGGAGCAGCGCTTCCTCGCCGCCCATCCCGACCTCTATCACGAGCAGGACGGCCGCGTGCGCCTGCGCATCGAGGGAGGCAACCTGTCGGTCGCCTCGCTCGAGACGCCCGGCTTCGGCGCGAGCGTCGACCCCGAATTCGACGCCGCCGAGCCGATGCCGAAGGCGGCGTGGCCGATGGCGGGATCAAGATGAGCGACGAATTGGAACAGATGGACGGCCTCGGCCTTGCAGAGCTGATCCGCGACGGCGAGGTCAGCGCGAGCGAGGTGCTGGAGGCGACGATCGCCCGCATCGAGGCGCGCAACCCGGCCCTCAACGCCCTCGTCACGCCGATGTTCGACGCCGCCCGCACAGCGGTCGCCGCCGGCCTGCCGGACGGCCCGTTCCGCGGCGTGCCCTATGCCTTCAAGGAGCTCGTCGTCTCGGTGAAGGGCGCGCCGACGACCTCGGCCTCCCGCCTTTATGCCGACACGCCCGCCGCGGCCGACAGCGAGCTCGTCGCCCGCGCGCGCCGCGCCGGCCTCGTCGTGGTCGGCAAGACCAACTCGTCCGAGTTCGGCCTCCAGCCGGTGACCGAGCCGCATCTGTTCGGTCCGACCCGCAACCCGTGGAACACGGCCTATTCGCCCGGCGGCTCCTCCGGCGGTTCGGCCGCGGCCGTCGCCTCCGGCATGCTGCCGATGGCGCACGCCACCGACGGCGGCGGCTCGGTGCGCATCCCCGCCTCCTGCTGCGGCCTGTTCGGCCTGAAGCCGACGCGCGGGCGCATCACCGCCGGCCCCGAGGGCGGCGAAGGGCTGGCGGGGCTCGCCTGCCAGCACGCCGTCACCTGGTCGGTGCGCGACAGCGCCGCCCTGCTCGACGCCACCGCCGGCCCGATGCCCGGCGACCCCTACGCCGCCGCGCCGCCCGCGCGCCCCTGGCTGGAGGACGCTACGCGCGACCCGGCGCGCCTGCGCATCGCAGTCTCCACCCTCTCGCCGGACGGCAAGCCGGTCGACCCCGCCTGCGCAGAAGCCGCGCGCGAGGCGGCAAAACTCTGCGAGGCGATGGGCCACATCGTCGAGGAGGCCGCGCCCGTCTTCGACGTCGCGGCCGCCCGCGCCGCCTTCTCCGCGATCTTCCAGGCCAACACCATGGTCAATGTCGGCCGGGCAAACAGCGGCAGGCTGCCGGCCGAGGGGATGATCGAGCCGCTGACGCGGGCGCTCGCCGAGCGCGGCGCCACGGTCTCCGCCCCCGACTACATCCGCGCGCTGCAGTCCATGCACCGCGAGAGCCGGAAGATCGCCGCCTTCTTCGAGCGCCACGACCTGTGGCTGACGCCGACGCTCGGGCAGTTGCCGCCGAAGGTCGGCGCCTTCGATTCCGACCTGACCGACGTCGATGAGTGGATGGACCGGCTGATGGGGTTCCTCCCCTTCACCTGGATCTTCAACCTGACCGGCCAGCCCGCCATGTCCGTACCCTTCGCCATCTCGGCGGAAGGCCTGCCGGTCGGCGTCCACTTCGCCGCGCGCACCGGCGACGAGGCGAGCCTGTTCGCGCTCGCCGGCCAGATCGAGCGCGCCCGCCCCTGGCGCCACCTGCGCCCGAAGCACTGAGGCGCGGAGCACGTCCGGCCCGTTCAGGCCTCCTTGTGCCAGCCCCAATAGGTCTTGTGCAGGCCGCCCGGCACCTCGCCGGCCTTCTTGTAGACCCGGTCGCGCGCCGCCAGGCGGTTGGCGACCATCTTCTCGAGGTCGACGCCGATCATCTTGCCGCCGCGCTTGCGCAGTTTCCCGCCGACCATCACCGTGTCGATGTCGCCCGACGAGCTGTTGAGCACGATGTGGCCGGCCGGATCGCCCTCGGCCATACCGAAGGAGCGCGTGTCCATCAGCACGATGTCGGCCTGGAAGCCCGGCGCGATCTGGCCGGCCACCTCGCCGAGGCCCAGCGCGGCCGCGCCGTTGACGGTCGCGAAGTCGAGGATGTTGCGCGCGTCGAGCGTGGGCACGCCCGGCCGGCGCACCACCGGCACCTGCCCCTCGTGGCGCTCGACAGCGCCATCCATGTAGCGCTGCAGGAAGTGCATCAGCCGCATCTGCGGCAGCAGGCCGAGATTCATGATCACCGGCACGTCGACCCCGAGCGCCACACGCACGCCGACCCGGTGCCCGCGCGCCACCATGCTCATCGAGCGGCGGCCGGCATAGGTCTCGGCCTCCGGCTGGGTCGACAGGAAGCCGCCCGCCTTGCCGAGCAGGACGAGGTCGCGATCGGTCGTGTAGTTGCCGTGCGCCGGCAGGATGTCCTCGCCGAACAGGCCGCGGTCGGCGATCGCCTCGATCTCGCCCGCCTTGTTGCAGTGCCACGACATCCGGCAGCCCAGCGAGCGCGAGAACTCGATCTCGCGCACCGCCGCGTCGATCGTGTCGGGGCTGACGTCGCTGAGGCAGACGGCGAGCCGCACGAGGTCGGTCGGCTCGTTGGAGAGCGTCCCGCGCACCCGCTCGATGTCGGGGAAACGGGCCGCGCCCGGCGCCAGCGGCGGCTTCGAGTTGGGGCTCTTGCCGCGCAAATCGTAGCCCAGAACGCCGCGTATGCCGGCGTCGCGGATCGCCTGCAGCGCTGCGTCGGCATGCTCCGGCGTGTGGATGCAGGTGTTGAAGTCGAACATGGTCGTCACGCCGCAGGAAAGCGACTCGACGAGGCCGGCATAGATGCCGGCATAGGCGTCCTCCGGCGTGAAGTAGCTGACCAGCGGATGGACGTTGGTGAAATACTCCATGCCCCACCCTTCCGCGACGCGGCCCTTGAACGGCGTCTCCCAGAGATGGCTGTGCGTGTCGACCATGCCCGGCATCAGGATCATGCCGGTCGCGTCGATGACCTCCGCGCCGGTCCGGTCGAGCTTGGCGCCGACCTTCTTGATGACGTCGCCCTCGACGAGCACGTCCGTGTTGGCGACGTCACCGACGCCCGCATTGCATGAAACCACGAAGGCGTTGGCGAACAGCGTCTTGGACATGGGTATCTCCTCTCTCAGGCGGCTGGACTGGCATTGACGGCTTTGCGCAGCGCGACCCGCATCGCCCGCCGCTCCTCGCGCCCCTCCGGGTCGGGCTTGGGGACGGACGACAGCAGCATGCGCGTGTAGGCGTGCGACGGGTTGCGGTAGAGCTCTTCGCTCGCGCCCATCTCCACGATCGAGCCGTGGTGCATCACCGCCACCACGTCGGCGACCTGCCGCACCACGGCGAGGTCGTGCGAGATGAACAGATAGGCCAGCCCCAGGTCGCGCCGCAGGTCGGCGAGCAGGTTGAGGATCTGGCTCTGCGTCGAGACGTCGAGCGCGCTCACCGGCTCGTCGCAGATCAGCAGGCGCGGCTCCGTCGCCAGCGCCCGCGCGATCGCCACGCGCTGGCGCTGGCCGCCGGACAGCTCGCCCGGATAGCGGTGCATGAAGTAGGAGGCGAGCCCAACCTTGGCGAGCAGGTCGCCGACGCGCGCCTCGGTCTCCTTGGCCGAGGTGCCGAAATGGCGCTCGACCACCTGCCCGATCGTGTCGCGGATCGTGCGGCGCGGGTTGAGCGAGGAGCGCGGGTCCTGGAACACCACCTGCACGTTGCGCCGGAACGAAAGCGGGATGTGGCGGCCGAACGCCGCGATGTCCTGCCCGTCGAAGCTGATCGCGCCGCCGGCGACCGACACGAGGCCGAGGATGGCGCGGCCGATCGTCGACTTGCCGGACCCGCTCTCGCCGACGAGGGCAAAACCCTCGCCGACGGCGATGTCGAAGCTGACGCCCTTGACCGCGACGAAGGGCTCGCCGCCGCCGAACAGCGCCGAGCCCTTGCCGTAGGAGACGACGAGGTCGCGGACCTCGAGAAGGGGCTGCCGGCTCACCGCACCACCTCCAGTTGGAGCTCGCCGGCGCGCAGGCAGCGCGTGCCGCCGACGAACGGCACCGGCCCTTGCCCGCATTCGGCTCTCGCGAAGGCGCAGCGCGGCATGAAGCGGCAACCGCGCGGCCACGCCCAGGGCGGCGGCACGGAGCCGGGAACTGTCGGTAGCCTGTCCATGCGCACGTCCTCGCGCGGCGTCGCCGTCAGCAGCGCGTAGGTGTAGGGATGGCGCGGGCGCGACAGCACGTCGGCGACGGCGCCCTCCTCCACGATCTGCCCCGCATACATCACCACCACGCGGTCGCACGTCTCGGCGACCACCCCGAGGTCGTGCGTGATGAGCAGCACCGACATGTCGAAGCGCCTCTGCAGGTCGCCCAGAAGGTCGAGCACCTGCGCCTGGATCGTCACGTCGAGCGCCGTCGTCGGCTCGTCGGCCAGCAGCACGCGCGGCCCGCAGCTCAGCGCCATCGCGATCGAGGCGCGCTGCGCCATGCCGCCGGAGAACTGGTGCGGATAGTCGTCGATGCGCTCCCTCGCGTTGGGCACGCCGACGAGGTCGAGCAGTTCCACCACCCGCGCCTTCGCCTCGGCCTCGCCCAGCCCCTTGTGGATGCGCAGCGGCTCGGCGAGCTGCTCGCCGATCGTGTGGACGGGCGAGAAGCCGGCGATGGAATCCTGGAAGATCATCGCGATCTCGCGACCGCGGATCGCCGCCAGCTCGGCTTCCGGCAGCGCGGCGAGATCACGGCCCCCGAACAGGATCTCGCCTGACGTGACCTCGCCCGGCGTGGGCACCAGCCCGAGCAGAGACAGCGCCGACATCGACTTGCCGCTGCCGCTCTCGCCGACCAGCCCGAGCGTCTCGCCCCGCCGCAGCGAGAAGCTGACGTCCGACAGGATTTCCAGCGGCTTGGCGCCGGCCTCGCCGCCGGGGAACTCGACCTTGAGCCCACGCACCGCGATCACGTCGGGGGCGGGCAGTTCGGCCGCCGCGACCGCGCCGGCCGCCGAGCCGGGCTTCTTGCGCCGCCGCGGCGCCCTGCGCGCACTCTGCTTGCCGGCCAGCGCATCGCGCAGCCCGTCGCCGGCGAAGTTGAACATCAGCACGGCGAAGATGATCGCCAGCCCAGGCGGCAGCGCCAGATAGGGATGCGTCGCCTGGTAGTTGCGCGCCTCGTCGAGCATGCTGCCCCAGTCCACCACCGTGGCGTCGAGCCCCAGCCCGAGGAAGCTCAGCATGGTGATGATCATGATCGCCGAGCCGAGCATGATCGCCGCCTCGACGATGATCGGTCCGACCGTGTTGGGCAGGATCTCGCGGAACAGGATGTGCCAGGTCGGCATGCCGGCCACCCGCGCGGCGTCGACGTAGAGGAACTCCCGCTCGCGCAGCGCCAGCGCCCGGGCGATGCGCATCAGGATGACGGCGAACACGATCGCCACCGCGAGCGCCGTCTGGTTGGTGCCGCGCCCCAGCACCGCGATCAGCGCGAAGGCGAAGATCAGCGACGGGATCGACTGGAAGATGTCGGTGACGCGCATGGCGAGCCGGTCCCACCAGCCGCCGAGGAAACCGACGAGCAGACCGATCGGCACGCCGACCACGAGCGCCAGTGCGACCGACTCGAACGAGGTCCAGACCGCCGTGCGCGTGCCGTAGATGATGCGCGAGAGCGTGTCGCGGCCGATGCCGTCGGCGCCCAGCAGGTGCACCCAGGACGGCCCCTGGTGGCGGTGCAGCACGTTGGCGTAGTTCGGGTCGTAGGGCGCCAGCAGCGGCGCGAAGATGGCGACGAGGATCATCAGGACGATGCCGGCGAGCGCGGCAGTCGTCGCCCGGTGGCCCAGCATGTGCCGCAGCACCAGCCGCCCCGGCGTCACCTTCTCGGGCGCGGCTCCGGCCTCGGCCGCCACGGTCTCGGTTCCCGCCTCGCTCATTGCGGCCGCACCCGCGGATCGAGCAGGCCGAGGCCGAGATCGACGAGGAGGTTGATGAGGATCACCATGGCCGCGATCACCACGATCGCCCCCTGCAAGGTCGGAAAGTCGCTGGAAATGACGGACGCCACCATCAGCGTCCCGAGCCCCGGCAGCACGAACACCTTCTCCATGACCGAGCTCGTGGCGATGATGATCGCGAGCTGCACGCCGATCACCGGCAGCACTGGCACCATCGCGTTCTTCAGCACGTAGCGGCGCACGATCCGGCCCGGCGGCGTGCCGCGCGCCCGGATCGCCTCGATGAAGGGCGAGCCGAGCACGTCGATGACGACGCCGCGCGTGTGCCGCCCGATCACCGCCATCCCGTGCAGCGCCAGCGCCACGCAGGGCAGCACCAGCGATTGCAGCCACAGCAGCGGCCCGTCCTCGAAGGCGACGTAGCCCGCGACCGGCAGCAGCCTGAGCTCGACCGCGAACAGCAGGCCGAGCATCAGCGCGAACCAGAAGCCCGGCACCGCCAGCGCCAGCGAGACCGCCGAGGTGACGACGCGGTCCATCCACCCGCCCGGCCGCAGCCCGGCTGCGAAGCCAGCGGCGAGGCCGACCACGATCGCGATGGCGCCGCCGCCGACCAGCAGCGAGATCGTCACCGGCAGCCGCTCGAGCAGCGTTTCGAGCACCGCCCTGTGGGTGAAGAACGAGGTGCCGAAATCGCCGCGCAGGATGCCGGCGAACCACGACAGGAACTGCACGACATAGGGCTGGTCGAGCCCCAGCTCGCGCCGCATGGCGTCGAGCCGCTGCGGCTCGGCCCCCTCGCCGAGCGCCAGCACCACCGGGTCGACCGGCGAGAGCTGGATCAGGAAAAAGACGAAGGCAGCCGCAAGGACGAGCGACACCAGCGACATTCCCAATCGAAGCAGGATCAGGCGTCTCATGCCGCGTTCCTTCCGGCTGCCTTGCCGAGCCCGTCCTACTGGATCAGGCGGACCTCGTCATACCGCAGCGCGGACGGGCGCATCACCGTCGTCGGCGGCTCCTGGATCTTGGCCGGATCGTAGCCCCAGGCCGTGTTCCAGAGGTAGAAATTGCAGTCGAGCGCGTGGTCGTAGAGATACTTGACCATCTCCTTCCAGATCACCTCCTGCTTGGCCGCGTCCGGCTCGGCGAGCGCCCTGTCCACGATCGCGTCGAGCTCGGGCACCGTCACCTTGAACGGGTTGCCGGTGCCGGTCGGGCTGAAGCGGAACTGGTAGTAGTCGAGCGGGCCGATGCTTTCCGTGGCGCTGGTGTTGATCTGCAGCGGGTAGCGATCGGTCTGGTAGTAGGTGAAGTACTGGCCGGTGGTCATCATCTGCGTGTCGGCGTTGATGCCGACCTCGCGCAGCATCTGCGCGATCAGCGTCATCGCGGTCGCCGTCGTCGGATACATCGGCAGCGTCAGCGAGACCTGCGGGTTGCCGGCCGCGGCGAGGTATTTCTTCGCCGCCTCCGGATCGTAGTTGTAGGCCTTCACCTCCGGGTTGAACCCGTACTGGCCTTCGAGGAAGCGCTGCGAGACCGGCGCGGCCACGCCGTCGTAGCCGGCCTGGGTCACCGCATCGAGGTCGATCGCGTGGCAGACCGCCTTGCGCACGTTCTCGTCCGCGAAGGTCGTCTTGCGGTCGAGGAAGAGGAAATGCTGGACCAGCGTCGGCGTCTTCTCCACCTTGAAGCCGGCAGCCGTCGCCGCCTCGACCACCGAGGTCGGCAGCTCGATCGCCTGCACGACGCCCGTCCTGAGCGCGTTGAGCGCCACGTTGGCGTCCTGGATCACGTGCATGACGATCGTGTCGACGCCGACATTGTCGAGGTTCCAGTACTTGTCGTTGAGGTGGAACACCTCCTTCGTGCCGCGCTGCGAGGCGTCGGCGTTGTAGGTCCACGGGCCGGTGCCGACCGGCTTGTCCCACGAGCCCGACTCCAGCGCCTTGGGCGAGACCATGTACATGCCGCGCGTCGCCAGCCGGTCGGCCATCGTCGGCGTCGGGCGGCTGAGCTTGAGGGTGAGGTGGGTGGCGTCCTTGACGACGACCTCCGAGATCGGCGCCAGCCCGGCCGCCCACTGGGTGCCTGAGCCCTTGATCCACTCGATGTTCTTCTTCACCGCCTCGGCGTCGAACGGCGTGCCGTCGTGGAAGACGACGCCTTCGCGCAGCGTGAGATTCAGCTCGGTCGGGGTGAGCTGCCATTCGGTCGCCAGCTTCGGCTGCAGCGTGAAGCCGTCGCGGGCAACCTCCAGCAGGCCTTCATAGGGTATGTTGGTGTAGGTCTGGCCCGACTTCACCAGCGGGTTCCAGTTGTCGAGCTGGATCTGCGTTCCGTAGTTCAGCGTTCCCTTCGGCGCGGCGACGGCCGCCCCGGCGAGGGCGGTTCCGAGCAGGCAGCCCGCGGCGATCCTTGCGACGATTCCAACGGCAGTCTTCATGTCGACAACTCCCTTCGGCCCTTCCCCCGGGCCCGTTAGCCTCGGCCGCATGGCCCTGGCGCCATGCGCTACCGACCCTGTCCGGCGCGGATCGGTGCGCCGGCTGCATTCGAGGGTCAGTCTACAAACGATTGCCGAGATTGCAAGACGGACGCACCGGTGCCGTACGATCGTGAAACTCCGCGATTTACCGGCGGATTTCGGCGCGGATTGCCCAGCAATTTCAATCTCGCGCCGATGATCAACCGGAGGTAGTCGCGCGCCGCCGCCCGTCTATATGCGAACGTTTGCACACAGGAAAATTGCCATTCCGCCTCGGTTTGGGGCCGCCGGCTGCACGGATTCCCGACGTCGATGCTGGCGCTTTGTGCCGTCTCCGGCCGAAATTGCCCGACGATACGGCCCTGTGCCCGCCTCCGTCCGGGATTGGTCCACACCGGACCAATCTCACGGGACAGGAACAGCCGCCGCGGCTTCCCGAACCTTGACACCCCGCCACCTCGATGCAAACGTTCGCATTGGCGTGGCAGCCTCAGGCAGGCGTGCGTCGGAGACGCCAGGGAGGACACATGGGCAGCTATCTGATCAGGGGCGCGCAGGCCGTCACCATGGACGACACGCTCGGCGACTTCGTCGCCGCCGACATCCTCGTGCGCGACGGCACGATCGCCGCCGTCGCCCCCGCGATCGAGGCGGGCGATGCCGAGGTGATCGAGGCGGCCGGCATGATCGCGCTGCCCGGCATCATCGACGCCCACAACTGCCTCTGGCAGACGACGCTGCGCGGCTATGTCCCGAACGCCTGGTCCGACGACTATTTCGGAAAATTCCTGCCGCTGCGGCTGCGCACCGTGCCGGAGGACAATTTCGCCGCCACCTATGTCGGCGCCCACGAGATGCTGTCCTACGGGGTCACCACCGTCGTCGACTACTGCCACAACGCGCGCGGGCCGGGCTTCGCCGAGGCCTCGCTGGAGGCCCTGCGCGAGAGCGGCATCCGCCACGTCTTCACCTATTCCTTCATGTCGCCGCAGCCCGACCTGTTCGCCTCGATGGAGGAGCGGATGGCGCATGGCGGCCGCATCCGCGAGGCCTTCCACGATCCCGACACGCTCACCACGGTGCATTTCGGCATCGAATCCTTCGGCCACCCGTGGTGCGAGCGCCACCTCGCCTTCGCCCGCGAGCTCGGCACGCCCGCCGGCATCCACGTGCACGGCCTCGACGTCGTCAAGGCGATGAACGGCAAGGGCATGCTCGGCCCCGACCTCGGCCTCGTCCACGGCAACCTGCTCACCGACGAGGAGCTGGACATGATGGCCGCCGCCGGCATGAGCCTGTGCTTCACGCCTTCGGTGGACGTCAGCGGCAAGCGCGCCGACGTGGTCGGCCGCGCCGTCCTGCGCGGCGTGCCGGTGACCTTCGGCTGCGACATCCCCTGCCACGTCGCGTCCGACACGATCGCCCAGCTCCGCATCATGTTCAACGTGCAGACCTTCCTCGACGGAGAGCTCCTGCGCGCCTTCAACACGGTCAACACGCCGCGGCCGCGCGCAACCGCGGAACGGCCGGTGCTGTCGCCGCGCAAGCTGCTGCGCATGGCCACCATCGGCACCGCGCGGGCGCTGCACATGGACGACAGGATCGGCAGCCTGACGCCGGGCAAGCGGGCCGACATCCTGCTCGTCCGCGCCGACAGCTTCGGCAGCTCCGTCGCCGACGACCCCTGCGCCCATGTGCTGTTGCAGACCAGCCCGCGCGACGTCGACACGGTCTTCGTCGACGGCCGGCCGCGCGTCCGCGGCGGCGCGCTCGTCGGCTATGACGAGGCGCGCGCCCGCACACTCATCGCGGCGTCTCGCGCGCGTATCCTCGGCTGACGCCGTCAGTTCTCGGGAAGCGCCGTCGTCAGCGCCCGCGTCGAGCCGCGGATGACGAGGTCGACCGGCAGCACGACATGCGAGGCCTCGCGCTGGCCGGTGCCGATCATCTCGGCCAGCAGCTCGCCCGCCTGGTAGCCGACATTGTACTGGCCGATGCGCACCGTGGTCAGCGGCGGCCGCAGCCGGTCGACCATCGGCATGTCGTTGAAGCCGGTCACCGACACGTTGTCGGGGCATTTCAGCCCGCGCCGCACCAGCGCCTCGATCGCCCCGACCGCCAGCCGGTCGTTGGCGCAGACGATCGCCGTGAAGCGCCGCCCGCGCGCCAGCAGTTCCTCGACGCAGCGCTCGCCCTCGAGCTCGTTGTACATGTTGGAGAAAACGACCAGCTCCGGATCGGCCGGCAGCCGCAGCGCCTCGCGATGCTCCAAGAACGAGCGATAGCGGTTCGCGCCGGTCGAGAAACGCTGCGAGCCGGCGATATGGGCGATGCGCTCGTGGCCCAGCGAGACGAGGTGGGTGAGCACGCGCCGGATCCCCTCGCCCTCGTCATTGGAGACCGAGCTGACCGCCGGATTGTCGACGCGCCGGTTGACGGTGACGACGGCGATGCCGTCCTCCACCAGCGACACCACCGCCTTGTCCTCCAGCTCGACGCTGGCGATGATGAAGCCGTCGACGCCGCGGTCCTGCAGCATGGAGACCAGCGAGCTCTCGCGCTTCGGGTCGCCGTCCGTGTTGCCGATGATCGACAGGTAGCCGTGCCGGCGCAGCGAATCCTCGACGCCGCGGATGATCGGCGGGAAGATCGGGTTGGTGATGTCTGGCACCAGCACGCCGACCATGCGCGTGCGGCTGGTGCGCAGCGCGGCGGCCGCCGCGTTCTGCCGGTAGCCGAGCTTCTCTGCGACGTCGCGGATGCGCTGCGCCACCTCGGCGGTGATCAGATGGCTGTTGTTCGGGTCGAGCGCGCGCGACACCGTCGAGACGTGGAAACCCGCCGCCTTCGCGACATCCTTCAATGTCACTCTGCGTTTCATTCTCTACGCGCCTCCGCTGTGCCGTTCATACAGGGGGTGCAAACGTTTTCCAAGACGCTCGGATGCCGCGCCGCCGCGGCCGGTCAGCCGCCGCGGGCCGCGCGCAGCCGGTCGGCCAGCCAGTCCGCCACCAGCGTGCGGTAGCGCCAGGCGATGTTGTTGCAGACGTGGTTGCCCTCGGGAACCACATGCAGCGTCGCGTCCCGGCAATGGTCGGCGCAGCGCTGCGCCTCCGACGGCGGAAAGATCCTGTCCAGCCCGCCATGCAGGATCAGCGCCGGCACCTCGACGCGCTGCGTCCCTTCGAGGGTGAAGCTCTGTGCGTTCGCCGCGACATCCGGTCCGCCCAGGGTAAAACCCATATTGTCGCGGTAGACCGCCGGCAGCGACGGCCAGAAGCCGCCGAGGTCGAAGAAGCCGTTGATCGACACCGCCGCGTCGATGCCGGCGAGCGCCGGCGCGGCGCGCAGCGCGAGGAAGCCGCCGAAGGCCATGCCGACCAGCCCGACGGTGCCCGACAGGCCCGGCCGCCCCGCCACCGCATCGAGCATCGCAGCGACGGCCGGTCCAAAATCGGCGCGCAGCGGGCCGTGCTCCCTGCCCTCGCCCTGCCCCGGCCCGTCGAAGCTCAGCGTCGCCATGCCGCGCGCCAGGAAATGGCGCTCCAGTTGCGGGAACTCTTCCTTGGTCGAATCCGAACCGGGGATGGTCAGCGCCAGCGGATGCGGCCCCGGTCCGGCCGGCCGGCGCAGGTAGCCGCGCAGCACGCCTGCCTCGAACGGCGCCTCGACGAGCTCTCCGGCTGGCTCCAGCAACGGCGCGGCGAGGCGGAACAGCGCCACCTTTCGGGCCGCCGCGCGCGCCTTCGCCTCAAGGTCCTCGAAGGCCATGAACTGTCCGAAATGATAGAGCAGGCTCGCCTTCGCATAGGCCTCGCCCGCCGTCACGCGATGGCCGGCGGCAATGGCCGCCTGCGCCAGTTCGGCATGACGCTCGCCCTCCGCGCACCATGTCGCGAGCCAGTTCTCCCACACCCCCGCGCGGTCGATGACCGCGCGTGCCTCGGGCGAGGCGATGCCCGCCACCTCCATGCGCGGCAGCCAGTGCTCGACGACGCTCAGCAGGCGGTTCTCGTTCGCGTCCATCGGCGGGCCTCCGTGGTGACTTCAGCGTTGCTCCGGCATGACGAGCAGCACGGTCGCCGGAAGGTTTGTCTCGTTGTGCAGCGCGCGCGGCTCGCCGGCCGCCAGCCGGCAACTGTCGAGCGGGCCGAGCCTCACGCACTCGTCCGGCGTGCGCACCGTCACCTCGCCGGCGATCACGACATAGATCTTTTCCACCGCCGCGTCGCGCATCGAGGTGTGGCCGCCAGGCAGCAGGTGCGACAGCCCGACCCACACGCTGTCGGTTTGCGTCGCCTCCTTGCCCTGCAGGCGCAGGCAGCGCATGTCGAAATGCTCCGCCGCCTCGTAGGCGCGCGCCTCGGCGATGCGGGTGACCTGCATGTCCTTCCTCCCTGCCCCGCCGGGTTCGTCCCCCGCTCAGGGGCGCAGCACGATGCGCTCCGATATGCCCGACAGCACCGAGGCATAGGCCTCGCGCGCGTTATGGAAGCCGCGGATGTTGGCCTCGCGCACCGGGAACGGCCTGAGCTGCCCCGTCTCGAACCGCGGCCGCAGCCGCTCCAGCACGCGGCCCACCTCGACCGCGTTCATGCCGAGCGAATCGATGCCGATATAGCGATGGCGCCCGCGGAAGAAGCGGAAGATGTCGAACGGCACCGCCCGGTCGAGCGTGGAGATGAAGATCTGCCGGCCGTCCTTGGCCATCACGTCGTTGCCGAGCTTGAAATAGGGGCTGCCCACCGTGTTGAAGACGATGTCGACGCCGCGCCCTTCGGTCTTTTCCATGATCAGCGCCGCGACGTCCTGCCGGCTCTGGTCGAACAGCTCCACCGGCCCGTTGCAATGGGCAAGCAGCGGCGCGTCGCCGCGGTTGACGGCGAAGACGCGGGCGCCGGCCATGGTGGCGAGCTGGATCGTGGCCTGCCCCACCTTGCCGTTCGCCCCGCACACGAGGATCGTGTCGGTCGGCTGGGCGCCGCCCGCCTCGCGCAGCCCTTCGTAAGCGGTCACGAACGGCACGCCGATCGAGCCGGCCTCCTCCATCGTCAGGTTTTCCGGCTTGGCGCGCACCGCCTTCTGGTCGAGAACCATCCAGCGCGCATGGCTGCCGTTCTGGGTGATGCCGAGCTCGCCGCCGCCGCCCCACACCTCCATGCCGACCATCTGCGCCGGCCCTTCCGCCACGACGCCCGCGAAGTCGCGGCCGGGGATGCGCGGCCACACCGCCTGCGGCATCTGCCCCAGCGAGGCCTTGACGTCGCTCGGATTGACGCCGGCCGCCCTGATCTCGACGAGCACCTGCCCCGGCCCCGGTCGCGGCACGTCCATCGCCACGACCTCGATGCGCAGGCTGTCGAGGCCGTCGGATTTGCCGGGCAGCATCAGCGCCGTGCCGGTCCGACCTGTCAAATGCACGTCCATTTCCGCTTTCCGCCCCGCATCCTGATCTATTGCCTCAGCCCGAGAATGCGCCGCGCCTCGCCCGGCGAGGCGATCGTGCCGCCGAGCTTGCCGACGAGGTCGCAGGCGCGCTCGACGAGCTCGCCATTGCCCTTCGTGAGCACGCCCCTGGCGATGTAGGAATTGTCCTCCAGCCCGACCCGCACATGGCCGCCGAGCAGGAAGGACTGCACCGCCATCGGGAACGACATGCGCCCCACCCCGCAGCCGGTCCACGCCGAGCCCGCCGGCAGCAGCCGCGCCGCCGCCGACATCATGTCCGTCGTCGCCGGGAACCCGTATTTGACGCCCGTCACGATCGTGAACATGGCGTGGCCGGCGAGCGAGCCGTCCGCCAGCATGTCGCGCGCGAGCATGATGTCGCCGCTGTCGAACACCTCCAGCTCGGGCTTCGATCCCGCCTCGCGGATGAGCTGGGCCATGACGCGCACGTTGCGCGGCGTGTTGATCACTACCTCGCCGCCGAACGTCATCGTGTTCAGGTCGAGCGTCGCGATGTCGGGCTTCAGCGCGATGATGTGCTCGACGCGCAGCTCCGGCCGCCGCAGCGTCGTGCGCGGCCCGGCGACCGCCGGGTCCTCGTCGCTCGGATGGTAGCGCCCGCCCGGCCCGGTCGTCAGGTTGAGGATCAGCGCGTCGTCCTTCGCCCGGATCCGCTCGACCACCTCGCGGTAATGGTCGAGCTTCATCGACGGCGCGCCGGTCGCGGGATCCCGTACATGGATGTGCACCACCGCCGCGCCCGCCGCCGCCGCTTCCAGGCTCGAATCGGCGATCTCCTGCGGTGTCACCGGCAGGCCGGGATGGTTCTCGCGCGAGGTCAGGTTGCCGGTGATGGCGCAGGTGACGATGGTCGCGCTCACAGGTGCCGTCCCCCGTCGACCGGGATGCTGGTGCCGGTCGAGAAGCGCAGGCTCGTCGCGCAGGCGGCGATCGCCTCGGCCACGTCCTGCGGCGAGGTGATGCGCTTCAGCGGCGTCGCCGCCGCGGCCTTGTCCTTGAACTCCTTGCCGCGCCCCGGCACGAAATCGGTGTCCACCACGCCGGGCGACACGCCGAGCACGCGGATTTCCGGCGCCAGCGCCCGGCCGAGGCTCTTGGTCATCACGTCGAGGCCCGCCTTGGCGCCGCAATAGGCGACGCTCGACCCGACGCCGGTGAAGCCGGCGATGGACGAGACGTTGACGACGAGGCCGTCGCCGCTCGCCCGCAGCGCCGGCGCGAAGGCGCGGATCGAGGCGAACACGCCGCGCCAGTTGTTGACGAACACCGCGTCGATCAGCTCGTCCGTCAGCCCGTCGAGGTCGGCATGCGCCACCGGCCTGGTGATGCCGGCGCTGTTGACGAGGATGTCGGCGCGGCCGAACTGGCTGAGCACCGCGTCGCGGAATCGCCCGATCGAGGCGCTGTCCTCGATCGCGACCTGCAGCGCCGCGTGCCTGCCCTTCGGCAGCGATGCGACCACCGCCTCCGCCCGCGCCTGCCCGGCATGAAACCCGACGGCGACGTCGGCGCCCAGCCCGGCCAGCACCCGGCACGTCGCCGCGCCGATGCCGCCCGAGCCGCCGATGACGACCGCGACCTTGCCCGCGAGTTCCATGCTTCGCCTCTCCGTCACGACCGCTTGCCGCTGATCGGCGGCACCGGATAGGTCGACGGTCCGGGCTTCAGCACGAAATCGTATTCGCAGGTGAAGAACGGCGGCTCCATGCCGGGATGGCGTGCGCTCGCCGCGTGATGCGGCACGAAGTCGGCAGCGATCTGCTGCTTGGCGCCGAACACCACGTCGTCGGCGAGCGCGGCAGGCTCGTCGCAGAAGATCTGCGTGACCAGCGTCTTGTAGCCTTTTGCCGAGACGATGAAATGGATGTGCGCCGGCCGCATCGGCCGCCGCCGCTGCGCCCTGAGCAGCGCGCCCACCGGCCCGCCTGTCGGCACCGGATAGCCTGCCGGCCGCACCGAGCGGAAGGCAAAGCGCCCGTCCTTGTCCGTATGGAAGACCCCGCGCAGGTTGAAGTCCGCCTGCTCCGGGTCCTGGTTCTCGTAGAAGCCCGCCGGCGAGGCCTGCCAGACGTCGAGCTTCGCGCCGGCGATCGGCCGCCCGTCCACATCCGTGACCCGGCCGGAGAAATGGAGCTGCGCCCCCGGCGTCGGCGAGCGGGCGATGCTCTCGCCGTTGGCGCATTCCGGCGCCGCGCCGCGATAGAACGGCCCGAGCAGCGCCGACATCGTCTCGCCCTGCATGCCGTCATTGTTGATCAGGTCGATCAGCGTCGAGGCCCCCAGCACGTCGGCGGCGAGCACCACCTCGTTGTTGGCCTCGTCGGTGTGGTGGCCGAGCGCGGCGATCCAGCGCAGCGCGGCCTCGAACTCCTCCTCGCTCGGACGCGTCTCCAGCAGGAAGGCGTGCAGGTGCCGCACGGCGCTCTCCATGACCGCCCGCAGCCGCGCGTCGGGCGCCGCCGCCATGGCGCCGAGCACCGCCGGCGTCACATCCGTCTCGGAGCCGATGAGCGGCGTCGAGCTCACGTTGCATGGTCCTCCCAGGTCGATCCGCCCGGACGCAGGATAAAGTTGCGCAGGCAGTTGATGCAATCGTTCGCATCATTCGATTTAGCTGTCAATATTGCCTCCGTTTCTGCATAGTGGATAGTTGGAGGCAGATGGCGGCAATCGTTTGCCGGCCATACCCACAACGGAGGTGCGCTTGGCGGCGATCACCCTGAACGTGAACGGGCGGGAGCGCACCGTCGACGTCGCGGACGACGCGACACTGCTCGACACGCTGCGCAACCAGCTCGACCTCAAGGGCGCGCGCTTCGGCTGCGGCCTCGAACAGTGCGGCGCCTGCACCGTGCTGGTCGACGGCGCGCCCGTCTATTCCTGCACCCGCCCCGTGCACGATCTCGCCGGCCGCTCCGTCACCACCATCGAGGGCCTGTCTCGGGACGGCCGGCTCGACCCGCTGCAGGAAGCATTCGTGGCCGAGCAGGCCGGCCAGTGCGGCTATTGCCTGTCGGGCATCATCCTCAGCGCCCGCGCCCTGCTCGACGCGACCCCGCACCCCACCCGCGCCGAGATCGTCGCCGCGCTCGACCGGCACCTGTGCCGCTGCGGCTCGCACAACCGCATCCTGCGCGCCGTCGAGCGCGCGGCGGCGCAAGGGAGCGCGCGCCATGGCTGAGCCGGTCAACGAGAGCCTGCGCAACAATCCTCGCCTCGCCGACTGGCTGGCGTTGCTGCCGGGCCGGCGCGTCGAGCTGCGCGTCGGCAAGGTCGAGCTCGGCCAGGGCATCCTCACCGCGCTCTCCCAGATCGCCGCCGATGCGCTCTCGGTTGATTTCGCCGCGATCGGCATCGTCTCCGGCGACACGCAGGCCGCGCCCGGCGAGGGCTACACGGCCGGCTCGATGTCGGTGGAGGTCTCCGGCGCGGCGGTGGAGGCCGCCTGCGCCACCCTGCGGCGGACGCTGGTCGCCGACGCCGCGCTGCGCCTCAACTGCGCGCCCGACGAGTTGCACGTCGAGGACGGGACAGTGTTGCGCGGCGACGCCGATACCGGCTTCTCCTACTGGTCGCCGGCGCAGCCGCTCGACCTTACGGCCCCCGTCGATCCGGCCGCCCGCCACGCCGGCCCGCGCGACTGGGTCGGCCGCAGCGTCCCCCGCATCGACCTCGGGCGCAAGGTCGCCGGCGCGGCCTTCATCCAGGACATGGCGGTCCCCGGCATGCTGCATGCCCGCGTCGTGCGGCCGCCGCGCCGCGGCGCCACGCTCGCCGCCTTCGACGAGCGCGCGGCGGCGCGCCTGCCGGGCATCACGTGGCTGCGTGACGGCAGCCTGCTCCTCGCCGTCGCGGCCGACGAGACGGCCGCGAACGATGCCGCCCGCCGCGCCGCGGCGTGGGCGCAATGGCAGGGCGGCCACGAGATCCCGCGGGATGCCGGCCAGCCGGACTGGCTGGTGGCGCAGGCGACGGTCGACCGCACGCTCGAATTCGGCACCCCGGCGGTCCCCTCCGGCGACGGCACGATCCTGGAGGCGACCTATGCGCGTCCCTTCCTGGC
>JAFKJY010000088.1 GCA_017305835.1 Hyphomicrobiales bacterium
GACCCGGAGAGCCGGGTCGCCGCGAGACGAAGGAGCCTTACTCGGCGTTCTTCAGGAGATCGACGAACTGGGCCTGCGCCGCTGCCGGCGTCGTGGCCTTGTTGTAGATCAGGTCCGAGAAGATGGCGTTCTGCGCGGTCGTGAAGGCCTCGTTGCGCCACTGGTTGGCGTCGGGCACGACGGAGCCCGGCTGCTTGAGCACGTCGATGGCCTTCTTCATGCAGTCGTTGGCCAGCGACAGGTCGACGTCGTCGCGGACCGGGGCCGAACCCTTGGCGGTGTTGAACAGCGCCTGGGTGCGGGGATTGACCATCAGCGAGGCGAGCGAAAGCTGCGCGCGCTCGACGTCGGCATCCTTCTGCTTGAAGAACACGAAGATGTCGCCGCCGGTGCGGACATATTTCGCGTCGGGAACCAGCGGCCCGAGCAGGCAGGCATAGTCCACGCCCGGCTTCTGGCCGGCGACCTGGAACTCGCCCTGGGCCCAGTCGCCCATGACCTGCAGCGCGGCGCTGCCCTTGATGACCAGAGCCGTGGTGTCGCTCCAGCTACGGTTGGGCGAGCCGTTGTCGGCATACTCGCCGAGCGACTTGAGCGTCTGGAAGGCCTTGAGCACTTCCGGACCGCCGGCGAGCTCGAGGTTCTTGTCCTTCCAGATCTTCTCCACGACCTCGGCGCCGAGCTGGGCGAGGATGAGCTGGTTGGCGAGCAGGCTGATCTGCCAGCCGCCGCCGTCACCGCCGACAGCGAAGGGGATGACCCCCGCGTCCTTCAGCTTGGGAAGGTCGGCGAGGTACTGGTCCCAGCTCGTCGGAACCTCGAGGCCCGCCTTCTTGAAGGCCGCCACAGAGGCCCAGGCCCAGTTCTGCATGTGGATGTTGACCGGCACGCACCACCAGTGCCCGTCGATCTTGCACGGGGCCTTGATCTGGTCGGGGCGGATGAACTTGTCCCAGCCCTCCTTCTCGGCCAGCGGCGTCAGATCGAGAAGCAGGCCGGCGGAGATCAGGTCCTCGTACTGGCGGCCGGGGTTGAACTGCGAGGCGTCCGGCGGATCGCCGCCCAGCGCCCGCTGCATGACCGTGGCACGGGCGGTCTCGCCAAGGGCGATGGCACCGTCCACCCAGCGGTCGCCGGTGGCGTCGAATTCCTTGGCAAACACCGACACGGCAGCCTGCTCGCCACCCGACGTCCACCAGTGGACGACTTCGAGGTCGGCGGCCAGCGCAGTGCCGGAAGAAAGTGCGACCGAGGCCGCAAAAGCGGCGGCCACAAGCTTACAGCGCATCACAGTTCCTCCCTGAATCTGTAACGTTGCAGGGGAACGTTATGCGAATCGATTCAGTTCCGCAACCGCCCGACGCCCCGGCGAGGCATTTTTTTCGCGGTCCGAAAATAAAAGCGGGCGTGCTGGTTTTCTTTGCGGCGCGCAATTTTCTATGTGCATCGCAGCATAATTGGGCCGAAACGAATCCGTTTCGCCAGGAAAACGTGGACGTTGCGGCAGGCCCGGCAAGTTTGCTGCCGTGCCCTGCATCGACACAGACGCGCTGGCCAACCCCCTCGATTCATACTGCCCGACGGTTGAAAAAGTGGAACTGCAACGTTGCAGGTTCTTGTCATCATTGCCATCTGGCGTCATTGATCTCGGGGACGCGGGCGATGCGGAGACGGACGGGAATGGCCGGAAAACGGGAAGGGGGCGCGCCGCCCCCGGCGGCTGCCGGCGACGCGCGGCCGACGCTGAAGACGATCGCCTTCATGACCGGGCTCGGCGTGACCACCGTGTCGCGCGCGCTCAAGGACGCGCCCGACATCGGCGAGGACACCAAGCGGCGCGTGCAGCTCATCGCGCGCCAGGTCGGCTACCGGCCCAACCGCGCCGGCGTGCGCCTGCGCACCGGCAAGACCAACGTCATCTCGCTGGTGCTCAACACCGACGAGCAGCTCATGGGCTTCATCTCGGACATCATCTCGGGCGTCACCGAGATGCTGGCGCCGACGCCCTACCATCTCGTGCTGACGCCCTATTCGAGCCGCAGCGACCCCATGGACCCGGTCCGCTACGTGGTCGAGACGCGCTCGGCCGACGGCATCATCATCTCGCAGACACGGCCCGAGGACGCCCGCGTGCGCTACATGAGCGAGCACGGCTTCCCCTTCGCCACGCATGGCCGCACCGAGACCGGCATCGAGCATCCCTGGCACGATTTCGACAATGTCGTGTTCGCGCGGCTGGCGGTCGAGCGGCTGATCGCGCGCGGCCGGCGGCGGCTGGCGCTGCTGGCGCCCTCGCCGGCGCTCACCTACCACCGCCACATGACCGCCGGCTTCGCCGAGGGCGTGGTCGAGGGCGGCGTCACCGACATCCCCTTCGCCACCGCCTGGGTGGACCAGCCGATCGAGGAGATCCGCCGGCAGGCGGCGCGGCTGCTGGCGCGGCAGACGCCGCCCGACGGCATCGTCTGCGGCAGCGGCTCGGCGGCGATCGCGCTGGTCAACGCCATCGAAGAAAGCGGGCTGCGGCTCGGTCGCGACGTCGACGTGGTCACCAAGCAGTCGACGCAGCTCGTGCGCATGTTCCGACGCGAGCTGCTGGTGGTCGACGAGGATTTCCGGCTGGCCGGCCGGGAGCTGGCGCGCGCCGTGCTCGCCCGCATCGACGGGCAGGCGGCCGAGGCGCTGCAGACGCTGGCGGTGCCGACGGCCGTGGTCGGCGGCGAGGACGAAGGTGCGGTCGCGCCGACGCAGGCCCGGGCGGCGCTGTCAAGCTGAGCCGGACGCCGGCTCTTACGCCCAGGGCCCGTGCTGGGGGCCGCTCCTGTCGATGCGCTCGAAGCCGTGCGCGCCGAAGAAGTCGCGCTGGCCCTGGATCAGGTTGGCGGTGCCGCGCGCCTGGCGGTAGCCGTCGAAATAGGCGAGCGCGGAGGAGAGGGCCGGCACCGGCAGGCCCCACAGCGCGGCGCGGCCGACGCTGATGCGCAGCGCAGGATGCGCCTGGTTCATCATCTCGACGAAGGCCGGCGCCACCATCAGGTTGGCGATCTCGCCGCCCGCCTCGAAGGCGGCGGCGATCGAGCCGAGGAACTGCGAGCGGATGATGCAGCCGGCGCGCCAGATGCGCGCGATCGTCGCCATCGGCAGGTTCCATCCGTGCTCGACGGACGCCGCCTGCATGACGGCGAAGCCCTGCGCGTAGGCCGCGATCTTGCCGGCGAGCAGCGCCAGCTCCAGCTCGGCGACGATGTCTGCGGCGGCCGTCGCGACCGCTTGCGGCGCCGGCGGCGCATAGATCCTCGCCGCCGCCTCGCGCTCTTCCTTCATGGCCGACAGGCTGCGGGCGGCCACAGCCGCCTCGATCGCGGTCGCCGGGACGCCGAGCATCTGCGCCTCGATCGCCGACCAGCGACCGGTGCCCTTCTGGCCGGCCTTGTCGAGGATCAGGTCGACCACCGGCGTGCCGGTCTGCGGGTCGTCGGTGGCGAGCACCCTGGCGGTGATCTCGATCAGGTAGGAGTTGAGGCGGCCGCGGTTCCAGCCCTCGAACACCTTGCCGATCTCGTGGGCGCCCATGCCGAGCCCGTCGCGCATGATGCCGTAGGTCTCGGCGATCATCTGCATGTCGGCATATTCGATGCCGTTGTGGATGGTCTTGACGAAATGGCCGGCGCCGTCCGGCCCGAGCCAGGCCGCGCAGGGCTCGCCCTCGTATTTCGCGGCGATGTCGAGGATCACCTTCTCGATGCGGTGCCAGGAGGCCGGGTCGCCGCCGACCATGATCGACGGGCCGTGGCGCGCGCCCTCCTCGCCGCCGGACACGCCCATGCCGACGAAGGCGTAGTCGGCGCCCTCGGCCTCGCGCGTGCGCCGCTGCGTGTCGTGGAAATTGGCATTGCCGGCGTCGATCAGGATGTCGCCCTTGCCGGCGAGCGGGCCGAGCACGGCGAGCTGCTCGTCGACCGGCCGGCCGGCCGGCACCATCAGGATCACCGGCCGCGGCGGCTCGATCGCCGCCATCAGCTCCTCGAGCGTGGCGCAGGGCACGATGCGGTCGGCGAGCGGCCCGGCCTGCGCCACGAACTCGCTCGTGCGGGCGCCGGTGCGGTTCCATACCGCTATGCGGTGGCCCTTCTCGGCGATGTTGAGGGCGAGGTTCGAGCCCATCGTGCCCAAACCGACAAGACCGATCTCCGCCTTTTCCATGGATGCGCCTCGTTATTGGGCCGGGCCGGATGATGGACAGGAGGCCCGGCCGCGTCAACCGCGGGCCGTCGCGCTCAACCCTCGACGGTCTCCAGCCAGCGCCACAGATAAGGCGCGAAGCCGCGTTCGACATGGATCCGCGCCGTTTCCGGCGCGGTCCGGTAGAGCAGGCAGGTGACGCCTGCGAACAGCAGCGCGGCCGACGGGCTGCCGGCTTCCAGATCGGCGGAAGTGGCCTGCGCGCAGACGGCGCGGGCGCTCTCGCCGGCAAGCTCGATCACGGCCCATGCGTCGTCGGCGGCGGAAGTCGCCCAGCCGCTGGGCGACCAGCCGGCCGGAGCGGACAGCGGCCGCGCCGTCACCAGCAGGGCGCGGTCGCGCGCGATCCGGACCAGCGCGTCGCCCTCGGCGACCTGCCAGAGGCCGGCTTCCGACGCGTTCGGCGCCAGGGCTGCCCGCGCGGCGTCGAGATCGCCGCTCAGCAGCGTCTGGCCGAGGCCGTGCAGCGGCCGCGCCGACCAGGACGAGCGGACGATCGCAGCGGAGCGCCAGTCGGGCGTCGGAGTCCATTTGGTCGCGGCGTCGTGGCCGCGCTTCAGGTCCCAGCCGGTCCGCACCGTCTTCTCAGCCATTGAGCCGCTCCCCGCCGGGATCGAAGGCGCAGGCCGGCGCGACCATGGCGCGCATGGTCTTGCCGAGATGCACGAGCTCGATCTCCTCGCCCATGCGCGACAGGCCGTTGACGACAAGCGCCAGCCCGATCGGCCGGCCGAGCGTCGGGCTCGCATAGCTGGAAGTGACGAAGCCGATCGAGCGCCTGCGGCCGGCCACCGTCTCGACCGCATGCGCGCCGGTCGGCAGCGGCACGTCGCCGTCGACGGCGAGCCCCACCGCCTGCTGGCGGTCCGGCCGCAGCGCGTTCTCGGT
The DNA here is from genome assembly GCA_017305835.1 of Hyphomicrobiales bacterium. Classification (GTDB taxonomy): domain Bacteria; phylum Pseudomonadota; class Alphaproteobacteria; order Rhizobiales; family Rhizobiaceae; genus RCIO01. The sequence continues at coordinate 5,131 of JAFKJY010000088.1, forward strand.
GAACAGCGAGCGCTTGCCGACATATTCGCCCTGCCGCCTGTCGCGCGGGCCGGTGATGCCGAGGTCGTGCGGCATGGTGGTGCCGTCGGTGTCCTTGCCGGCGATGATGTAGCCCTTCTCGGCGCGCAGCAGCAGCAGCGCCTCCGAACCGAGCAGGCCGCCACCGACCGCGCGCGCGGCCTCCGTCATCGCCCGGTTGAGTGCGGCCGCCTTCGACGACGGCACCGAGACCTCGTAGGAGCGGTCGCCGGTGAAGGAGACGCGCGCCACCCGCGCGGGCGCGCCGTCGAACGCCGTGTCGGCAAAGGCCATGTGCGGCAGCGCCTCGTCGGACAGCGATAGGCCCAGCCCGAGCATGGCGACGAGGTCGCGGGCGCGCGGCCCGCTCGTCGTCAGCGTCGCCCATTGCGGCGTCGAGTTGTGGACGAAGACGCGGGTGGGGTCGAAGCGGTCCTGCCGCCATTCCTCAAGCCGCGCGACGACGCCCGGCACGTGACCGGACGAGCAGGAGACGACGTAGTGCTCGTCCGAGACCTTGGAGACGACGCCGTCGTCGTAGATGACGCCGCCCTCGGTCAGCATGAAGCCGTAGCGGATGCGGCCGGGCTTCAGCGTCGAGATCGTCTGGTAGGAATTGTAGTCGACCAGCGCGCCGGCGTCGGGCCCGATCACCTCGATCTTGCCGAGCGGCGAGCCGTCGAGGATGCCGACCGTCTCGCGCGCCGTGCGCGCCTCGCGCGCGATCTCGTCCTCGGCGCGGCCCGCGCCGTACCAGCCCGGCCGCAGCCAGCCGCCATATTCGCGAAAGACAGCGCCGGTCGCACGGTGCTCGGCCTCCAGCACCAGCCGGCGGACGGGGCTGAAGAACTCGCCGCGGCGGCGGCCGGCGAGAACGGGCAGCGGCACCGGCACGAAGGGCGGCCGGTAGGTGGTGGTGCCCGTACCGGGGATGGTGCGGCCGGTGATCGCGGCCATGGCGGCGAGGCCGTTCATGTTCGACGTCTTGCCCTGGTCGGTCGCCATGCCGAGCGTGGTGTAGCGCTTCAGGTGCTCGACCGAGCGGAAGTTCTCGCGCGCGGCGAGCTCGACATCCTTCACGGTGACGTCGTTCTGGAAGTCGATCCACTGGCGCGCCTTGCCGGCGCGGCCCGGCCAGGCCGGCTCGATCGCGTAGGAATCGTCGGCGGTGACGGAGCGGGCGGCCACGCCCCGGCCGCCGCCGGCGGCATGGCCGTCGGCCAGCACGCCCGAGAGCGAGAAGCGGCCGTTTGCGGCGCCCGCCACGACGAGGCCCGGCAGCCGCTCGGCCGGCACGAAGGCGGCGAGGCTCTCCTCGTAGCGCAGCTTGCCCTTCGCCTGGGCGTGGAGATGGACGGTCGGCGTGAAGCCGCCGGAGACGAGCAGACAGTCGGCCTCGACGCGGCGGCCGCCGACGCGCACGGCCTCGACGCCGTCCTCGCCCTCCACCGCCGTGACGCGGGCGCCGGGCAGCACCGACAGGCCTTCTGCAGTCTGCGGGGCAGCCGAGGCGCGCATGTCGGCGATCGCGACCCTGGCGCCGGCCGTCGCCAGCGCGCGGGCGACCGCATAGGCCTTGTCGTTGTTGGTCGCCACGACGATGCGCTCGCCGACGAGCAGGTCGTGGCGGCGCAGATAGAAAAGCGCGGCCTCCGCCGACATCACCCCCGGCCGGTCGTTGTCGGGGAAGACCAGCGGCCGCTCGATGGCGCCGGCGGCCACGACAATGCGGCCGGCGCGGATCTGCCACAGCGCGTCGGGCCGGCCGAAGCGCCGCTGCCAGACGCCGACGAGGTTGTGGTCGTAGACGCCGAAGGCGGTGGCCGAGGCGAGCACGCGGTGGCCGGCGGCGCGCAGCGCCTCGACGCAGGAGGCGGCCCAGATGCGGCCGGGCCGGCCGTCGATCTCGGCATGGCGGTGGAGCAGCGCGCCGCCGAGCCGCTCCTGGTCGTCGACGAGGATGACGCTGCCGCCGGAGGCCGCCGCCGCGCGCGCGGCGGACAGGCCGGCGGGGCCGGCGCCGACGACCAGCACGTCGCACCTGGCATGGACGATCGGGCAGTCGGCAGGTGGATGCGTCGCCGGGTCGAGCCGGCCGAGGCCGGCCATGGCGCGGATGCGCGGCTCGAAGCGGTGCCAGTCCGGCCAGATGAAGGTCTTGTAGTAAAAGCCGGCGGGGATGAACTTGGCGAAGCGGTCGAGCACGCGGCCACGATCGGCCGCCGCGCTCGGGCGGGCGTTGACGGCGCGCAGCGCCATGCCCTCGACCAGCGGCTCGGTGGTGGCGCGCAGGTTGGGCGTGGTTCGGCCGTCGAGGCTCACGTCGACCAGCGCGTTGGGCTCCTCGGCACCGGCGCCCCAGACGCCGCGCGGCCGGTGGTACTTGAAGCTGCGGCCGACGACGCGGACGCCGGCCGCCAGCAGGGCGGAGGCGATGGTGTCGCCCGGCCGGCCCTCGAACGGCTTGCCGTCGAAGGTGAAGGGAACCGCCGGGCCGTCGGGGGCGGTGGAGAGGCGGCGGGCGGTCATGGGCGCTGCCCCCGCAACGCCTTCGACCCCGCCACCTCGTGGGTCAGCGTGTCGCGCTCCATCAGGAAGAACTCACCGCAGGTGACGTGCTGCCAGATCTCGCGCGACGGGCCCCCCGGATTGGATTTCGCGTAGAGATAGCCCGACCACGCCTCCGGGCTCACCTCGCCGGCCGGCTCGGGCCGGGTCTTGCCGGCCTCGGCGGCGAAGTGGAACTCCGTCTCGTCGCGCGGGCCGCAGAAGGGGCAGGAAAAGAGCTGCATCCTCGCCGGCCTCCTAATGCGCGATGCCGGAGCCGGCCGCTTCGTCGACGAGGCGGCCGGTCATGAAGCGGGAGAGGTCGAAGGGCCGGCTGATCTCGTGGTGCTCGCCCTTCGCGATCAGGTGCGCCAGCAGCCAGCCGCCGGCGGGGATCGACTTGAAGCCGCCGGTGCCCCAGCCGCAATTGAGATAGAGGCCGGGCAGCGGCGACGGGCCGAGAACCGCCGACGAATCCGGCGTGACGTCGACATTGCCGGCCCATTGGCGCATCAGCTTCAACTGGCCGAAGGCGGGGAACATCTCGAGCAGGCCGGAGAGCACCTGCCGCTGCGCCGGCGGGTTGCCGCGCTGGGCGTAGGACGGCACGCGGTCGATGCCGCCGCCGACGACGATCTCGCCCTTGTCGGACTGGAACAGATAGGTGCCCGTGCCCGGGTAGAGCACTACCGTTTCCATGCAGGGCTTGACCGGCTCCGACACCATCGCCTGCAGCGAATAGGACTGGATCGGCAGGCCGAAGCCGGCTTTCGCGGCCATAACGCTCGAATGGCCGGCGACGGCAAGGCCGACCGCGCCGGCGCGGATGGTGCCACCAGCCGTCTCGACGCCTGCGCAGCGGCCGTCCTCGACGAGGAAGCCCTCGACCTCACAGTCCTGGATGATGTCGATGCCCATCCGGTCTGCCGCGCGCGCATAGCCCCAGGCGACCGCGTCGTGGCGCGCCACGCCGGCGCGGCCCTGCCAGACGCCGCCGAAGACGGGGAAGCGCGCGCGATCGGACATGTTGAGCAGCGGCTCGCGCTTCAGGACCTCCTCGGGGCCGAGCAGCTCGGCATCGGTGCCGTTGATCTGCATGGCGTTGACCACGCGGGCGGCGATCTCCATCTCGGCTTCCGAATGGGCGACCGTGACCAGCCCGCGCTGCGAGAACATGACGTTGTAGTTGAGTTCCCGCGACAGGCCCTCGTAGAGCCTGAGCGCGAAATCGTAGAGCGCGACGCTCTCGGGATAGAAATAATTGGAGCGGATCGTTGTGGTGTTGCGGCCGGTATTGCCGCCACCCAGCCAGCCCTTCTCGACCACGGCGACGTTGCGGATGCCGTGGTTCTTCGCGAGGTAGTAGGCGGTGGCCAGCCCGTGGCCGCCGCCGCCGACGATCACCGCGTCATATTGCGCCTTCGGCTTCGGCGTGCGCCAGGCCGGCGCCCAGCCCGTCTGGCCGCGCAGTCCCTCTACGAACAGCGAAAAGGCGGAATATCTGCGGGTCATCCGGCTCCGTCACCATCAGGCGTGCGCCGGTGCTGTTCCTACGCGGCAAACGCCCGGCCGGCAACCGTCGCGGGCGCCGGCCGGATGTCAGGAAGCGACGTGACAGCCCGTCAGGCGGCGACGCCGCCCCAGATCGCCTCGGCCGTCTTCACCACGAGGTCGAGCTTGCGCTTCTCGTCGTCGACGGTGACGGTGTTGCCTTCCTCGGTCGAGGCGAAACCGCACTGAGGCGCGATGCCGAGCTGGTCGATGTCGGCATATTTCGAGGCCTCGTCGAACTTGCGCTTCAGATCGTCCAACTTCTCCAGCTCGCCGGTCTTGGTGGTGATGAAGCCGGGCATGACCCGCTTCCTGCCCTTCGGCAGCAGGCGCAGCGGCTCCAGCCCGCCGGCGCGCTCGGTGTCGTATTCCATGAAGTAGATGTCGACGCCGGTCTTGTTGAAGATGGCGTCGGCCGCCGGGTCGTAGGCGCCCTCGGCCGCGTGCGTCGACTTGAAGTTGCCGCGGCACATATGCATGCCGATCACCATGTCGTCGGGCCGGTCGGCGATGGCGTCGTGCATCATCTGCGCGTAGCGGTCGATGAGGAAATCGGGATCCTGGCCGTTCGCCTTGCGCTCGGCGCGCTGGCGCGGGTCGCACAGATAGGCGAAGAAGATGTCGTCCATCTGGAGGTAGCGGCAGCCGGCGTCGTAGAAGGCCTGCACCGCCTTCCTGTAGGTCGCCGTGATGTCGGAGAACAGCTTCTCCTCGTCCTTGCGGTATTCGGCCGGCGCGATGTCCTCGCGGCGGGTGCGGAAGTGGACGCAGCTCGGGCCGGGGATCGAGATCTTCGGCGTCACCGCCGCCACCGAGGCGAGATATTTGTAGTGGTCGAGCATCGGGTGGTCGGCCGGGAAGTCGAGCCTGTCGGTGATGACGGGGCGCGTCGTCAGCGCCACGCCGGCGAACTTCACGTTCGCCTCGCCCTCGACGATCTCCATGCCGTCGAGGCCGCCCATGAAGTCGAAATGCCAGTAGGCGCGGCGCGTCTCGCCGTCGGTCACCACCGGCAGGCCGGCGTCCTGCTGGAGCTTGACGACGTCGCGGATCGCGGCATCCTCGACCTCCTTCAGTTCCTCGCGGCCGATCGACTTCTCCTCGAAGAAGCGCTTGCGCGCGGTCTTCACCGATTCGGCGCGCAGCAGGCTGCCGACATGGTCGGCGCGGAAAGGCGGCTTCGCGGCGGTCTTGACTGTCATTCCATATCCTCCAGCGGATCTTTCTCCCCCGCTCGAAGGCGGGCTTCCGTCGCGACCCTATGGCTCCATCGGCCCCGGCAGCGCAAGCGCCTGCATACTTTTTTCGAGCGGGCCACGCGGCATATGTCCGATTCCGGCCGGTTTCGCGGATTTCGCGGCGAACGGCGCGACCGCCGCGTATACCGCTTTCGCCGCTTCCTCGCCGAAAATAGTTCTGTTATATAACAATACAGTTTCAGGGAGGAACGCCGATGACAATCTTCAGGAAGTTGCTGACAGCCGCCGTCGCACTGGGCGCGATGACGGTCGTTTCCCATGCCCAGGAGGTGACGCTGCGGGTGCACCAGATGCTGCCGCCGCAGGCCACCATCCCCGCCAAGGCGATCCTGCCTTGGATCGAGAAGGTGCAGAAGGAAGCGGGCGGCAAGCTCAAGATCGAGAAATACGACGCGATGGCGCTCGGCGGCACGCCGCCGCAGCTCATCGACCAGGTGAACGACGGCTTCGTCGACCTTATCTGGACCGTGATCGGCTACACGCCCGGCCGTTTCCCGGCGACGGAAGCGTTCGAGCTGCCCTTCATCATGACCAATGGCGAGCAGACGTCGCGCGCGTTCCAGCTCTATTGCGAGAAGCATTGCGTCGACGAGTTCAAGGGCATGAAGGTGATCGCCTGGCACACGCACGGGCCGGGCCTCATCCACTCCAAGAACCCGGTGACCAAGCTGGAGGACATGAAGGGGCTGAAGATCCGCGGCGGCTCGCGCGTCATCAACCAGATGCTGGAGAAGCTGGGCTCGACGCCGGTCGGCATGCCGGTGCCGGCCACGACCGATGCGCTGTCGAAGGGCGTGATCGACGCGACAACCGTGCCGTGGGAGGTGACGCCGTCGCTGAAGATCAGCGAGCTCGTCCACAACCATACCGGCTTCTCGGGCAAGAACGGCCTCTACACGCAGACCTTCGTCTTCGCGATGAACCAGGCCTCCTACGACAAGCTACCCGACGACGTGAAGAAGGTGATCGACGCCAATTCCGGCCTCGATACCGCCGCCTTCTTCGGCCGCGTGATGGACGAGGGCGACCAGATCGGCCTCAAGATCGCGCAGGACAGGAAGAACAACATCATGACCCTCGACGAGGCCGAGACGCAACGCTGGAAGGACGCGGCCGCGCCCGTGGTCGACGCCTGGATCCAGGAGGTTGCCGGCAAGGGCCTCGACGGCAAGGCGCTGGTCGAGGAAGCCCGCGCGCTGATCGCCAAGGAATCGGGCATGTAGCCAGCCCGCCACGCGCGGAACGCAATTCGGGGGCTCGCCATCGGCGGGCCCCTTTCTTTTCGCGCCCGCGGCGCTTGCCGGCCGGCGCGCCGATCCCCAGATTGAACGTGCCGGACGCGGCCGTCGTCCGGACGGGAGCAGGACCATGTCGGACGTCGCGCATCTCGCCGCGGAGCTGTTCCGGCGCGCCGCCGGGCGCGGCCGTTTCGTCATCGGCATCGCCGGACCGCCGGCCGCCGGCAAGTCGACGCTGGCCGCGCGGCTGCGCGAGCTGCTCGGCGCCGAGGCCGCACTTCTGGCGATGGACGGCTTCCACCTCGACAACACGCTTCTCGCCGCGCGCGGGCTCTCGGCCCGCAAGGGCGCGCCCGAGACCTTCGACTACGCCGGCTTCGCCGCGCTGCTGCGGCCGATTTTTCGCGGGCAGCGGCCGAGCACGTGCCGGCCTCGGCCCGCTTCGTCATCGTCGAGGGCAACTACCTGCTGCTCGACCAGGAGCCGTGGAACGGGCTGGCCGGGCTGTTCGACTGGACCGTGTTTCTCGACGTGCCGAAGGGCGAGCTCGCCCGCCGGCTGGTGCAGCGCTGGGTCGAGCACGGGCTCTCGCCGGAGGCCGCGCGCGAGCGCGCCTTCTCCAACGACATGGCCAATGTCGAGCTGGTGACAGGCCGCCGGCGCGAGGCCGACACGGTGATCGTGTTCGGGCGCTAGAGCATTTCCAGCAAAAGTGCGAAGCGGTTTTGCGTCCGGAAATGCGGCTGAGGCAAGCCGTTTACGCGCTGCGGCGGGCCGGCTGCCGCTGCAGGCCGCCATTCTCGACGATGAAGTCGACGATTCCCGCCACGCCCTTGCCGCGCGACAGGTCGGTGAAGGCGAAGGCGCGGCCGGCGCGCATGCGGCCGGCATCGCGCTCCATCACGTCGAGATCGACGTTCACATAGGGCGCCAGATCGCTCTTGTTGATGACGAGGAAGTCGGAGCGGGTGATGCCCGGCCCGCCCTTGCGCGGGATCTCCTCGCCCTGGCAGACCGAGATGACATAGAGCGTCAGGTCGGCGAGGTCGGGCGAGAAGGTGGCGGCGAGGTTGTCGCCGCCGGACTCGATGAAGACGATGTCGAGGCCGGGGAAGCGGCCGTTCAGGTCGGCGATCGCGGCGAGGTTGATCGAGGCGTCCTCGCGGATCGCCGTGTGCGGGCAGCCGCCGGTCTCGACGCCGACGATGCGCTCCTCGGGGAGAGCTTGAAGCCGCGCGAGCATCATCGCGTCTTCCTTGGTGTAGATGTCGTTGGTGACGACGGCGATCGAGAAATCGTCGCGCATCGCCTTGCACAGCTTCTCCGTCAGCGTCGTCTTGCCCGAGCCGACAGGCCCGCCAATGCCGACGCGCAGGGGTCCGTTCGGTGACGTCATGCGGCAAATCCTCCGAGGGCGAGCGCCAGGAAGCCGGCGCCGAGGGCGAGGCAGAGCGGCGAATAGAAGCGCGTGTCGAGACGCGCGAAGGGCTGAAGCGGGGTCAGCCGGCGCCACCACGGGGTGAAGCCGAGCAGGCCGCGGGCCAAGAGCACGAAGCCGGCGAACAAAGCCATGCCGGCGAGTTGCACCGGCTCGATCGGCTCGGCATACCAGCCGCCCAACGCCAGCGCGACCAGCGCCATGACGATGGCGACGGCGGCGACGGCGAAGCCCGCGGCAGGCGGCGGCATGACTTCGGCGCCCTTGAAGCCGACGACGGCGCGAGCGCAGGAGGCCGCGTCCGTGCCCGGCCAGACACCGCCGATGGCCCAGTAGGCATGCAGCGTCGCGATGGCGATCAGCGGCAAAGCGAGGCAGAGCGCGAGGATGCTCATGTCCGGAACAGCCGCGAATACTGGGTCTCATGCCGCATCGCGGAAATCTCCGCGAGCAGGGTGCAGGAGCCGAGATCGTCGAGGTCGGCTTCCGCAGCTTGGGCGGCGGTCGCTGAAAGCAGCGGCTCCAGCGCCGCGATCAGGCGCACGCCGTCGACCTGGCCGATCACGCCGAGGCGGATCCCCGCCTGGACGAGATTCGACGCGAAAGCCTGGAGATAGGCCGCCGCCGCGACGGCGGGCGCAATGCCCTCCGCGCCGGCCAGTGCGCCGACCGCGACCGGATAGGGCGCGTTCGTGGGCAGCTTTTCCATGGCGGCCTGCGGCCATGCGGCGGAGGCGGCGGCGAAGGCACGGCCCTGCTGGGAGGTTTCGAGATGGCGTTCGGCCGAGCCGGCCAGCGCCTCGGCCAGCTCTGCGAGTCCAGCAAGGTCGCCGCCGGTTCCGGCGCGGCGCATCGCCTCGCAGAACAGCACCGCATCGTTCCAGCCGGAGCCCCACGAGACGAGCGCTTCCAGCCATTCAAGCAGGCTTTCCGCGTCGGTCACCAGCCCGTCCTGCACGGCCCGCTCCAGCCCGTGGCTGTAGCTGAACGAACCGACGGGGAAGGCCGGCGACAGCCAGGCCATCAGCCTGAGCACCGTCGCGGGGCCGGCCGCTTCAGGCATGGTTGTGGCCGTAATGCGGATCGCCCGGCAGGCGGCCATAAGCGTCGGGCTCGCCATGGCCGTGATGATGGTCGTGACCATGCCCATGATGGTCATGATCGTGATGGTGGTCGTGGCCATGGCCGGAATAGGCGCCGCGCACCGGCTGGAACGGCTCGACGACATGGCGCACGGCCGCGCCCAGCCCCTTCAGCATGTCCTCGATGACGTGGTCGCGCAGGATGAGCAGGCGGCCCGCCTCGATCTGCGCGGCGAGGTGGCGGTTGCCGATGTGCCAGGCGAGCTCGGCGAGATGCACCGCATCGCGCGCGCGGGCTTCCAGCAGCTCCTCCGGCTCGGCGCCGATTTCCACCTGCCTGCCGTCGTCGAGGACCAGCCGGTCGCCGGAAGCCAGCATGACCGGCTCGGGCAGGTCGACGAGCAGCTTGCCGCCGCCGGCCAGCGACAGCACCTTGCGGCGCAGATGCCGCTCGTCATGCGGCAGCGTCGCCTTGTCGAACGCCGTCGCGATGCCGGCCTCGCCCGCGCGAAGCACGCTGCCGGCCTTCGGCAGGCTGGTGAAATCGGTCTTGATGTCGAGCTTCATTGTGCCTCGGCCTCCTTCGCCTTGGCCCGCGCCAGCGCCGGTCGCGCCAGCACGCGGTCGAAATAGGCATTGACCCGGTCGGACCGGATCTCGAACCTTGCGCCGCGCGCCCACTGGCCGCAATGGCCGAGCAGCACGTCGGCGGCGGTGAAGCGGTCGCCCATCGCATAGTCGCGGTCGCCGAGGCGCTTCTCCAGCGTCCCGATCTCGCGCCCGAACTCGGCCGCCGTCCAGGCGCCGACCTCGGCGCGCTGGTCCTCGGGCAGGAGCAGGCGGTGCTTGAGCTTGTTCCACAGCGGCGCCTCGAGCTCCGACTGGGCGAAGAAGAGCCAGGAAAGCAGCATCGCGCGCTCCCTCGCATCGGCGCCGCCCATGCCCTTTTCGGCGTGCTTGTTGGCCAGATAGCTGCAGATCGCGGCCGAATCGGTCAGCACGAAGTCGCCGTCGACCAGCGCCGGCATCTTGCCGGACGGGTTGTAGCGGACCATCGTCTCGGTGTGCTGCTTGGCCTTGACGATCCCGTAGGGCTGGCCGAGCTCCTCCAGCATCCAGGTGATCCGGGTCATGCGGGAGCCCGGCGCCCCGACGGCTTGGTACATCAGAACGTCTCGACCTTCTCGGGATGCACGACCTCGATGACGCGCGAGACGAGATGCGGGTTGCTCGCCTCGCGCCAGGCGGCGAGATGCGGCTGCTTGGAATGGGAGGTCAGCGCCTCGCGGGTCTCCCACTTCTCGATGAACACCAGCTTGTGCGGATCGGCGAGGCTCTGGTGCAGCTCGTAGGCGATGCAGCCCTTCTCCTTCAGCGTCGCCTCCCGGCAGGTCGCGGCGGCCGGACGCAGGGCCTCCAGCGAGCCGGGCTTGATGGTGAGCGTGGCGACGACGTAGATCATTCATTCCTCCGATGGGCAAAGACGAACCGGCAGCGACCGGGACGCCCATCGCTCTAGAACAGAAAATACCGTTGCGCCATCGGCAGCACGGTCGCGGGCTCGCAGGTGATCAGCTCGCCGTCGGCACGCACCTCGTAGGTCTCCGGGTCGACCTCGACATGCGGGGTGGCGTCGTTGAGCACCATGGAGCGCTTGCCGATGCCGCCGCGCGTGTTCTCCACCGCCACCATCGGCTTGTCGACACCGAGCCGCTCGCGCAGGCCGGCGTCGAGCGCGACGCGCGAGACGAAGGTGACCGACGAGGCCGCCGGCGCCCTGCCATAGGCGCCGAACATCGGCCGGTAGTGCACCGGCTGCGGCGTGGGAATGGAGGCGTTGGGGTCGCCCATCGGGGCCATGACGATGGAGCCGCCGACCAGCACCATGTCCGGCTTGACGCCGAAGAAGGCCGGGCTCCACAGCACGAGGTCGGCGCGCTTGCCCACCTCGACCGAGCCGATCTCGCGGCTCATGCCATGGGCGATGGCCGGGTTGATCGTGTATTTGGCAATGTAACGGCGGACGCGGAAATTGTCGTTGTCGCCGGTTTCCTCCTTCAGCCGGCCGCGCTGGCGCTTCATCTTGTCGGCGGTCTGCCAGGTGCGGATCAGCACCTCGCCGACGCGGCCCATGGCCTGGCTGTCGGAGGAGATGATCGAGAAGGCGCCGATGTCGTGCAGGATGTCCTCCGCCGCGATCGTCTCCTTGCGGATGCGGCTTTCGGCGAAGGCGATGTCCTCGGGGATAGACGGCGACAAATGATGGCAGACCATCAGCATGTCGAGATGTTCGGCGATGGTATTGACGGTGTAGGGCCGCGTCGGGTTGGTCGAGGACGGGATGACGTTTCCGAGCCCGCACACCTTGATGATATCGGGCGCGTGGCCGCCGCCGGCGCCCTCGGTGTGGAAGGCGTGGATGGTGCGGCCCCTGAAGGCCGCGACGGTATCCTCGACGAAGCCGCTCTCGTTCAGCGTGTCGGTGTGGATCATCACCTGCACGTCGAGCGCGTCGGCGACGGTCAGGCAGTTGTCGATCGCGGCGGGCGTGGTGCCCCAGTCCTCGTGCAGCTTGAGCGCGCAGGCGCCGCCCAGCACCATCTCCTCGAGCGCGGCCGGCCGCGAGGCGTTGCCCTTGCCCGACAGGCCGAGATTGATCGGGAAGGCGTCGAAGGAGCGGATCATCTGCGCCAGGTGCCACGGCCCCGGCGTGCAGGTGGTGGCGAGCGTGCCGTGCGCCGGGCCGGTACCGCCGCCGAGCATGGTGGTGACGCCGCTGACCAGCGCCTCCTCGATCTGCTGCGGGCAGATGAAGTGGATATGCGCGTCGAAGCCGCCGGCCGTCAGGATGCGGCCCTCGCCGGCGATCGCCTCGGTGCCGGGGCCGATGGGGATGGTCACGCCGGGCTGCGTGTCGGGGTTGCCGGCCTTGCCGATCGCCGCGATGCGGCCGCCCCTCAGGCCTATGTCGGCCTTGTAGATGCCGGTCGAATCGACCACCAGCGCGTTGGTGATGACGGTGTCAACGGCACCCTCGGCGCGGCTCATCTGGCTCTGGCCCATGCCGTCGCGGATCACCTTGCCGCCGCCGAACTTCACCTCCTCGCCATAGACGGTGAAGTCCTTCTCGACCTCGACGAACAGCTCGGTATCGGCGAGCCGCACCCGGTCGCCGGCGGTCGGGCCGAACATGCGGGCATAGTCGGAACGCGAGATCCTGGCAGGCATCAGCGGCAACCCCTGGCGGACGGAGACGGTGTGGAAAGGCTGGGGCGAACTGCACAAAATGGCCCGGAAATCGCCCCGATTGGCATGGAACGGCGCGGCTCCTCGCGCATTTCTTCCCGGGTCGCCGCAGCGCGGCCGTTCCCATCGAAGGGACGCACCAGGAAACTGCAAGGAGAACAACGATGAAACGCGTGATTGCTCTGACCGCCGCCGCCCTGATGACCGGCTCGCTGTTCGCCGCGCCGGCGCTGGCGCAGGTGAGCGTCGACACCGGCGTGGGCGCCAATGTCGGCATCGGCACCAACGCCGACACGAGCGCCGGCTCGGCCTCCGGCACCGTCGGCGGCACGGTCGGCACCGATGCCCAGATCAAGACGAACAACATGGGCGCCGCGGCCAACACCAATGTCGACACCGACACCACGGCGGCCATCGGCGGCTCGTGGGACGGCCTGCTGTCGTCCATGGGCGATACCGGCGCCTCGGCCTCGATCGGCGCGATGAGCGACGTCGGCTCCGTGAACGTGGTCCGCATCAGCGACCTCGGCAATACCGACGCCGATGCGCTCGCCAAGGCCAAGACCGACAACCAGGCCTCGATCGACCAGCTCAAGACCTCGATCGAGGGCAACGCCAAGGTCAAGGCTGCGCTCGAGCAGCAGGGCGTGGACCCGTCGTCCGTGGTCGCGGCCAACGTCGCGGCGGACGGCTCGCTGACCGTCTATGTCGAGTAAGGTCGGCATCTGAACGCATGAGAGCGGCGCGGGCTTCGGCCCGCGCCGTTTTCGCGCATGGCAATCACGCACGGGGAGACGACGATGACGACGGCAACCTCGCACCAGCCCTTCAACCCCCGGGCCATGCTCGGCGGCCTCGCCTTCGCCTGCGCGGCGATGCTGTCGCAGCCGCTGCTCGGCCAGGGCCTCAAGGATCCGAAGACCGTCGACACCATCGTCGACGCGCCGGTCAGCACCGCCGAGCATCCGCTCGACCAGGAGGAGCAGCGGATCGCCGCCGCGATTGGCCGCAGCAGCGAGAACGCGGAGCAGATCCGCAAGCTTTCCGACATCGGCGAGATCGAGATCGTGCTGGTCCCCGACCTCACCGCAGAGAACTCGCCGCTGGCGCCCCGCATCGAGGCGGCCCACGAGGCGATCGGCGAGCTGCGGCAGGCGATCGAGGGCAGCGCGATCTTCTTCCACGCCATCGATTCGCGCGGCGTGCTGCTGCGCGACGTGGTGGGGGTGGAGATGGGCAGCGGCGGCGCGGTCACCGTGTTCGCGGCAGGCGAGCCGAGCAAATAAAGCGCTGGCGCGGTAGGCGGCCACCTCAGAGCCTTCCCATCACCTTGCCGCGGAACCCGTAGACGGTCTTGCCGCCGGCGATCGGCACCAGCGCGACGTCGCGCTCCTGGCCCGGCTCGAAGCGCACGGCGGTGCCGGCCGGGATGTCGAGGCGCATGCCGCGCGCCCTGTCGCGCTCGAAGCGGAGCGCCTCGTTGGTCTCGAAGAAATGGTAGTGGCTGCCGACCTGGATCGGCCGGTCGCCCGTGTTCGCGACCTTGAGCGTGACGGTCGGGCGGCCGGCATTCAGCTCGATTTCGCCGGGCGCGGTGAGGATCTCGCCGGGAATCATCGCGCGGCGCCTCAGATGGCGCCGGCGATCAGGCCGAGCCCGATCGCGGCCGTGGCCGCCCCGGCGAGCCGGACGCCGCTGCGGAAGCGCGCGCCGACAAGCAGGCCGGCGCCGATGCCCGCGCCGTGGAGCAGCGCGGTGGCCAGGGCGAAGCCCGCCAGATAATCAAGGCCGGCGGCCGTTTCCGGGATTTCCGCTCCGTGCGCGTGGCCGTGGAACAGGGCGAAGAGGCCGATGACGGCTGCGCCCGCCGCCACCGGCAGGTCGACCGCGAGCGCAACCAGCAGGCCGAGCACGACCACCGAGGCGAGGATGCCCGGCTCGACCAGCGGCAGGGCGACGCCGGCAACCCCAAGCGCGCCACCTGCCAGCATGACGCCGACGAAGGCGGCCGGCCATGCCCACGCCGCCCGGCCGCCCTTCAGCGCGGCCCACAGGCCGACCGCCACCATCGCCGCCATGTGGTCGAGGCCGGAGAAGGGATGGCCGAAGCCGGCACTGAGGGAGGTGGCGGCGCCGATCCCGACATGCGCTTGGGCGGGGGCTGCGAGGACGGCCAGCGCTGCGGCGGCGACCAGCGCCCTGATGGTGATGGGGGATTTCATCGGATGGTCTCCATTCCAGTCTTCAGAGACGGTATCTGGCGGCTTCTACCTGATCGGCTCGTGCACGGTGACGAGCTTGGTGCCGTCGGGGAAGGTCGCCTCGACCTGCACGTCGTGGATCATCTCGGCGACGCCCTCCATCACCTGCTCGCGGGTGACCACATGGGCGCCGGCCTCCATCAGGTCGGCGACGGAGCGACCGTCGCGCGCGCCCTCGACCACGAAGTCGGTGATCAGCGCGATTGCCTCGGGATGGTTGAGCCTGACGCCGCGCTCGAGCCGGCGGCGGGCGACCATCGCGGCCATGGCGACGAGCAGCTTGTCCTTTTCGCGGGGCGTCAGGTTCATGCGGTGCGCGACCCTCTAGAGTGACCATAATTTGGGCAGCGGCGCCTGCCCGTTGAGCAGCGACAGCAGCGGCACCAGACGGCGGCGCAGCGCGTAGCCGTCTTCCGCGACGAGCCTCGCAAGAAGCTTGCCAGTCCCGCCGACGCGCCAGAAGCTGGCGCCGCCCGCCTCGCCGACCGCGTCGCGGGCCTCGGCGAGCAGCGCCTCGCCGCGCTCGCCGACCAGCAGCACCGAGGCGAAGGCGAGGCCGCCGCCGGCCCCTGCCCGCGCGGCGAGCTGGCGTGGCACGTCGGGGCCGAGCCGGACGTCCTCGGCATGGACGAGCCGCGAGCCTGCGCGGACGCGCCAGCGGTCGTGGAAGCGGGCCAGCGCGACCGTCTCGCCATGCGCCTGCCGGCCGACCAGCACCGCCTCGGCCACCAGCACTTCGGCTCCATCCCCCAGCTCGACGTCGAGGCGGCGGGCAAGGGCCGCGCGGTCGAACAGGATCGTCTCCTGCGGCAGCCAGGCGAGCCGCCCCCCTGCGCCGACCCTTATCGCCGCGCCGACGCGGGCCTCGCCGGAGGCCGCCTTGTAGATGCGCTCGCAGGCCTGCGTGGTGACGGTCAGCCGGCTGCCCTCCCCCGCCGCGATCCGCCAGTCCAGCCGGTCGCCGCCGGTCAGCCCGCCCGCCGTGTTGATGAGCACGGCCTCGGCACCCGCGCCGTCGCCGCGCGGCAGGCGGATCTTCGCCGCGCCCTCCTGGTAGAGCTCGGCCACGCGGGTGCGGCCGTCGCGGACGGCGACCGAGAGCCGGCCATGGGCTGCGACGCGCTGCGAGGCGAGCGCGCTTTCGATGTTCGGCCGGGCGTTCATGCGCCTGAAGGTTCCATGTCGCCGCCTCCCAAGCAAGGGCCGCGCCAGATGCGGCAACGCGGACCGGCAGGTTCAGGAAAATTGACTTCCCGGACTGTGCGGCCGGGGCGTATCAGGGGGCTCCCACCGCTTCCTCCCCCCGAACACGCAGGTGCCAAGATGGCGGATTTCTCGCAGTTCCCGATCAATGCGCGCTGGCCGGCCAAGCATCCCGACCGGCTGCAGCTCTATTCCTTCGCGACGCCGAACGGCGTCAAGGTCTCGGCCATGCTGGAGGAGACCGGCCTGCCCTACGAGGCGCACACGGTCTTCATCGGCAAGGACGAGAGCTGGACGCCGGAGTTCCTGTCGCTCAACCCGAACGGCAAGATCCCGGCGATCATCGATCCGAATGGGCCGGGCGGCAAGCCGCTGGCGCTGTTCGAGTCCGGCGCCATCCTCGTCTATCTCGCCGAGAAGACCGGCAGGCTGATCCCGGCGGACGCGGCCGGCCGCTACGAGGCGCTGCAGTGGGTGTTCTTCCAGATGGCCGGGATGGGGCCGATGTTCGGCCAGCTCGGCTTCTTCCACAAGTTCGCCGGCAAGGACTACGAGGACAAGCGCCCGCGCGACCGCTACGCCAAGGAATCGGCGCGCCTGCTCGGCGTGCTCGACCAGCGGCTCGCGGGCCGCGACTACGTGATGGGCAGGGACTACACGATCGCCGACGTCGCCATGTGGCCTTGGGTGCGCAACCTCGTCGGCTTCTACGGCGCCCGCGAGCTCGTCGGCTACGACGCGACGAAGAACATAGCCGGCTGGCTGGAGCGTTGCCTGGCGCGGCCGGCCAGCCAGGCCGCGCTCGACATCCCGCCGCGCGAATAGCGCGGCGGCCCCGGCTCAGCGCCGGAACAGGCGCATCAGCGTAGTTTCCAGCCGCGACCGTTCGCCGGCGGCGAGGTCGGCCGGGATGAAGCGGTAGAGGAAGCGCTGGGCCTCCGGCAGGCTGACGATGCCCGCCTTGCGCAGGAACGACAGGGTCGACAGCAGCGCGTTCGAGTCGCATTCGGCCGGCACGTATTCCCAGTAGGAGCCGTGCTCGCCCTCGGCCTTCTCCATGCCGCAGCGGTCTTCCGGCGGCGCGTCGCGCCACAGAAGCGAGAGGATGTCGCTCAGCGCCGAGGGGTTGTTGGCGTAGTAGCTGTGCATCAGCATGTCGTCGCCGATCGAGGTCATGTCGATCGAATCGACGTTGCCGAGATGCAGGATGCCCTTGCCGCCCTGGCCGGCGCGCACGGCGTCGCCGTGCAGCTTGCGCGACACGGCCAGCGCCCAGTCCTTGTCGGAGGCGTAGAGGGTGAGGCGCTGCGCGGCGCTGCGCATGGTCTTGGCCATCTCGGCGAACAGCCCGGCGTCGAGGTCGGGCGCGGTGAACAGCACCTGGTCGAAGGCCGGCGGCTCGCCCTCGTGGCGTAGCGCGTAGAGCTCCAGCGCGTCGGTGAGCGCGCGGTTGCCCATCGAATGGGCGATCAGGTGGATGCGCTTGGCGCCCGACTTCTTCACCACGTCCTCGAGGAAGCGCGACAGGTGCCGGCCGGACAGGTTCACCACCGCCGTGTCGGCGATGTAGGACAGGACCGAGGCGCGGGACGGCCACGAATAGAGGATCGGCACGCCGTCGAAATTCATGTCGTAGGCCATCTGCGCGGTGCGCTGGGCGGCCTCCGCGAAGGGCACGTTGAAGCCGTGCACGAAGACGAAGGCCGATTCGCTGCCGGCCTGGGAGAGCTGGCCGCGCATGTCGGCGAAGACTGCGTCGGCGTCGCCCGGCGTCACCGACTGCAGCACGACGTGCTTGCCCGGGTCCTCGCGAAATTCCAGCGTCCATACCGAAGGCCGCTCGATCTTGCCGGGCAGGTGCTGCGGCGGGATGGAGACGACGGCCGAGCCCATCTCCAGCTCGCCGCGGTCGCCGCCGTAGAAATTCGCCGGATCCTCGTCGCCGGTGCGGGCGCGGTCGGTGGCGTAGTAGATCTTGACCTTGGTCGAGCCGTTCGCCGGGTCCTTGCTGAATATGTCGCGCGAGCCGGCCTCGCGGGCCTGCTCGAAGCCGTCTCTGGCCTCCGCCGCGCGGGCGGCGACCTCGGCTTCGGCGCCCGCGGCCACCGCGTCGAGCCGCGCCAGCCAGGCATCGGCCCGGTCGAGCAGGCCCGCGGCCGGCAGGATCTCGAGGATGTGGGCGATCGCCTCAACCGCCGCGGCGCGATCGCCGGCCTTCAGGCGCTCGTCGGCCAGCCGGTCGAGCACGGGGATCAGGGCGGGCGAGGTTTCGCCGTCGCGGGTGGCGATCGACTGCGCCTGCGCCTCCAGCGCATCCGCGGCCTCGGCATGGCGGCCGGCCTCCGACAGGATGGCGGCCTTGCGCGCCAGCAGGTCCTCGACGAAATGCGGGTCGTCGGCGGTCGCCAGCGCGCCGTCGATCAGCCGCAGCGCCTCGTCGGTACGGCCGGCGGCGCGCGCCTCGTCGATCTGCAATCCGACCAGCGGGTCGGGCACGGCCTGGGCCGAGGCCTTTTCAGGCGCGAGTACTACTCCCGCAACCGTCGCGACCAGCGCCAAGACAAGAAAAAGCCGCCCTGCGCATGCCCGCGCCCGCAGCAAAGACCCGCCGACCATCCGACGCCTCCCGATCCACCACCGGCCGCCCGCGGCCGGAAACCCGCTCGCCTTCTAGACGCGGCTCACGGCAAAATAGTGAAACGCGGCGGAGAAATTGTCCATCGAGCCAGCGGATCCCCTTGCCTGGCTCCCGAGCACGCGCCGGCGATGCCAGAATTGGGCGTTGATGCGCCGGGTCGCATCGTCTATGAAGCCGTCAGCGCGGACTCGCGTCCGCGACGCGCCTGCCACCGCAGGATGCACCCGTAGCTCAGCTGGATAGAGTGCTGCCCTCCGAAGGCAGAGGTCACAGGTTCGAATCCTGTCGGGTGCGCCAATTTCCAGCCTTGCCGCTCAGCGGCCCTTTTCCAGCAGCCGGGCGATCTCGGCGTAGCCGCGGGCGCGGGCGTGGGCGAGCGGGGTGACGCCGTCTCGGTCGGCGATCGAGCGGTCGGCGCCCGCTTCGAGAAGCAGGCGCACCACCTGCCGGTGGTCGGGGCCGCCGTCGCCCAGCACCACGGCCTCCATCAGCGCCGTCCAGCCGAGATTGTTGACGTGGTCGAGCGGGGCGCCGGCGGCGATCAGGCGGCGCACGACCTCGACATGGCCGAGATGCGCGGCCGCGATCAGCGCGGTGCCGCACCATGGGCTGGTCGTCAGGCCCGGATCGTTGCCGAGCGCGATGGCGAGCGACATCAGCCCGGGATCGTCCGCCACGGCAGCGATGGTGACGACGTCGTAGGCCTGCGCCTCCAGCGCGTTCATGTCGGCGCCGGCCGCGGCCAGCGCACGCAACGCCTCGTCCTGCGAGGCGAAGGCCGCGACATGCGCCGGCGTGCGGCCATGCGCGTCGCGGCCGTCCAGCGCGGCACCCGTCGCGGCAAGGCGACGGATTTCGGCGACGTCGCCCTGCCCGGCGGCCCGGTGCAGGCCCCGATAGGCGGCGAGCTCGGCCGGCGACGGCGCGGTCTGCGCCTGGACGGCGGATGCCACGGCGAGCAGGGCGGAAACGAGGATCGTGCGCAGCATGGCGGCTTCTCCGTGAAAGGGTGCGGCCCGCGGGGTCGCGGGCCGCGTCGTCGCGTGGCGGATCGCCTACTCGGCGGCGCCGATCGCCTTCAGGCCGGCCACGGCGCAGCCGGCGTCGATATCGCCCGAGGGCGCGCCGCCGACGCCGATGCCGCCGACCAGCGCATTCGCGATCCTGACCGGCAGGCCGCCGGCCTGGATGACCATGCGCGCATCCATGTCGCGCAGGCCCTCATTGGCCGGCTTGGAGGCGATGAACTCGGCGAGACCCGCCGTGTCGCGGCCCATGGCCGCGGAGGTGAAGGCCTTGCCCTGCGCGCTGGTGGCGGTATGCGGGCCGGAATTGTCGGCCTTGAGCAGCACCTTGGTCGAGCCGTCGCGGGCGACGATGGCGACGCTGACATTGTGGCCTTCGGCGACGCAGGCCTTCAGCGCGGCGTCGGCCGCCTTGGTCGCCAGCTCGAGCGGCAGGTAGGGCGCGGCGGGCAGCTCCTGCGCGACGGCGGCGGCCGGGGCGAGAAGGGCGGCGGCGAGGACGAGGTTGCGGATCATCATGGTCTCCTTTCGTGTTGATGAAAGGAAGCTAGCCGGCGCCCGGCGCGGCCGGTATTCGTAGGCCTTGCGGCCGCCTCCGTAGTTCTACGGAGCCTCGCGGCCGTTCAGCCACAGGCGCGTCATCTCGGCCTGCGAGGTGGTGCCGAGCTTGGCGGCGATGGCGGCGCGGTGGCTTTCGACGGTGCGCGGCGACAGCCCCAGCCCCTCGGCGATCTGGCGGGTGGTGAAGCCCTCGGCGATGCGGTCGAGCACCTCGCGCTCGCGCGGCGTCAGCGCGGCCAGCAGCGCCAGCGTCTCGGCCTTCTCGGCGCGGCGGCCGAGCGCGCGCTCCAGCGCCTCCTGTCCCTTCTGGATGGCGTCGATCAGGTCCTGCTCGTCGATCGGCTTGGACAGGAAATCGACCGCGCCGTTGCGGAAGGCGCGGCGGCAGGCCTCGATGTCGCCATGGCCGGAGATGACGATCGTCGGCCAGTCGATACCCTGCTCGTTGAGCCGCTCCTGCAGCTTCAGCCCGGAGATCGCCGGCATGCGGATGTCTAGGACGAGGCAGCCCGGCGCGAGCTTCGGCACCTGCGCGAGGAAGGCCTGCGGGTCGGCGAAGCCGGTGGCTTCGATGCCGACGGTCGACAGGAGCAGGCCGAGCGCGCGGCGCACCGCCTCGTCGTCGTCGACAAGATAGACGGGACGGGTCATTGCGCGGCCTCCGCCGGAGCTTCTTCGTGCGGCAGGACGACCCGGAAGGTCGCGCCCGGGCCGCCGTCGACGAGCGCGATCTCGCCGCCGGCGCGCTCCACGAGGCGCTGGCTCAGCGCCAGGCCGAGGCCGGTGCCGTCGGCGCGGGTCGTGGTGAACGGCGTGAACAGGCGCGGCCGCAGCGCCTCGGCCACGCCGGGGCCATCGTCGGCGACCTCCAGCAAGGTCCGGCCTGCCTCCTGCCGCAGCGTGACGGAGACCCGGCCGCCCTCGTCCGCCGCGCCCACCGCCTCGATCGCATTGCGCACGAGGTTGAAGACGACCTGCTCCATCTCGATGGCGTCGGCGACGACGGAAACCGGAGCGTCGGGGACGTCGAACTCCAGCCGCACGCCGGAGCGTTCGGCCTGCGGGGCGAGCAGCGCCCGCACGTTGGCGACGACCTCGCGCAGGTCGCAGGCCGAGGCCGGCGGGCGCCGCGGGCGCGACCAGTTGCGGAAGCGCTCCAGCATCGCGGAGGCCCGGCGCGCCTGCGCCACGGTGTCGTCCAGCACCGGCGCCAGCGCCGCCGCGTCGCCGCGGGCGAGCAGCCGCCGCCCGGCCTGCGCCTGCGCGAGGATGGCGGTGAGCGGCTGCGTCAGCTCGTGCGCGAGGCCGCTCGCCATCTCGCCGAGCGCGTTGACGCGCGAGGCATGGGCGAGGCGGGAATCGAGCGCGCTGAGCCGTGCCTGCTCCATCGCGGCGCGGGCGCGCGCCCGCTGGCGCAGGGCCGCGAGCGCGGCGACATAGGCAAGGGCGACGGCAAGCAGCGTCAGGATCGTCGCGACGGGCGGGAACAGGTCGGCAAGGCCGATCTTCACCCCCGTCTGCAGCAGCAAGGGCTGCGATGCGCTGCCGAGCACCTTGGAGAAGCGGATCGTCCCTGACGCCGCGCCCGGGTCGAGCAGCGGCTGGCCGTCCGGCAGCGACAGGCCGAGCGCGACGCCGGGGCGCGACCAGAAGGGCGCCGCCTCGCCGACCAGCCCTTCGGCGTCGATGCCCAGCATCAGCCCGTAGCGCGCCGCGTCGGAATTGGGGCTGCGCTTGACCATGATGTAGTGGTGCGGCCTGCCGGGATGCGGCAGAAGCGCGATCCGCCCGTCGGAGGTACGGGCCGCCGAACGGACGAGCTGCGCGGTGGCGGGATCGAGCGGCTCGGTGCCGACGATTTCCGCATCCGGGTCGAGCGGAACGAGTTGCACCTCGTCGATGCGCGGATAGAAGCGCGTGATCGTCGCAGCGACATCGAGGAAGAGGTCGTTCCTCTCGCCTCCGGCGGCGACCGCGATCGCGGACAGGGCGGTCATGTGCGCGTCGTGCTGGTCGGCGCGCTGGGAGGCGAGCCGGTGGAGCACGGTGCTCTCCTGCTCCAGCCCGGCGACCAGCGCCTGACGCTCGAAGGCCGCGAGCGCTCCGGCCGCAACGAGGAGCAGCAGGCAGCCAATGGCGGCCAGCCCGAGCGGGCTTTCGAGAAGCGGGCGGGTGCGCATCATCGAGGCATTGTTGCAGTTTGCGCGCGCAACGGGAATTGCGGTGCTCCGGATATTTGATTTTCAAACCCGAAGCTCCGCTCCTATCTGAACGGCGTACGACCGCGGCCACCGTCCATCCGGCCAGCCCCGTGGAGATCCGAAATGCTTCGCCGTTCGATCCTGATCGCGTCCCTGCTGGCAGCAATACCCTTCGTCGCGGCAGGAGAAGCCATGAGCGCAACCGCATTGCACAAGGCCGCGCGCGACAACGACGTCGCGGCCATCACGAGGCTTCTGGCCGAGGGCGCGCAGGTCGATGCGCGCGACGGAAGCGGCGCGACCGCGCTTCTGGTCGCGACCCACGCCGACAGGGTCGAGGCGGCCAAGGCGCTGATCGAGGCGGGTGCCGACGTCAACGCCAAGGACGGGATCGAGGACAGCCCCTACCTCTATGCCGGGGCGCGCGGGCATCTCGAGATCCTGAAGATGACGCTGGCGCATGGTGCCGACCTGAAAAGCATCAACCGCTATGGCGGGACCGCGCTGATCCCCGCATCGGAACGCGGCCATGTCGAGACGGTGCGCACGCTGATCGAGGCCGGCGTCGACGTCGACCACGTCAACCGGCTCGGCTGGACCGCGCTCCTGGAGGCGATCATCCTCGGCGACGGCGGCGAGCGGCACCGGAAGATCGTCGCCCTGCTGGTCGAGGCGGGAGCCGACGTGGACCTGCCGGACGGCAAGGGCACGACGCCGCTCCAGCACGCCCGCGCGCGCGGCCAGGCCGAGATCGAGCGGATCCTCGTCGCTGCCGGGGCGCATTGAGCGGCGGACCGGCGCAGGCGGTTAGGAACGTTCTAGACGAGGCGGCAGATCGAGCCGCGCTGCCGGACCGGATCGAGCAGCGACAGGTCGACGTTCTCCACCTCGAAGCCCTTCGGGAAAGGCGGGCGCGGCTCGACGCCGAGCGAGGAGAGCACGCGCGCGTCGCGATAGTAGGCGCGGGTGACGACCGCCTCGACAACCGCAAGGCCGCCCGGCAGTTCGGCCCGCAGCCGCGCCAGAAGCGCGGCCTGCCGGTCGCGCGGCAGCGCAGCGAGTGAGCCGGCGGCGGCCTCATCGACCACGGCGAGGAGGCGGCGCAGCGCGGCGTGGTCGCGCCCCAGCGAGGCGGCCATGTCGGCCATGATGGCCGGATCGTCGGCGCCGGGCACGCCGTATTCGGCGCTCGCGGGGATCATCTGCGCGGCGATGCAGGCGAGGCACTCGACCTCGTGCTGGGTCAGCGGTTCGGGCTGCGGTTCCGGTCGGGTCATGGCGGTCAGTCGAACAGCTCGTGGAGACGCGTCTTGATCTGGTCGGCGACGTAGAGCGCCGTCGCCTGGATCGTCGAGGTCGGGTTGACGCCGCCGGAGGTGACGAAGACGCTGCCGTCGACGACGAAGAGGTTCTTCACGTCATGCGCCCGGCCCCATTCGTTGACGGCGGAGCGGCGCGGGTCGGTGCCCATGCGCGCGGTGCCGAGCAGGTGCCAGCCCGCATAAGGCAGCGGCGAGCGCGTGACGATGTCGGAGGCGCCGGCCTTGAGCAGGATCTCGGTGCCGCGCGCGACCGAATGGTCGAGCATGGCGCGCGTGTTGTCGCCCAGCCGATAGGTGATCTTCGGCGCAGGGATGCCGTTGCCGTCCTTGAGGGCCGGGTCGAGCGTGACGCGGTTGATCTCCTCAGGCAGGTCCTCGCAGATGGAGACCATGCCGGCCTGATGGTCGAACAGCTTCCGGTAGGCGGCGTGGTGGCCCTCGCCCCACGGGATCAGGCCGTCGCCCATGCCGTTGACGGCGGTGACGGCCGGGCCGTAGCCGCGGGTGAACTGGTAGCAGTAGCCTCGCTTGAAGCCGCGCGCCGCGTCGGTCTCGTAGAACTCCATGCTCCACATGAAGACGCGCGAGCCGCGAAAGCCGTCGAGGGCCGTGTCGAAGCGGCCGCGCACCAGCGCGTAGGGGTGGAACATCAGGTTGCGGCCGACCTGCCCGCTCGAATTGGCGAGCCCGTCGGGAAAGCGTTCGCTCGCCGAATTGAGCAGGATGCGCGGCGTGCCGATGCCGTTGCAGGCCATCACGACCATCTCGGCCGGCTGGAACACCTGCTGGCCGTCGCCGTCGAAGTACCAGGCGCCCGTCGCCATGCGGTCGTCATTGGTCTCGATGCGGCTGACGCGGCAGTTGGTGCGCAGCTCGACGCGGGCGCGCAGCGCCTCCTGCCAGTAGGTGATGTCGGTCGAGGCCTTGGCGCCCTGCGCGCAGCCATGGCCGCAATGGCCGAGATTGATGCAGGGCGCGCGTCCCTCGTATTCACGCGAGGTGATGGCCGAATCGGACGGCCACCAGTGCCAGCCGAGCTCGTTCATGGCGCCGCCCAGCAGCGCGCCGGTGCGGCCGAGCGGCAGCGGCGGCATCACCGCTTCCTTCTGCGGGTAGGCCGGGTCGCCTTCGAGGCTGGCCACCCCCATCATGCGGTCGTTGAGCGCGTAGAACGGCTCCAGCGTCCGGTAGGAGATCGGCCAGTCGTCGGCGACGCCGTCGAGCGTGCGGACCCGGAAATCCGACGGGTGCATGCGCGGGAAGTGGCCGGCATAGAGCACGGTGCCGCCGCCCACCCCGTTGAAGTTGGCGATCTTGATGGGCGAGGCGTCGTCGTTGACCGGATAGTCCGCCGCCATCCCGCGCCGGTTGGGGCTGATAGCGAAATCCTCGCTCTGGCGCGCCTCCCAGTCCATGCCCGTGCTCGGATAGGTCGACGGGCTGGGCCAGCCGCCCTGCTCCAGGCACAGGATGCGCATGCGCGTGTCGGCGAGGCTCCACGCCACCGCCGCGCCGGAGGCACCGGCGCCGATGATGAGGACGTCGACGGGTTCCAGTCGTGTCATCGGTCTCGACCCGGCGCCGGGCAACCTAGAGCGCGAGCCGCGGGACGGCGGTGCGGTGGATCATGCCGACGGCCGGCAGCGGCGGATATTTCTTCAGCGCCGCCTCGACCGGCTCCGTGCCCCAGCCCGGACGGTCGGGCAGGTAGAGGTAGCCGTCCCTGATGTCGGGCGCGTGGCTGAACACCTCTGCATCCCAGGCGATCCGGTCGATGTCGGTCTCCATGATGCGCAGGTTCGGCACGACGGCGCTGAAATGCGCGTTCATCATCGTGCACAGATGGCCGTAGAAATTGTGCGGCGCGACGTTGACTTCGTAGGCCTCGGCCGCGGCCGCGATCTTGAGCGACTGCCACACCCCGTTCCACGGCGTGTCGACGATGGCGACGTCGATCGACTGGTTCTGGAAATAGGGCAGGAACTGCTGCAGGCCGACCAGCGTCTCGCAGGACGAGATCGGGTGCGGGCTGTTGGCGCGGATGTGGGCGAGCGCCTTGGGGTCGAGCGTGTCGAGCTCGATCCAGAACAGGTCGAGGTCGCGCGTCGCGCGCAGGATCTCGAGATAGCCGTCGGTGCGCGCGTTGAAGTTCAGGTCGAGCAGGATGTCGATGTCGGGCCCTGCCTCCTCGCGCATCATCTCCAGATGCCGTCGCAGGTCGCGCAGCGTCTTGCGCTCGATGTTGCGGCTTGGCGCGTAGGGTCGGCCGAAGCCCGGCGACCACGCCTCGATGCGGTCGTTCTCGTCATAGTGGAAGATGTTGGTCTTGAGCGCGGTGTAGCCGCCCTCACGCACGTCGCGGGCGATCTGGCGCACGCCGGAGGCGTCGACGATGCCCGGCGAGAAGTGCTCGGTGCGCATGCGGTAGGCGACACAGTGCGACCAGTAGATGCGGATCCTGTCGCGCACCTTGCCGCCGAGCAGGACATGGCAGGGCACGTCGAGCGTCTTGGCCTTGGCGTCGAGCAACGCGTTCTCGATGGCGCCGAGCGCCTGGCCGACGACGCCGCCGGCGGCCGGGCGCGTCACGTTGCGCAGATCTTCATGAATGTGCTCGTGCAGCATCGCGCTCTGGCCGATCAGACGATGGCTGAGCTGGTTTATGACGGCCGCGACGCCCGGCGAGCCGAAGTTCTCGTCGAACTCGCTCCAGCCGGCGACGCCGTCCTCGGTCGTGATCTTGAGGAAATGGTAGTTCCGGAAGGAGTTGCTGCAGGACAGCGTCTTCACTTCGGCGATTGTTGCTTTCTTCTTCATGGTCCTTCCAGACTGCCTCGCAGCTCAGTTTGCCGGGCGCGGAGGCGCCCGGGTCGATCGGATCGGCGGGCTCAAGCCCAGCCGGATATGGACTTGACGTCCAGGAACTCCTCGATGCCGAGACGGCCGCCCTCGCGGGCGCGGCCCGAGGCCTTGACCCCGCCGAAGGGCGAGCCCGCGCCGCGCGGCTGGCCGTTCATCTCGACCATGCCGGAGCGCAGCCGGCGCGCCACCCGGTTGCGGCGCTCGCCGTCCTGGCTCTGCACGTAGTTGGTCAGCCCGTAGGGCGTGTCGTTGGCGATCGCGATCGCCTCCTCCTCGTCGTCGAAGGGGATGATCGACAGCACCGGGCCGAAGATCTCCTCGCGGGCGATCGTCATGTCGTTGGCGACGTCGGCGAAGACGGTGGGCTGGACGTAGAAGCCGCGGTTAAAGCCCGCCGGGCGACCGGGGCCGCCGGCGACGAGCCGCGCGCCTTCCGCAACGCCCTTGTCGATCAACCCCTGGATGCGGGCGAACTGGGCGGCCGACACGACCGGCCCGATATGGCCGCCCGGCCGGGAGGACGGCCCGACCTCGATGGATTTCGCCACCTCAGCCGCGCGCTCCACCGAGCGGTCGTAGACCGAGCGCTCGACCAGCATGCGCGACGGCGCGTTGCAGTTCTGGCCGCTGTTGACGAAGCACTGGCGCACGCCGCGCTCGACGGCCCTGTCGTCGGCGTCGGCGAAGACGATGTTGGCGCCCTTGCCGCCGAGCTCGAGACCGACGCGCTTGAGGCTGTCGGCCGCCGCCCTGGTGATGGCGATGCCTGCCCGGGTCGAGCCGGTGAAGCTCACCATGTCGATGTCGGGATGGGTGGAGAGCCGCTGGCCTGCCACCGCGCCGTTGCCATGGACGAGGTTGAAGACGCCGGCCGGGACGCCGGCGGCGTCGAGAATCCCGGCGAAGACGTTGGCCGAGAGCGGCGCCATTTCGGACGGCTTCAGCACCACCGTGCAGCCGGCCAGAAGGGCGGCCGCGACCTTGAGCGTGATCTGGCTGATCGGCCAGTTCCACGGCGTGATCAGCGCGGCGACACCGGTCGGCTCCAGCGCGATGCGGTCGTCGGGCGCGTGCGCCCCGAGCGGCCGGACGAACTCGAAACGCTCCATCGCGGCGAGGTAGTTGGCCATGTGGCGCGGGCCGGCGCCGGCCTGGGCCTGGCGGGCGAGGTCGATGGGCGCGCCCATCTCCTGCGAGATCGCCTGCGCCATGTCGTCGATGCGCTGCAGGTGCACCTGGCGCATGCGCTCGACCACGGCGACGCGCTCGGCCGGCGTCGTCGCCGACCATGCCGGAAATGCGGCTTTCGCGGCTGCGACGGCCGCGTCGACGTCGGCTTCGCTCGCCAGCGCCACGCTTCCGTAGGGCTCCTCGGTGTTGGGGTCGACCAGCACCTGCCACTCGGGCGAGTGTGCGCGCACCCAGCGGCCGGCGACGTAGAACCGATCGAGCTCAAGCATGGGCAACCTCGCTGCGCCGGCCGGTGGCGCCGTCGAAGACGTGCAGGTCGGCCGGCTTCACGGAAAGGTGGATCGTGTCGCCGGGCCGCGCCTCGGTGCGGCCGCGCACCAGCACGCGCACGACATGGTCGTCCATGCGCGCGGTGATCTGCGTCTCCGAGCCGGTCGGCTCGACGACCGAGACGGTCGCCGGCCAGCCGGCCTCGCCGAGATGGATGTGCTCGGGGCGGAAGCCGATGGTGACGCGCCCGCTTCCGGCGAGCTTGACCGGCAGCGCCATCGCCAGCCGGTCGTCGACGATGAGCCGCCCGGCGTCGTCCGGCGTGCCTTCGAGGAAATTCATCGGCGGGGAGCCGATGAAAGCGGCTACGAACAGGCTTTCCGGCCGGTCGTAAAGCTCCAGCGGCGGGCCCATCTGCTCAATGACGCCGCCGTTCATGACGACGACGCGGTCGGCCAGCGTCATCGCCTCGATCTGGTCGTGGGTGACGTAGATGGTGGTGACGCCGAGGCGCTGGTGCAGCTCCTTCAGCTCGGAGCGCATCTGCACGCGCAGCTTGGCGTCGAGGTTCGACAGCGGCTCGTCGAACAGGAAGACGTTGGGGTTGCGCACGATGGCGCGGCCCATGGCGACGCGCTGGCGCTGGCCGCCGGAAAGCTGGCGCGGCTTGCGCTCCAGCAGGTGCTCCAGCCCGAGGATGCGGGCCGCCTCGTTGACGCGCTGCGCGATCTCGGCGCGCGGGGTGCGGCGCTGGCGCAGCGCGAAGCCCATGTTGTCGCGCACGTTCATGTGCGGATAGAGCGCATAGTTCTGGAAGACCATGGCGATGTCGCGGTCCTTCGGCACGATGTCGTTGACGACGCGGGCGCCGATGGCGATCTCGCCGCCGCTGATCTCCTCCAGCCCCGCAACCATGCGCAGGAGGGTGGACTTGCCGCAGCCGGACGGGCCGACCAGCGCCACGAACTCGCCGTCGCCGATGTCGATCGAGACGCCGTGGAGGACCTCGACCTGCCCGTAGGACTTGCGGACGTCCCTGATGCCAACCGTGCTCATTCGCAAACCTTCCTCGCCCCGCCGGCGCGCATGTCCGGCGGTGTCC
The DNA here is from genome assembly GCA_017305835.1 of Hyphomicrobiales bacterium. Lineage (GTDB taxonomy): Bacteria > Pseudomonadota > Alphaproteobacteria > Rhizobiales > Rhizobiaceae > RCIO01. The sequence continues at coordinate 34,146 of JAFKJY010000088.1, forward strand.
CCTTCCCCGGATGCCGCCGTCAGGCGGCGCTTTCGGCGCGCGGCGGCTGCTCGGCCGCCAGCTTGCCGGCCAGCGCCTCGTAGGCGGCCTGCTCGTGATCCTTGATCAGCGCCGCCGCCTCGGCGAAGGCGCCGGTGCGGATGGCGTCGCGGATCGACTGGTGCTCCCTCAGCGATTCGGCCATGCGCTGCGGCATGACGGTGAAGCCGAACTGCACCGAGGTCATCGCGCTGAGATTGACCAGCATGCGCAGGCACCACTGCGAATGCGGCGTGTCGTAGAGCAGGATGTGGAACTCGTGGTTGAGCCGCGTGTAGCTCTGGATGTCCTGCGCGGCGACCGCCTCGGCCGAGGCCGCGATGTTGGCGTCGATGTCCTTGAGCCGCGCCGGCCCGTAGCTCGCCGCGCCGAGCTCGATGGCGAGCCCGCCGATCAGCCCGCGCAGCGCGTAGATCTCGCGGAGCTGCGCGCTGCCGGCGCTGGCCACCACCGCGCCGATATGGGTCTGCACGTCGAGCCAGCCTTCGGCCGCGAGGCTGCGGATCGCCTCGCGGATCGGCGTCTCGCTCATGCCGAGCGCCTCGGAGACCTCGCGGGTGGTGATGCGGTCGCCGGGCTTGACCGCGCGCGACAGGATGAGGCCCTCGATGTGGCGGCGCGCGATGTCGGCCTTGGACATGAAAACGGGAGGTTGCGACATCAGGCGGCCCGCCCCTTGCAGAGATTTCTTCCGGTCATCCTGGTCTCCTTCGTCACCCCTTCGTCGCGCCGTCGGCAAGGCCCTGGATGAGCCATTTCTGGACCAGCAGGGCGAAGATCACCACCGGCACCACGGTTATCGTGCCGACGGCCGTCAGCGCGCCCCAATTGGCACCATTCACCGTGTCGCCGGCAATGCCCGCGATGGCGACGGGGATGGTCGAGGCGTAGCGGTTGGTCAGGACGAGGGCGAACAGGAGCTCCTCCCAGGCCAGGATCATGCTGAAGATCAGCGTCGACAGCAGGCCCGGCAGCGAGATCGGCAGGATGATCTTGAAGAAGGCGCCGAAGCGGCTGCAGCCGTCGATCATCGCCGATTCCTCCAGCTCGCGCGGGAGCGCCAGGAAGAAGCCGCGCATCAGCCACATCACGTAGGGGATGAGGAAGGTGCAGTAGGCGAGGATCAGCGTGATGTGCTTGTCGGTGACGCCGAGCGAGCGGGCGACGAGGAACATCGGCACGGCGAGCGCGATCGGCGGCACGCCGCGCGACAACAGGATGAGCACGCCGATCGTGCCGGCGCCCTTCAGCCTTATGCGCGCCAGCGCGTAGCCGGCCATGGCGCCGGCGGCGATCGACAGCAGGCCGGAGCCCGTCGCCACGATGATCGTGTTGATCAGGCGGCGGGTGATGTCGGCGCGCTGCATGAAGCCGAAATAGGTCTCCAGCGTCGGCGTGAAGAACAGCGTCGGCGGCACGGTGAAGATGTCGCGCTGGTCCTTGAACGAGCTCAGCACCATCCAGAAGACGGGGAAGAGGAAGATCAGGCAGGCGACGAGGCCGGCCGCGATGCGCACGCGCCCGCCGAGCCGCGACTTGCGCCGCAGCGGCGCCTGAAGGACGGCTGTCGCGCTCAATTGCGCTCCTCCAGCTTGCGGGTGCCGTAGAGGAAGATGCCGGTCAGCACCATGGTGAGCACCAGCACGACCACCGCCATGGCGGCCGATTCGGCGAAGTGCAGGGAGCGGAACGCCTCCTCGTAGATGAACAGGTTGATGACGTTGGTCGCCCCGCCCGGTCCGCCATAGGTGGCGGCGAGCGCGATGTCGAACATCTTCACCGCGCCCAGCCAGCGCACGACGAAGGTGGCCGCGATGATCGGCACCAGCAGCGGCAGGGTGATCGACCACAGCATCGACCACCAGTTGGCGCCGTCGATCTCGGCCGCCTCGAATATGTCGCGCGGCAGCGCCAGCAGGGCGGCGGTCGCGATCAGAACCACGAAGGGCGTCCAGCGCCAGGTGTCGATGATGACGATCGCCGCCATCGCCAGCGTCGGGTCGCCGAACCAGTCGAGCGGGGCGAAGCCGGCCAGGCCGATCAGCCAGTTCACGATGCCCCAGAGCGGGTCGAGGATCATGCGCCAGATGCCGCCGGCCACGACCGGCGCCACCACCATCGGGATGATGAACAGCGCGCGCACCAGACCGCGCCCGCGCCATTCGGCGTTGATGAGGAAGGCGATGCCGAAGCCGAGCACGATCTGCAGCGGCAGCGCGAAGACGAGATAGACCAGCGTCACCTTCATGGACGACCAGAAACGGTAGTCGTCCAGCACGTGCGCGTAGTTCTGCCAGCCCACCCACTCGACCGCGCTGAAGGTCATCAGGTCGAAGCGGGAGAAGCTGATCTCGATCGTGTAGAAGATCGGGTAGGCGAGCATCGCGGCGAGGATGATCGCCGCCGGGGCCATGAACGCCCAGCGCGAGACGGCGTCCGCCAGTCTCGTCGCCGTGCGGGAGCGCGGCTTGCGCTCCCCGGCCATGGCGGCTGTCGTCGTCATCGCGATGCTCCTGCCCGCCCGGCTCAGTTCAGGACCTTGCCGACCTTCTCGGCCGCGATGTTCAAGGCCTCGGCGGGCGCGACCTGACCGGCGAGCGCACGCGAGATCTCGTCGGCGAGGACCTGCTGGGCCGCATCCGACTTCGGGCTGCGGATGCGCCACATCTTGCCCTTCTCGGAAGCGTCATAGGCTTCCTGCAGCGCGGCGAACACCGGCTTCAGCCACGCTTCCGACGGCGTCGAGGCGAGCGTCGACTTGCGCGCCGGGAACACGCCGAGATTGGCCGAATGCCAGGCCTCGCCCTCCTTCGAGCTCAGCCACTGAATGACGGTCCAGGCGGCCTGCTTGTGCTCGCTCTTGGCCGAGACGGCGCCGTTCCAGATGCCGCGATGGGCACCGGGGCCGGTGGAGCCGACCGGCAGCACCTGCACCGAGACCTGCTCGGGCTTCAGCGTGGTCGTCTTGGCGTCGATCGCCGAGCCCTTGTAGACGCTGCCCCAGTTGAACATGGTCGCGACGAGGCCCTGGCGGAAGGCCTGGAGGGATTCGGAGAAGCCGTGGCTGACCGCGCCGGTCGGCGCGTATTCGAGCAGCTTCTTGTGGATCTCGAGCGCCTTGACGCCGGCCTCGCCGTTGAAGGCGGGCTGGCCCTTGTCGTCGAGGAGCTGGCCGCCGTTCGAGTTCATGATCGTCTGCCAGATGGTCGGGGTCAGCGGCTCGCGCACGAAATAGGTGTCGATCGCCCAGACGTCGGCCTTGCCGTCGCCATTGGTGTCGCGCACCAGCTTGGGCGCCTGCTCCAGATACTGGTCCCAGGTCAGCGCCGAGGTCGGGGCCGGCAGGCCCGCCTGCTCGTAGAGCGACTTGTTGACGAACATCATCAGCATGTTGGAGCGCAGCGGCACGCCGTACTGCTTGCCGTCCCATTCGCCGGCCGCCAGCGGGGCGGCGTTGAAGTCGTCCCAGTCATAGCCGGCTTCGGTCCAGCCCGCGACCTCCGGGCTCTTCAGGTCGAGCAGCGCGCCCACCGTGGCGAGCTGCGGCACCCACGGGTCGTCGGCGATGATGATGTCGTAGGTCGGCGACGGGCCGGTGGCGTCGAGCATGCTCTTGGCGAGAAGCTCGACATAGGGGACGCCGTCGATCGTGACCTTGATGTTGGGGTACTTCTTGTTGAACTCGGGCACCATGAGCGTCTGCCACTGGTTGGCGAACGCCTCGTTGGCGATCATGCGCACCTCGACCGGCTTGTCCGGCGTGCCGAGCCCGTCCTGCGCGTAGGCGCTCGCCCCGGACAGCGCGACGGCGGCCGCAGCCACGATCAGCGCGCGCCGCGACACCGCGGCTGCATCAAACTTCATCATTGAAATCCTCCCTGGGCATCGTCGGCCAGACCCGACGCGCCGGTTTCGCTCCAATTCCTACATTCTATATAATCTAGAATGCAGGAACTTTGGTATGGGCATGCGGGCTGCGTGTCAAGCGGCCGGCGGCCGGGGGAATGCGGCTTTTATCGACGGATGGAGGTTGTGCGGCGCGCGCCGAGGGGGCGGACGCCGGGCCGTGGGATCGGATTTGACGTCAGCAGAAGCCGATCAGCCGCGCGCTACACAGGCACGCGGCTGATCGGAAAATCCCGAGCGGAACGAGTCAGGACGACTGGAAGCCGGCGCCGATCGCGCGTTCGACCGAGCGGCCGATCGAGAGCAGGCGCATGTCTGCGCCCACGCGCGTGTAGAGCGTGATGCCGAAGCGGGCTCCCCCGGCCAGCGTCCCGACCGGGATCGAGAGCGCCGGCGCGCCGGCCTTGCCGGTCAGCTTGGCGGCGACGCCCATCGGCGCGATCAGCACGTCCGCCCCACCCGCGGCGAGCGCGGCGTCGATGCCTTCCGTCGTGGTCAGGCGGATGTCGTTGAGGCGGTCGGCCCGGTAGGCGGGATCTTCCAGGCCGTTGGTCGCCTCGGCGGCGAGCAGCAGGGACTGGCCGTAGGGGATCGCGTCGGGATGCGCCTCGTTCCAGGCGATGATGTCGGCGAGCGAGGACATGCCGCAGGGGGCACCGTGCTCGCGCAGGAACTCGCCGATCGCCTGCTTGAACTCGGTGCGGAAAACTGAGGAGCGCAGCGGCGCCAGCTCGCGCGCGCCGGGGATGTCGCAGGGATCGACGATGCGGGCGCCGCCCTTCGCCAGCGCCCGCAGCGCCTCGTCGAACAGGCGCTGCATCGCCGCGTCCTCGACCGTATCAGCCATGGCGATGCGCGGCACGCCGATGGTGACGTGGCGCAAATCGGCCGCCTCGGGCATTTCGAGCGCCGGCAGGCCGCGCACATAGGTGACGCTGTCGCGCGCATCCGGCCCCGACATGATGGCGGCGACGAGGATGGCGTCGTCCACCGTGCGCGTGAACGGGCCGATCGTGTCCTGGCTCGGCACCAGCGGCGCGACGCCGGCGCGGCTGACCAGCCCGACGGTCGGCTTGTAGCCGACGATGCCGGCGACGGAGGCCGGCGTCTGGATGGAGTTCTGCGATTCGCCGCCTATGGCGACGGGCGCGAAGGCGGCCGCGACGGAAGCGGCCGAGCCGACGCTCGACCCCTGTCCCCTGCCGAAGGCCGGGCCGCGCGGGTTGCGCACGACGCCGCCGGCGCCGCTGAACTCGGACGGCATGACGTCGGACGTGTAGTCGGCGAACTCGGTCATGTTCGCCTTGCCGAGCACCACCGCGCCGGCGCGCTTCAGCCGGGAGACGACGGTCGCCTCGCGGCGCGGCACGAAGCCCTTCAGCGCCCGCGCGCCGATCGTGGCGGCCATGCCGTCGGCGGTCGTCACATTGTCCTTGAGCAGAACCGGCACGCCGACGAGCGGCAGGCCGTCGGCGTCGCCCGAGGCGAGGCGCCGGTCGGCTGCGTCGGCCTCCTCGAGCGCGCGCGGCGCGAGCTCGCGCACGGCGTTGAGGCCGTCCGCGCCGCCGTTGCGCGCCTCGATGCGGGCGAGATGCCACTCGGCCGCCTCGCGCACGGAAAGACGCTTCTCGCGATAGGCGCGCGTCAGCTCGCCGACGGATCCGCTGGCGAGGATCTGCTCGATGTCCATGACGGGAACTCCATGTCGGGTGTCGGGCTGCGCCGGCGCATCGGCGCCCGGACGCGCGCGGATCGCGGGAGCCGGCCCCGGGAGGAGAGGGCCGGCTCAGGCAGGTCGAAGCTCACGAAGCCCCCTTGCGACCTGCCTTCAGTCTCGCGGGCTAGCCGATGAAGGCACAGCCCTGGTCGGTGACGGCCTTGCGGGCGCTGTCCATGCCGGGGAACTCGCCCTTGGCGAGCAGCGGACCCCATTCGACGTGCTTGCCGTGCAGCTCCGCCACCTTGTCGGCGACGTAGGCCGCGTCGGCCGCCTGCACGCAGGCGACGCCGTTGGTGTCGGCCACGATGATGCTGCCGGGGAAGACGACCACGCCGCCGCAGGCGATCGGCACGTTCACCTCGCCTGGCGCATCGGCCAGGCAGGCATTCGGCACGACGCCGCGGGCGAACATCGGAAAGCCCGACTCGGCGATCTCGTCGGCGTCGCGGACATAGCCGTCGACCACCATCGCCGCGACGCCGCGCTTGTGCATGCCGCCGGCGAGAAGGCCGCCGAACATGGCGAAGTCGGCGCTGCCGCGGGTCGAGACGACGAGAACGTCGCCCTTGCGCAACTGGGCCATCGCCATCTTCAGCATGTTCACGCCGCCGAGCGGCAGCGAGACGGTGATGGCCGTCCCGGCGATGCGGCCCGGCACGTTGCCGATGCGGTGCAGGCCCCGCATCGTCGCCGCCTGCCGGGTGACGTCGGCGATGTCGGCGGTGTCGCACTCCGCCAGCCGCTTCACCAGGGCGGCAGGCGCCCGCTCGACCTTCTCGTAGACCCTGAAACCGATGCTCATGCCGCTCACCGGACCGAAGCCGTGCCGAAGTCGAAGTTCTGGTCGGGGCGCGGGTTCCAGTCGATCTTCTTCGACACGCCGTAGCTGTCGACGAGCTGGTAGAGCGGCACCCAGTAGGCCTTGTCGACGATGACGTGCTTCTCGATCTCGGCATAGGTCTTCTGCCGGAAGGCGGCGTCGGTCGTCAGATTGGCCGCGGCACCCATCTCGTCGAGCTGCTTGTCGTCGGCCTCGAGATAGCCGCCATAGCGGGACTTCGAGGCGAAATAGGCGCGCGACACGAGGAAGCTCGAGTCGGCGTAGATCGGCGCGTAGTTCGCCAGGCTCATGCCGGTCGAGTCGCCGGCGCCGTATTTCTGGATCATGATGCTCTGGGCGGCGCCGTCGAGATTGGCGGTGATGCCGACCTTGGCGAGCTGGGCCTGCACGGCCTGCGCCACATAAGGCTCCATCACCGTGCCGTCCTGGTTGAAGTGCAGGTCGATGGTGACGCCGTTGGCGAAGCCTGCTTCGGCGAGCAGCGCCTTGGCCTTCTCCGGATCGTAGGGGACGCCCTCGAAGGAGGCCTCGTAGCCGATCTCGCCGGGCAGGTAGATGCCCTTCAGCGGCACGGCGTCCTGGGCGAGCAGCGAGCTGACGATGGCGGTGCGGTCGATGGCATAGGCGATGGCCTGCCGGACCCTGACGTCGTCGGTCGGCTTGTGCTTGGCGCTGACGAAGAAGAACACGCGCCGCTGGCTCGGGATGCGCTTCACCTCGGCGTCGGGCAGCGCCTCCACGAGCGGGGCGAGCGAGGGCGACAGGTCGGCGACCACGTCGGCGCTGCCGGCCTGCAGCTCGGCGACGCGCGTCATGTCGTCGGCGATGCTGCGGTAGACGATCTTCTGGATCTTCGGCTTCGCGCCCCAATAGTCGGCATTGGCCTTGAGCGTGATCGCGACGCCCTTCTGCCAGCTGTCCAGCATGTAGGGGCCGGTGCCGATCGGGGCGTTGCCGAAGCCCTGCGTCTTGACCTCAGCATGATATGCCGGCGGATAGACGTAGAGGAAGGAGAGCTGCGCCGGCACGGTCGGCAGGTTGGGCACCTTGGTGACGACGTCGAAGGTCAGGTCGTCCACCACCTTGATCTCCAGGTCGCCGACCAGCGGCGGACCGGAGCGCTTGTTCTCCATGTAGACGTCCTTGGTGAAGCGCACGGCCTCGGCCGTCAGCGGCTCGCCATTGGTGAACTTCACGCCCGGACGCAGGTGGAAGCGCCAGGTATGGTCGTCGACCTGTTCCCACTTCTCTGCGAGGCTCGGCTGCAGCTTGTAATCCTTGCCGTCCCACACGTATTTGGTGATCGATTCGACGATCTCCGAGCTGATGCGCAGGGACGGACGCGCCGACTCGAAGTCGGGCTCGAGCATGTTGACGACGGCCGCCTGGACGACGTTCAGCGTATCCTTGTCCTGGGCAAGTGCATCGCCGGACGATACTGCGGCGGACAGGGAAAACGCCGAAACGGCAACGGCCAGTGTCGAAAGAAATGTTTTTCTGCGCATTGGTTCATCCTCCCGGGTCAAGGTGCGCGCGCAGCCATCCGGCAGGGCGCAACCCTGCCGGCGCTTGCACGAATTGACTTGCGTGGGGCGATGATAGGGGGATCGGCCCCATTTCAATCATATGAATTGAAGCTGGCAGCTATATTAAAAACATTTTGCCGGCTGCGCCGGGACCCGAAACGGCGGGCGCTGAACGGTATCAGCGCCGGCTGAGCGCCCTCGCCCGCAGCACCAGCGCCAGGGTGAGCGAGCAGGAGATGACGGTCGCCAGCAGCAGGCTCCAGCCATAGCCGAGATGCGGCATGAGCAGCGCGAAGGCGGCCGAGAACACCGCCAGGCCGGTCGCGCCCTTGATGGCCGCGTTGAGGGTGCCGATCGCGTTGGCGGCGCCGAGCTTCTCGTGGAGGGTGACGGCGAGCACGCCGAAGCCGATCGGGAAGGCGAGGAAGATGCCGGAGAATTCCGGGCCGATGCGGCTCGACACCGCGGTGACGACGGCGACGAGCAGTCCGGCCAGCCCGCCGCGCATGATCAGCGTCGTCCAGTCGATGGACGGCCTGGCGGGCGTCGTGCCGAGCGCGAGGCGCGCGCCGAGCCAGATCGCGGCCGCCGTGACGGCGGCGAACACGGCGAGGCCGACCACCGGCGCCGGCGGCAGCCGGCTGACGGCGACCGCGACGACCGCCCAGGCGATCCCGGCACAGGCCAGCGACATGGCCACGCCGCGGCTGCGCGCGCAGGCCATGTATGTGAGGATGAAGACCTGCGTGCCGCACAGCGACCACAACGAATGCGACGCCGCGTTGCCGACGAAGGCGGGCGTGGCATGCAGCGACAGGAAGTAGAAGCCGGGGCCGATCACCACCGGCAGGCCGGCGAGCGCCCCGCCGATGAGCGGGCCGAAGCGGTCGACGGCCCATGTCACCGCCATCACCACCGCCGCGGTGGCGACCATGCGGAAGGCGAGCTCGAACAGGGGAAGCGAGGCGAGTTCCTGCAATCGATCCTCGGGCGCAGGGGGCGAAGCGCGGCGGCGAATCCATGCCGCGCCGTTTGGGCATTGCGTCACTACGCCATTCCGCTGCTATCTTCGAGACCCCGCTGCGGCCGTCGCCGGCCATGGCGGCATCGTTTGGGTTCGGCGCGGGCGAGATGGATCTCAGGCAGCTTGGATATTTCGTGCGGGTGGTGGAGCTGGGCAGCCTGACGCGGGCGGCGACGGTGCTGCGCATCGCGCAGCCGGCGCTCGGCATCCAGATCAAGAAGCTGGAGGTGGAGTTCGGCGCGCCGCTTCTGGTGCGCCATTCGCGCGGGGTGGAGCCGACCGACGTCGGCGCGCTGCTGTTCGAGCAGGCCAAGGCGCTGCTGACCAGCGCCGACGCCATCAAGAACCGCATCAACGACTACAAGGGGCCGCCGCGCGGCCACGTCTCGCTCGGCGTGCCGCCGATCGTGCATTCGGTGCCGATCGAGGTGATCGAGCGGTGCCGGGCCGAATATCCGGAGGTCTCGCTGACGATCGTGGAGGAGTTCTCCTCCTTCCTCGTCGAATGGATCGAGGACGGCCGGCTGGACATGGCCTGCGCCTATGTCGATTCGATCCCGCGCGACATGCGCGGCGAGCGGCTGCTGCGCGAGGATTTCCTGTTCGTGGGCGCGCCCGGCATGATGGGCGACAACACCAGCGACATCTCCTTCGACGAGATGGTGAAGCACCCGCTGATCCTGCCCGGCAAGGAAAACAGCCTGCGCCGGCTGCTGCACGACGCCGCGCTGCGCAACGGCGTCTCGCTCGACGTGCCGCTGCAGGTGCGCTCGCAGCCGCTGGTCAACGAGCTGGTCGAGCGCTCCTTCGGCTATACGATCCTGCCCTACATGGCGGCGCGGCTGAAGATGCAGCAGGGCCGGTTCGTCGCCCGCCGCATCGTCAATCCGGTGGTGTCGACCGAGCTGCGCCTGATCTACCGGGAGCGGCGCACCTTCTCCAAGGCGGAGAGCGCGGTGCGCGACATCGTCATCAGCGCCTTCAAGGACGAGATCACCCGCTCGATCGCCTCGGGCAGCAGCTTCCTGCGCTACTGAGACCGGCGGGCTCTATCCTGCTGCAATAGGAGCCATACCATTTATATATGACGGGCGGCCGGGGATCGCCGCTATCCTGCCTGCGAAGGATCGGCCACGCACGCCGCCAGAGCCCTGCGCTGGCGAATATATCGAAGTCGTTCGACCGTTCGCGGCCGGATCCATCCAAATACAGAATGCATGGATGACAGTATCGTGAACGCAAGAACGAAATTTCCGATGCGCGAGAACAAGCTGCGCAAAGTCCTGGCCGAGAAGCACGTCACCGTCGGCGCCTTCATGGACTTCCCGTCGGCCGATCTGGTCGAGTTCACCGCCTGGGTGGGCTTCGACTGGATCCTGATCGACGCGGAGCATGTCGGGATCAGCGTCGAGACATGCTACAACCTCGTCCGCGCGGCCGACGCGGCCGGCATCGCCTCGATCGTGCGCGTGCCCGACATCAGCGCCGAGACGATCCTCGCCTATGCCGACAGCGGCGTCGGCGGCGTGATCGGCCCGCATGTGCGCAACGCGGCCGACGCCAGGGCGCTCGTCGCGGCGCTGCGCTACGCGCCGCTCGGCATCCGCGGCGCCTCGGCCGGCTCGCGGGCCGCCAATTTCGGCGTCACCCAGAGCCCGCGCGACTATTTCGGCGCGGTCGACACGCATCCGGTGGCGATGGCGCTGCTGGAGGACGTCGAGGCCTATGACGACGACCTCGAGGCGATCGGCAAGGTCGAGGGGCTGGACGTGTTCTGCCTCGGCAAGATGGACCTCTCCATCTCCGCCGGCGTGCCGGGCGACCTCGGCCACGAGGCGGTGCAGGCGCGCCTGCGCAAGGCAGCCGACGTGGCTGGCCGCCACGGCAAGATCCTCAACGAGGCGGTCGGCGACAAGGCCTCGGTCGAGCGCGCCATCAAGCTCGGCTCGCGCATGCTGATGGGCTCGGTGCAGAGCCTGCTCGGGCAGGCCGGCCAGTCCTTCATCGAGATGGTCTCGGACGTCGCGGACAAGTCCGCGGCCAGGTAGCGTGGAACGGCGGGACGACAGGGAACGGGACGAGGTCCTCGCGGTCGAGGACCTCTCCGTCGGGTTCGTCCAGGACGAGACGCGGACCGTGCTCGCCCGCGTCTCGCTGTCGATCGGACGCGGCGAGACACTCGGCCTGGTCGGCGAAAGCGGCTGCGGCAAGTCCACGCTCGGCCGCGCCGTGATGCGACTGCTGCCGGCCAACGCGACGATGGACGGCCGGATAAGGCTGCTCGGCGCGGACGTGCTTTCCATGGACGAACGGGCGATGCGCAGGCTGCGCGGCGGCGCCGTCGCCATGATCTTCCAGAACCCGATGTCGGCGCTGAACCCCGTGCTCACCATCGGCCGGCAGATCACCGAGGCGCTGGAGACCCACACCGGCCTGCGCGGCCGCGCGGCGACGGCGCGGGCCGTCGAGCTCCTCCACATGGTCGGCATCAGCCGTCCGGCCGACCGCGCCCACGAATATCCGCACCAGCTTTCTGGCGGCATGCGCCAGCGCGCCATGATCGCCATGGCGATAAGCTGCGACCCGAAGCTGCTGATCGCCGACGAGCCGACGACCGCGCTCGACGTGACGGTGCAGGCGCAGATCCTCGACCTGCTCGCCTCGCTGCAGGAGAAGCTGTCGATGGCGATGCTGTTCATCAGCCACGACATGTCGGCGGTGGCCAGCGTCGCCGACCGCATCGCGGTCATGTATGCCGGCCGCATCGTCGAAGAGGGCGCGGCAGCACCGCTGCTGCGCGACCCCGCCCATCCCTACACGTCCGGTCTGCTCAACTCGGTGCCGCATGTCGACGGCGCCCGCCGCACGCGGCTCCAGGCGATCCCCGGCAGCGTCTCGGCCGGATCGGCGGACGCGGCCGGCTGCTCGTTCCGGCCGCGCTGCGGCTTCGCGATAGCACGCTGCGCGGTGGAAACACCGCCGCTCGCCGACATCGGCGCCGGCCGTGCGGCGCGCTGCTGGCTGGCATCCGCAGACTGGCGGCCGGCCGCCGCCGCCCGGAGCATGGCGACATGACGGCCGCCGCAGTCATGCAGGCGGCAGCCAGTGGGGATACGGCGCCGCTGCTCAGCGTCAACGGCATGACGGTCGAGTTCGGCAGCGGGCGCAAGACGTTCCGCGCGGTCGACGGCGTCTCCTTCGAGCTGATGCGCGGCGAGACGCTCGGCGTCATCGGCGAATCCGGCTGCGGCAAGACCACGCTCGGCCGCGCCGTGCTGCAACTGCTGCGGCCGTCGGCCGGCCAGGTGCTGTTCCGCGGCCGTGACCTCGCCCGCCTCGGCGGCGCCGAGCTGCGCGGCATGCGCCACCACATGCAGATGATCTTCCAGGACCCGCGCTCGAGCCTCGATCCGCGCTGGACCGTCGGCGACACGCTGCGCGAGCCGCTCGCCGTGCACGGCATCGCCTCGGGTGCCACGGCCGACCGGATCGTCGACGAGATGCTGGAAGCGGTGGGCCTGACGGCGGCGGCCCGGAAGCGCTATCCCCACGAATTCTCGGGCGGGCAGCTCCAGCGCGTCGCCATCGCGCGGGCCCTGGTCGCGCGGCCGGAGCTTGTCGTCTGCGACGAGCCGACCGCCAGCCTCGACGTCTCGGTGCAGGCGCAGGTCGTCAACCTGCTCTCCGAGCTGCAGGAGCGGTTCGGCCTCACCTACATCTTCATCTCGCACGACCTCGCCATCGTGCGGCACCTCGCGCACCGCGTGATGGTCATGTATTTCGGCCGCGTGGCGGAGATCCTGCCGAGCGAGGACCTCGCCCGCGCGGCACGCCACCCCTACACGCGCACGCTGCTTTCGGCCGTCCGCGACCCAGCCACGACGGTCAAGCGCCGGCCGCAGCCGGCCGAGGCGACGGCGGCGGAAGCCCCGCAACTGCCGATCCTGCGGCCGCAAGGCTGTTACTACGAGCCGCGCTGCACCCATGCCGAGCCGCGCTGCGGCAGCGCCACGCCGCCGCTCGAAACCATGGAGGGCCGGCACAGCGTCGCCTGCCACCGCTGGCGCGAGCTCGCGCGGGAGGCAGCGGCATGATCCGCTTCGTCTTGCGCCGGCTGGTCTCGGCCTTCGTCGTGCTGTTCATCGTGGCGTCGGCGACCTTCTTCGTGCTGAACCTGACCGGCGATCCGGTCACGGCGGTGCTGCAAGGCACCGGCGCCTCACAAGAGGAGATCGCCGCGCTGAAGTCCAAGCTCGGCTATGACCGGCCGATCATGGTGCGCTACGGCGAGTTCCTGTGGTCGGTGGCGCATGGCGATTTCGGCGTGTCGATCCGCTACGGCCAGCCCTCCATCGACATGGTGATGGAGCGCCTGCCCTACACGCTGATGCTCGGCGGCGCGGCGATCGCCATCATCGTCGCGCTCGGCCTGCCGCTCGGCATCCTCGCGGCCGTCTTCAAGGGCGGCTGGTTCGACCGTTTCGTCTCGGCCGCGACGGGGCTCGCGCAGTCGGTGCCGCATTTCGTCGTCGGGCCGCTGCTCATCCTGTTCTTCGCCGTGCTGCTGAGATGGCTGCCCGTCTCCGGCGGCGCGACGTCGTCCTCGATCGTGCTGCCGGCCTTCACGCTGGCGCTCTATCCGCTGGCGCTGGTGGCGCGGGTGCTGCGGGCGAGCATGCTGGAGACGATCGAGCAGGACTACGTGCTGACGGCCCAGGCCAAGGGCCTGTCGCGGCCGGTCATCGTGCTGCGCCACATGGTGCGCAACGCGCTGCTGCCGGTTCTGACCGTCATCTCCCTGCAGATCATCGCCATGATCGGCGGCACGATCGTGGTGGAATCGATCTTCGGATGGCCGGGACTCGGCAGCTTCGCGCGCGACACGCTGCTGGCGAGCGACTTCCCGCTCGCGCAGACGATCATCATCTTCGTCGCCGGCGCCGTGGTGACGATCAACCTCGTCACCGACATCGTCTATGCGCTGGTCGACCCGCGCATCAGGCTGAAGTGAGGGCGGCGATGGCGATCCTCTCCGACCCCCGCACCGACCAGCCGGCGAAGCCGCAGCCAACCGCGCTGCGGCGGCTGCTGTCGCGCTGCCCGCCTTCCGTGCTCGCGGCATTCGTCGCGGTGGCGCTGGTCGTCGCCGTCGCGGCCTTCGGGCCGCTGCTGGCGCGCGATCCGACCGCGCAGGACCTGCTTTCGGTGCTGAAGCCGCCGCTCACCCAGGGCAATGCCGGCACCTACCTGCTCGGCACCGACCAGCTCGGCCGCGACCTGCTGGCGCGGCTGGTCAGCGGCATGCGCACGTCGCTGCTGATCACCTTCTTCGCCGTGCTGACCGGCGGGGTGATCGGCACGGCGATCGGGCTCGCCAGCGGCTATCTCGGCGGGCGGGTCGACAACCTCCTGATGCGCGTCGTCGACATCCAGCTCGCGGTGCCGGGCGTGCTGCTGGTGCTGACGCTGGCGGCGGTGCTGCGGCCGGGCGTCGGCACGACGATCTGCGTGCTCTCGCTCATCGTCTGGGTCGTCTATGCGCGCGTCGCCCGCGCGCAGGTGCTGTCGCTGCGCGAGACCGACCTCGTGATGGCGGCGCGGGCGACCGGCTGCTCGGACGCGCGCATCCTGCTCTACCACGTACTGCCCAACATCGCCGGCTCGATCTGGGTCATCACCACACTGGAATTCGCGCATGTGATGATCGCCGAGGCCGCGCTCGGCTATCTCGGCCTCGGCGTGCCGCCGCCGGCGCCGACGCTGGGCGCCATGATCTCGGAGGGCCAGCGCTACCTGCAGCTCGGCAAATGGTGGCTTGTCGTCATGCCCGGCTTCGTCGTGTCGCTGACCATCATCTCCATCAACGCCATCGGCAACTGGCTGCGCGACATGCTCGACCCGCGCTCGCGCGGCCGCTCGGGCTAGGAACGCCGCCGGCCGACCGCATTCACCACGAAACTTCCGGAGGATTTCAGATGGGCAACTACCTGCCACACATGAACTGGCGCCAGGCGCGGGACGCCGCGGCCCGCGGCGCGGTGGCGATCGTGCCGATCGGCACGGTCGAGGCCAACGGTCCGCAACTGCCGCTCGGCTACGACACGCTGGTGTCGGAGGCATTGGCCAAGCAGGCGGCCGAGCGGACCGGCGACGTCTGGCTGCCGCCTGTCTTCTACGGCGTGTCGGAGGCGATCGACGCCTTCCCTGGCACGATCAGCGTGTCGCCGGCCTTCCTCGCGCAGCAGATCGAGGGCATCCTCGACGGGCTGGAGCGCTCCGGCTTCGGCAAGATCCTGCTGATCACCCATCACGGACCGAACCAGACGCCGGCCGAGATCGCCGGCCGCAACTTCCGCCGCCGCACCGGGCGGCTGATCGCCTCGATCAACCCCGCCCGCATCGCGCGCGACCTCGGCGGCGACCTGTTCCGCGCCGACGAGATGGGCCACGGCGCCGAGCCCAGCGTGTCGCTGATGATGCACCTGCATCCCGGCTCCGTCACCGACGGCGGGCCGAGCGACCCGGCCAAGGGCACCGTGCTCGGCCTGCCCGTCAGCACGCCCAACAGCGTCGTCTTCGGCAAGAGCGAGGTGGACATGTTCCTGCAACTGGAGGAGGTCTCGCCGAGCTCGGGCTGGGGCAATTCCACCGGCGGTTCGGAAAAGCGCGGCGCCGAGCTGTTCTCGCGCATGC